>JAFGRT010000202.1 GCA_016935015.1 Acidobacteriota bacterium | reverse complement strand
GTTGGATTGATACCGTGGAGGATACCGTAGAGAATGCCGGCTCTCGATGGAATCATCCGGGGAATCTCTGCGAACGCAGCTTCTCTGTGGTGATGGTGCTCTGTACCGACGCCCAAATAGTTTGTCGCCGATTCGCCCCGTCGTCCCTTCGCCGGTTCGGCAACGGTGCCAGGCTCTGTCACAAGAAAAGATTTCAGTCATCAGACAAATCGAGATGTGTCGATTGAGCGCGTCAATCCGGCCGGTGTAAGAATCATCCTTTCGGCCCTACGACCCCCAAACGACCATTCGCCGGTTTACGTGACATGGTGCCAGGCTTTGTCACAGAGAAGGTGCTGGTGGCAGGTGGTCTTTCGGGATGTACATCACGCGGCGGAGGACAGGTGTTGAATACGATGCGCGACGCAAGGGTTATCGTTGTTCCGACCGCAACGGAGTGCGGCGCGCAGCGCCGCTGTGGTGTTGAACACGGCCAAGCGTGGATACCCGTCGAGAGACCAGTTCCGCCCTGGCCGCATCTTGCCGGGATTTGGAACGACTGGCTACGGGTGTGGCGGAGCGCAAATCGGGGCCTGCGCTCCGCCGCAGAGAGCCGTCTGGCTATCGATAACCGAACAGCATGGTGTAGACGATGAAGAAGATCAGGGTCAGTCCGATGAACAGGGCGGTGAAGCCGAAAATGCGGAAGAATTTCGAGGCGTTGTCCGGGAAAGGCTCCACCAGGGCCGCTTCGATCTCCTCGGGCGTCTTGCCGGCCACGAAAATGTCGTATTCGCCAGGTTTGTCATGTTGCAGCTCATCCAGGGGCACGCGTCCGGTAAAGATGACTGGATCCATGGGAAACTTGTCCGGTCGGAAATGGGTGTTGAAGAAGTGGACGGTGAAGATGAAGCCCACGGCCAGCAGCGCTTCGTCACTGTGAATGATGGTCGCCACGTTGATGGACCAGCCCGGCAGGATGTAGGTGAACAGCTCGGGGAACCAGAGCATCAGGCCCGTCGAGCCGATGACGATCACGCCCCAAAAAACGGCAAAATAATCAAACTTTTCCCAGTACGTCCAGCGCCCGTAAGACGGCCGCTCGCCTTTGCCGAAGAACCACTTGAGGTGTCCCCAGATCTGCTTGATGTCCGTCAGGGTGAACATCATGGAATCGGGGCCGAACAGGAACTTGAGCCAGCTTTGGCCTGATTCGCGTTTCATGGAGATCACCTGGGCGAGGTGAAACACGAACAGGGCGATGAGAACCACGGCGGCGATCCGGTGCAGGGTGCCCATGGAATCGAATCCGCCCAGCAGATCGCTGGTGAAGACGGCCCAGCCCATGTAGGAAAACTTCAGAGCCATCCCCGTCAGGGCCAAGGTGAAGAAGCTCAGCATCATGGTGAGGTGCATGTAACGCTGGGTACGGTTGAAGCGGCGATAATACCTGTGCGGTGCCTGGGCCTTTTTATAGGGGATCCATTGCTCGCGGGTCCGCCACAACCGCCACAACCAGGCCAGGGTGTGCAGAATCGCAAAGGTCAGGGTGCCGACCAACAGGATGGTCATGAACCAGAAAGAATAGAAAAGGAAGGGATATTTGTCCTGATCGTGGTGGGTGGCGTGGGACAGATAGCCGGCGAACTGCCGATGGGCGCCGGGATGGCACTGGGCGCAGGTGTCGACGACGTTACGCAGGCTGAGCATGGAGTTGGGGTGGTCACTGGGCAGGATGTTATGGGTGCCGTGACAGTCGTAGCACTTGGCCGCGCCCTCGGATCCCAGTCGGGACACTTTGCCGTGGTAGGTGTCGAAAAAGGTGCCGGCTTCCGCTTCATGGCACTGGCCGCACTGTTCCATCATCCGGAAGCGGAAGCCTTCCCTGTCGGTGCGGCTGATGGTGTGCGATGTGTGACAGGACTCGCAGGTGGGCAGCTTTTTGTCCGTGTCGACGTTTTCCGGCCAGTGGATGCTCAGCTTGAAGGTTTCTTCAATGCCGTGGTGGCAGCGACCGCACGTAACGGCAATATTGGCCGGGTTGACGGCCGACGCCAGGCTCTCCTTGGGTAGAATATTGTGGGTATTGTGACAATCGGTACAGGAGGCGGAGACCACCAGGCCGCTGTCCACCAAACCCTTGCCGTGGATGCTCATGACATAACTGTTGACGATATCGGGAATCTCCGACTCAAGCCGCCGCGCCGCCACTTCGCCGGACCGGTGGCAGCGGGCGCAAAGTTCGGGGATATTGCGGGCGTAGGTGGAGGAAGTCGGCAGCAGGTGATCCTGGGTGGCGTGTTTTTCGTGGCAGTCGAGACACACCGGTCCGTCCGGGTCGTCCTTGGCCTGCAGCCGGCCATGGATGCTGCTCTGGTATTCGCGGACCTGGTCCGCATGGCAGATGCCGCAGTCCACTGGCTGGGTGATGGGCGCACAGGCCCGGTCCAGGGAGGGATTCACCTGGGTGTGGCACTGGGCGCAGGCGACCCCCTTGTGCTTGCCCAGGTAAAAGGCGTCCTTGTTGACGAAGAGGGAGACGCGTCGGCCGTCCTTTTCCATATAGAGGTCGGGATTGGTGTGACAATGGAGGCAATCCTCGTTGGCGGCGCCCGTCGGTTGATAGACGATCCGCCGGATCTTGTGGGGCGAATGACACTCGACGCAGGATGGGATTTTGTGGGGTTCATGCTCCCACAACCGCCCCTCGATGACCTTGAGGTGGACCGTCTCAATGCGGGCGTGACACGTGGTGCACATGGCGGCCACGTTGTTGCGGTGAATGCTGGAGCGGGGATCGTTGTGGTCGAGAATCTCGTGGGAGGTATGACAGGAAGTGCAAACGGCGGTGACTGTCAAGCCTTTCTTGAAGAGTCCTTCGCCATGGATGCTGAGGGAGTAGTTTTCGAGAATGCGATCCTGAGGAATATCGCGCTGGAGTGAAACTTTCGTCCCTTCATGATGGCATTGGCCGCACAACAACGGGATGTTCATAATGGCGATGGGTGACTCGGAATTTTTCTGGTCCAGGATCAGGTGGGACTGGTGGCATGTGACGCAGTTGGGGGCCAGTTCGTCACCGGCCCCGGCCGCGCGGCCATGCAGGCTGCGGGCGTGCTGGCGGCTCTGCGGGCCGTGACAGGCGCCGCACATGGTTTCGCTGTTCTTGGGATTGGCGCGGGCGGTGTCGAGGGCCGGTGACTGCACGTCATGATACCCGTGACAGTCGGCACAGCGGATGGCCGCGCCGCGCCGGCCGTGAACGCTGCGGGCGAGATCACCGGCGGCATCGTCGTGGCAGGGGGTGCAATCAACCCGCTGCAGCTCCGTGACATGGTCGCCCTCGAAACCGGCGACGTCCGTATGACAGTCCACGCAGGCCATGTCGCCGTGGATGGATTGGGCGAACGGTTGGGCATCCACATAAACAGAAATCTCCCGACCGTCACGGCTGCCGACGAGCACCTTGTCTTCATGACACATGAGGCATTCTTCGTTTTCCTGCGCCGCCAGCCGGACAGGGCATAGGCTCAGGCAGACAAGCAGGATAGCCGGACCGATCCAGTTTCGCGACTGCGCGGTATATCTCTTGGTGAACTTCACGTAGCTCTCCCTCAAGCATTCTTCATTATTTATAAAGAACTTCAGCTCAGATAAATTTTACGGAATCAAAGGCGAAAATGCAATGACCGAATGGTGTCAGGGGAAGAATAATTGGACGAAAAGTGCAAAGAAATCAGTGTATAAGAAAAATTCTGGACAAAACAGCTACAACTCCGCGCCCGGGGTATGACAATCCGTGCAGAGCATTCCTTCCCAGACATCTTCCATGCCGCCGGGATGCTGGAAAGAGCGGGACTGGTATGTGAAGGGGCCATATGCTTCCGCGCCCTGTCCCTGAAAAACGAAGTCGTGGCATTGGGAGCACTCGGCGGAGATATGACTGCCGTCGGTGGCCGCCAGAGCTTCGTTGTGGCATCGGAAACAGCCGGGCCAGGTGCGATGGCCGATATGATTGGGATAGGTCTGCCAGGACACCTTCTGCTCGGGAAAATGGGTCAGCCGGTATTCGTCCGTCAGCGTGGTGATGGCCTGCCTGATGTCCTGGACTGTGTAAAGGGCTGTATCACTCAGCGGATATTTTTCGCGAATCCCGTCGGCAATGGCGGTGACGGCGGCGGTGGTGGTCTCGAAATCCATTTTCAGCAATGCCACCGCGACTTTTTTGATGTACGGCAACTCCCGGCTGAGCCGGTTGCCGGCCAGGGCCAGGTTGACGGTTTCGTCGGGCGGCCGGTAGATGTGGGAAGGACGATTATGGCAGTCGATGCAGTCCATGGTGCGGATCTCGCCGGGCGGCGGGCCGCCTTCGGGCACACCGTCGCCCTGGTAGATCTGGATCTCCCCGTCCGGACCGGTCACTTCCACCCAGGGAATAACCAGTCGCTGATCATCGCGGGCCCAGTAGCGCACCGTATGCCAGGGGCTGATGTGCCAGTGGATCCCGTGGGCCGTCTGTGCTTCGCGCCGGATGCCGCCCACCTTCATCCAGATGTTGTAGCGGGCGGGGGTGCTGGCCTCGTCACGCCAGAAATGCCACTGCACCCGCTCGGTGGAACCGACGAATTGTTCCGGCCAATGGCACTGCTCGCACGTTTCGCGGGCCGGGCGCAGATTGCGAATGGGCACCTCGATGGGCAGTTCATATGAATTCAGCAGGGTGCGGTATACCTGGCGCAGACCGGAGAGTTTGGACCGCACGTACCAGTCGGCCCCCTCGCCGATGTGGCATTCCACACAGGCCACCCGGGCATGGGGGGAATATTGGTAGGCGGTAAATTCCGGATCCATGATCTCATGGCAGATGGTCCCGCAGAAAGCCACCGATTCGGTGAAGACAAATGCCCGGTACATGCCGATGACGGAAACACTGAAAAACACGGCCAGCGAAACGGATACCCAGAGCAGCCGTCGCCGGGTGTTCGCTTGGTTGAAGTCGATGACCGGCAGGTGGGCTTCGCGGCTATCTCCCCGCTTGCGGCGACGCCATTCCCGAAACACGCCCAGCAGGCCGAAGGCCAGACCGGCGGTGATGAACATGGGGATGAACAGGTAGGTCACCAGGGCGTTGTACGGGTTGGTGTCCGGCATGACGGCATCGGCGATGATCAGAATGATCCCGCAGACCAATACCAGGGCGGCACCGGTAAATCCGATGTAGGAGAGCAGGTTGCGGTACAGGGGCGTTCGACGTTTCATTCGTCGCCTCCGCGCTGGAGATTGTCAACACATATGCTGATCAGGGTGTCTCCGGACCATTACAACCCAAAGTGATGATCGGATCAAGATAAAAGGCTGCCCGGCACCGGGCAGCCTTTTCCGATTGGTCAGGTCGACGGATGTCACCATCCGTTGGTTGTTATTTGTGGGCCTTTTCCAGAACGTCGTGATCCCACCAGATGCCGCCGGGGCCGTAGTATTGCTGCAGGATCTCGGCAGTGGCGATGTCGAAGGCGTCGTTCCAGACGTTGTTGGTGTCGATACCCAGACCCCACAGGTTTACCAGGGCGGCGTGGCAAGCCAGGGCGCAGGAGTTGGGCATGCCGTTGGCCACATCCTGGTATATCATGGTCTTCTGCGGGGAGATGGCCTCAAATGTATGGCTGGCGTGGCCGGCCACGTTGGCCATGTGGCAGTAGGTGCAGCGGGACAGGCCCATCATGCGCTCGGGGGCGTAAGGATGGTTGGTGTGGGCCGCCACGACCTTGGCGATGTGATCGAGATTGGCTTCGTAGTCAGCCACCTGCTCTGTGGTGATGTCGGCAAAGGCGCCGTGGGTGGCGTGGCAGGCCAGGCACAGGGTGTTGTCGTCCACAGCCGTGGGGATGCCCTCGATACTGGTGCGGATCTGGCCGGATTGGCGTTTGCTGTGCGGGCTGTGGCATTCCGTGCAGTAGACCATGTGGAACTGGAAGAAGGGCTTGGATGACAGGATGTATTCATCCCACTGGTAGGAATAGCTCGGATTCTCACCGTCGGGCCAGAACCGGGTGGCCGGGGTCCCAAAATCATGCGGACCGAAACCCTGGGCGATGAGGTCAGGCGTCAGGTCGGTCATGGTCTCGTCGTTGAACGGGAAACCGACCATGCCGTTGGGCACGGATCTGACCTTGGCATGGCAACGGCCGCACAGGTTGGTGCGGGCCATGGGCTCCAGGTTGCTGGGGGCGATGATCTTCTCGGGATCGCCGGCGCCCAGGACGTGGAGGCTGCCGCCGCCGTGGCAGCTTTCGCAGCCGATATTCACCATGTCGAAGATGCCGTCGCCGTCATAGTCGAAATACCGGGGATCATCGGCCATATAAAGGGAAGCCGGGAACGGTCTCATATAGAATTCGCCGCTGGCGGCATAGCCCAGCTCGCGGATGCCGGTAATATGGCACCCAGCGCAGGAGCTGGAGTAGTTGCGCGGCCCGCCGCCGGCCAGGTCGGCGGAGGTGGTGGCCGGTGTCCACTTGGGCGTGTTGTCGGTATTGTACCAGTCACCGGCATTGTAGGCACTCCAGTCACCGCCGGAGTAACGCACCGGTGAGAAATACGGCGAATGGGACCAGCCATTGCCCGTATCCGTTACGGGGATCCGCACCACGAAGCGGTCCTGGGCCATCAGGAAGACGATCTCGTAGGTCACGTCGCCGATGGTCATCCAGAACTTTCCGTCCTGGTAGAAAAGGATCGGTGCGTTGGGCTTGTAGGCGTCAAAGGCCGTGCCGGTCATCTGGTTGAAATCCACACCCTGCACGATGGCTTCGGCGATGGGATTCCCCTGGCCGGCCACCAGGCGCTGCAGGAACATGGCGTGACCGGTGTCACGATACCGCGTTGACCAGGTGTGGCAGGCGATACAGTACTCGGTACCGATGTACATTTTGTCCTGGAACGCCTTTTCCACGCCGTACGTCTGGACCAGATTGGTCTTCAGGCCGGTGATCATGCGGGCGATTTCCGGATCCATCTTGCGGATCTGGTTATGTGCCGCAGCATGATCCACCATTCCGGCGTAGACCATGGGTACCAGCAGTACAAGTAAGGCAATTAGTAATTTAAAACGCATGGCTCCTCCTGTTAGGATGGTGTATTCACTTTCAACTTCAGTTGAATAATTTTCGGGAGATATTGGATCCGTGGACCGCCGTGTGGCACGAGGTGCACTGGCGGTAGCGCGGATCCGACTGGTCATGAAACGCCGGCACGTCGGTGTGACACGACAGGCACAGGAAACGCGGATCGGGCCGCGTCAACAGGTTCGGATTGGGCGTGCCGTGGGGCACGTGGCACTCCATGCAACCCTCGTGGCGGGCGCCCAGGTGGACATAAACAAATGGCCCGCCGGTGTCCGGATGACAGTCGATGCACTTGCGATCGATCTGTCTCGCCCGCAACTCCCGCTCGCTTTGGTGGGGATTATGGCAGTTGAGGCACACGTTGGCGAACAGGACCTGTTTATGGCGGTACGGTTTCATGAAATCGTGGGCGATTTTCTGGTGGCAGACCGTGCACAGCGCTTCGGTCTGCGATTGGACGAGGTGAACGGTGGGGGTGGGATCGGTGCTCACCGTGGTGTCGCTGTGCCACATGTCATGGCAGCTGAGGCACGAGCGCTGTTCGTCGTAATGCGACGAGCCCGTATGGAATTCCGTGTGACAGCTCTTGCAAATGTCGGTGATCTCACGGCCGGCTTCCTTGCGGAAGGCGATGATGTTCTCGGGGGAAGGGTCTTCCATGTGATCGCTGCCGGGACCGTGGCAGTCCTCGCAGGCCACGCCGTTGACACTGTAATGGGGGGTGCGCTGCAGGGCGGCGAGCAGGGTGTCATGGCAGCCCAGGCACATGTCGTCGCCGACGCGTTCGGCGGCCGTCACCACCGGAAGACCGACGGCGGCTATGCCGACAATGAGAATGAGAATATAAAGTGCATTTTTCATGACCATACCTTGTTACCGATTCGTCCAGCGCAGCGTCACAGCCAGCTGATTGAAGCTGTAATCATGACGGGCGAAAAAATCTTCGTTGTAATCATAGTAGCGGGCCGACAGCCGGGCGCTGAGCCGGCGGACCAGGCCGATTTCCAGGTCGATGGAGGTGCTCCAGCGGGACAAGGGGAAACTGGATCCGCTGTCATCCAGGTAAAAGAGGCTGGCCGAGCCGCGGATCCGCTCGTGTCCGGTGAAGCCGGCCGTCAAATAAAAACCGTTCTGATCCGTGGCGTAGCTCTCGACGGGAGATACCAGTGTATCCAATTCATAATACTGGAATTTCATGGAGTAATCCAGGCTCAACCGGGTGAACCCGGCCCCGATCATGGCCCACTGGCGAGGACGATAAAACATACCCAGGTCCAGCAGCTTGACCTTGTTCTCCAGGTGAATGGCGTCGTCCTCCAGCTCCGATTCCTGGTAGCCGAAGTTGAAATTCAGTTTGTCATTGAAGGGCTGGTAGGCCTGAATCTTGAACTCGGTCTTGTCCGTCCCGGCGGTGCGGAAATCGGGATGTTCGATGTCGGAGAACCCCGCTTCACCGGAAAGTTCGGTTCCGCCGGGCAACCGGTATTTGCCGCCGAAGAACACCTTGGCGTAGGAGTAATCGGAGGTGATATCCGTCAGGAGCTCCCCGGTGCGGGTGTACGTGTTGATGAGTTCACCGTCGGTCCGGGCGTAGGACGCCCACAAGGACAGATCGCGAACGGGGTATACCCGTCCGGTGAAGGTGTGCATCTTGTAATCGTCCCGGTAGAAGAAGAGGTCCCGGTTGATTTCGCTGTACTCAATGGGAGTGTTGGTGTGGGCCGCCAGGATCAGGCTGTGGGTGACGTCGATGGCGGAATCCGTCTCCATCCTGTTCCAGTAAAATTCATACTCGATGTTCACCCTGTCCACCGGACTGACATCGGCGCGGAAGGTGGCCTGGTGTTCGGGAATATCGGCAGTCGCCATCAGACGGGCCATGAGGTCGCTGCGCTGGTTGAAATCGACGAAGTAGAAGCCTTTGAGGTCCAGGAGATTGTTCTCGATGTCGCCGCCGCGGTATACGTACGTGAAATCAGTGGAGAAGATTTCTTGCGCGTAACCGGCTTTGAACGTGGACGCCGGGATGGTGCTCTTGACGAGTCCCTCGCGGGTGAGCACCGTGGCTTCGAGATCATGGCCGCCGAAACCGTAGCCGGGGATGCTGTCAGGTTCATAGCGGGAATTGTCCTCGATCCGGATCCAGGATTGATGGAAGGCCGCTGTGAAACCGCGGTTGGTGTAGGTCAGGCCGCCGCGGATTTCTTCATGGGTATAATCGCGATCGAAGGGGATCTTGAAAATGTCGCCCCAGCCGGACTCGGGCTGGTTGTACGAACCCGCCGTTTTGCCGTAGCGGTAGCCGACGCTGAAGATGAAGTGGTCGACACTCTTCCAGTCGAAATCCACCCGCAGGTTGCTCCGTTCCAGGTTGCGCTGGTTGGCACCGTAATTGTAGGCGTCGTTCAGGAAAAAATCGTACAGAAAATCGTAGCGGACCGTCATGGCGTAGCGGCCGTGCTTGACCATATCGAAACGGACGCTCTTACTGCTGTCAAGGCGGTTGGCCAGGCAGGCGTCGACGTTGACCTGATCAAACCAGCGCTCGTTGGTTCGCGGCGATATCACGAAGTGAAATCCGTCCACCAGAAAGCCTTCGCTCAAATCGGCGTGGTTGCGATAGAACTCGTTAGATTCCGTTGAAAAGAGAAAATGATAGCCTAAGCTGACGTCGTACTCGACGTCAGTATCCCCGGCCAGGGGCGCAACACAAAATATGAGCAATACCAGACAGGTGATGATGGGCAACGGTTTTATCATAAATCAACTCGCGAAATCTTAGTTTTCGGATATCGATTATAGTTAAGCTAAATTCTCAAGTCAAGTAAAGTTGTAATTTTCTGAAAATATTTTAAAATGTTGGCAAATCTTCCGAAACCAGCAGATTCCGGCTTCATGCCCAGGGACCTCTACGTATTATATCACTATTTTGTAAATCAGGGGGATTGTGTATAGCTCGGCCGGAACAGTTCCGATGCCGTCGATTTCCACGGCGGCGCCTTCCGGCAAGAGACCGTTGGCAACGAACGCATTCAACAGGAAGTGTAAATCGCAGGTCAGGCCCAGGAAACCGAGATGCTCGGCAGGGTCTTCGTTACCATGATGATACCGCGGGCCCATTTCAGGGGCGGGATGAAAACGGCGGGGAATCGTTTCAGGAGCCGTATCCGGTGGTGAATCTGCCGGGACTGCCGTGCGTTGCGCTGCTCGATACGCCTTACATTGCCGGCAGCGGTCCGCTCATTGAGGCAATTGCCGAATATTCGGGTTTCCGATGGTCTCAATGCGGATCATGTTGGTGGTGCCTCTCTTGCCCAGCGGCAGACCGGCCACGAAAACAATGAGATCGCCCGCCCGGGCCAGTCCGTTTTCCTCGCAGTATACCTTGACGCGCTGCGTCAGTTCTTCGAAGACCTCGGCCTTGTCCAGGTAGAACGGCTGGATCCCCCAGTTGAGAGCGAGCTGGTGGTATACCCGCGGGTCATAGGTGAAGGCATACATGGGGAGTCCGGGCCGCAGGCGTGACAGCATCCGCGCGGAGTAGCCGCTCCGGGTGACCACGGCGATGGCCTTGGCGTTGGCCTGGTAGGCGGCCGTCAAGGCGTTATAGGTGACGATGGTGGTGAGATCGCTGGATTTTTCCATGGGCGGCCGGCCGAAAAGGAGGCTTTCGTAATCGATGGAATGCTCCGCCTTGGCGACGATGCGGCGCATGGTCCGCACCACCTGTACCGGGTAGCGGCCGATGGCGGTCTCGCCCGAGAGCATGACGGCGGATGTCTGGTCATAACAGGCATTGGCCACGTCGGACGCCTCGGCCCGCGTGGGGATGGGGTTTTCCACCATGGATTCCAGCATCTGGGTGGCGGTGATGACCGGTTTGCCCGACAGATAGCAGCGGCGGATCAATTTTTTCTGAATGATGGGCACTTCCTCGATGTCCAGTTCCACGCCGAGATCGCCCCGGGCCACCATAATACCGTCGCTGTGGTGGATGATTTCGTCCATGTGATCCACCGCCCGTTTGTTTTCGACCTTGGCGATGATCTTGATGTCGGAGCGGGCATCCGTTTCGTGGATAAGGTTCCTTACCTGCAGGATATCATCGGCGCTCTTTACGAAGGACAGGGCCAGGTAGTCGAGCTGGTTTTCGACGGCGAAGGCGATGTCCGCCCGGTCTTTGTCGGAGAGAAAGGGCAGGGGATAATCAATCTGGGGAATGGTGAGGTGGGCCTTGGGCCTCAACCGGCCTGGATTGTTGATCCGCACCTCGATCCCCTGCTGTTCCACCTGCCGTGCGGTTACCTCGCCCTCGATGAAGCCGTCCATCAGCAGGATACGCTGTCCCGGCCGGACCAGATCCGCCAGGCGGGGCAGATTGGTGAAGAACAGGTGCGGTTGATCGGCCGAATGGGCATCAATATCGGGCCCGGTGTAGCTGCGAATGGTGATGATTTCCCCTTCCTGCAGTTCTTGCGGTTCGGAATGACCATACACCCTGACTTCCGGACCCTTGGTGTCGAGCAGGATGGCCAGGGGTAGCCGCATCTCCTCCCGGATTTCCTTCAGCAGGGCGAGAATGCCCCGGGCGTCCCGGGGTGAGGTATGGGAGAAGTTCAGCCGGGCCACGTTCATACCCTCCGCAACCAGACGGGTGATGATGTCCTTGTTCCAGGACGCCGGACCGAGGGTGCAGACGATTTTCGTTTTGGTCAGCATGCATCGACTCCCGGGGTGAGCTGTGAAAACCATCATGGAATGTCCGGCCGATTCGTGTCAAGGACAAAAGCCACCATTCGTCACGGCGACATTTTCGTCAACGGAATATTGCAGGGGCATCCTGATTTCATGTAAAATGAAAACTGGTTGAATGACAGATAGTTAAGTTGCCTGGTGAAAAAATTGGCATCCCGGCGGAAATCCTCCGCCGGCTCTGCCCCTCGCCGGCGGCAGATGAAGAAAGGACAGGAAATGTCGAACCACCCTGATAATTCAAAATTGTTCAGATGGTGGATGTGGCTGATGGCGGCCCATTCCTTCTGCATCGGTCTGGGTCTGATCTTTATGCCGGCCGAAGAAATCATTCGTCTGGGTTTTGCCGGTTGTTCCGAACGGTTTTTCCCTTTCCAGGGCGGCGTGTTCCATGCGCTGATGAGCATCGCTTACTGGCTGGCCGGTACGATGCCGGAGCGTCATAGCGTGCTGGTTCGATTCAGCATCCTGGTCAAATTCACCGCGTTTGTTCTATTGCTGACATACTACTTCGCTGTCGATTCCATTCTGATGGTTCTGCTGTCCGCCATCGTGGACGGAATGATGGGTTGGATCACCTGCGTCCTGGCTTACCGAAGGGGTCTTTTCGCGTCCCTTTTCCGAAAGGAGGCCCGTCATGCCGGAGTCGAATAATCATCTGCCCCGAATTCTGGTGACGGGCGCCTCCGGCTTTGTCGGCAAGTATTTTATCGAGAGCGCCTGCGAGTTTTACCGCATCGTGGGCCTGGCCCGCCGCTCCCAGGTGGAAGCGGGAGTGTCCTATCATCCCAACATCCACTGGATCCAGTGCGATATCTCGCGCAAGGCCCGGGTGGAGGAAGCGGCGCGCTATCTCAGGGATTCGGGGGGCATCGATTACGTATTGCATCTGGCCGCGTTCTACGATTTCGATTATTCGGAAAAACCGGAATATACGTCCACCAATATCGATGGCACTCGCCACATTCTGGAGCTGGCCAGATTCCTGCAGGTCAAGCGGATGATCTTCTCCAGCTCGGTGGCGATTTTTAACTTCCGGGGTTCCGAGGAGCAGGTGGACGAAAAACGGGTGCCGGACGCCGATTTTGCCTACGCCCGCACCAAGAAAGCGGGTGAGCAGTTGATGCGGGAATACGCCGTCCACATTCCCTGCACTATCGTGCGACTCGCCGCCGTTTTCAGCGATTGGTGCGAGTACGGGTTGCTTTACCGGTTCCTGTCCAACTGGGTGTCCGGGGGCTTGATGTCCCGGATCCTGGGTGGGCGGGGCGAATCGGCTATTCCATACATCCACATCTACGACCTGATTCGGTGTCTGATGACCATTCTGGATCGCAGCGATGTACTGCCCCGCTTCGACTGTTATATCGCCAGCTCGGAACGATCCATCTCCCACCAGGAATTGTTTCGTCTGACCACGCTCTATTATTTCGGCAAGGAACGTCGTCCCATCTTCATGCCCAAATTGCTGGCCTATCCGGGCCTGTGCCTGCGGCTGGCTTTGCAGCGGCTCCATTTGTCCTGCCAGGAGGCATTCGAACGGTTGTGGATGCTTCAGTACATCGATATGAAACTGGTGGTGGATGCCTCCTACACGTACCAAACCCTGGACTGGCAACCGAAATCACGGTATCACCTGCTGCGCCGGCTCCTGTTCTTGCTGGAAAAAATGAAGAGTCATCCCCATGAGTGGCGCATGCGCAATGAGGCCAAATTGCATCGGGCGGGGCAGCGGGCCAATCTGCTAATCTATGAGAATCTGGTGGAGATGAAGGACGAAATTCTGGCGGAAATTGGTCGGGAAATCATTCAGGATCAAGAGAATCCGAACTTCAGGCGATACATGGATATGGACACCCGGGATTTAGAGTGTTATCTGAATGCACTGTATCACCTGTTGCTGGCGGCCGTTCGCAGTGGTGACCGCAATCTCATGCTGGAATATCTGGATGATGTGGCCATGCGCCGGTTTGCCGACGGCTTCACACCCGTGGAAATCGGCGAGGTGTTGTCCCTCTTCCGCCGGCGGCTGATGACGGCATTGTACGAGCGGCAGGAACTGGTCAATTTCCACCAGGAGATCTACGATTGCATCGGCCTGACCATCAAGATGGCCCGCGATGAGATCGAGGAACTGTACGATGATCTGATCCAGCGCATGCCGCAGGCACGGATCGCCGCATCGGTCACGATTCCGGATTGCACCCGCCTGCAAAAGCTGATCCGCCAGTTCAGCGCTTTTTATCAGGTCTTCCCCCAGGAATCGCAGAAAGATAATCACTCGGGAAAGTCACTTCTCTAAGGAATCTGGAACTCTAAATTGTCGACGCTCGGCCATCGGCAGCGGGCGTACCGGGAATAATAGTTAATAAAATT
>JAFGRT010000201.1 GCA_016935015.1 Acidobacteriota bacterium | reverse complement strand
GATATCAGCGGCGATCAATCCGTCGATGCATTGGACCTGGTAATTTTGATCCACACGGTCAGCGGGAACATTTCTGTGGGTACACCCCCGTGCCGGCAGCCGCAAGACACGGATTTTAACCTTGACGGGGTTCTCGATGCATCTGATATACTTGTGCTGGCCCATTATCTGGGTGGGTACAATGGCTGTTCCCTGTAATCACCCGTTGAACGTCGGCCGGGGCGGGCAAACTGCGGGTCAACCAGGAGGAGGGGGGCTTCTCATCTTGCAACTTTTCCATCAATGCCGAACAGGCGGTTCGGTATGTCCGCCATGAATTATCCGACAAGGAGGACCGGGCTTTCACCGCAAGGATCATCATGGATAATCGTCCATCACTCATAGCATTCTCGATACTTTTTGCTCTTTTCGCGTGGCCCCTGTCCTGCGCCGTGTCTGCAACCTCCGCTCGATCTGAAGCCATCTTCTTGCTAGAAGCCGATTCGCAGGCCGCGACGCTGCATTTCAGATTACCGGCGTTCCATATGCCCCCCGGGCAACCAGCGGCTGAAAAGGAATCACTCATTTCCTTGCCAGGCTGGGCCCGCACCAGCGAGCCGGGACATCCGGATCTCCCCTTTACCTCGGTCATGTTGCAGGTTCCGCCTGAAGGCGATATCCGGGTGGACATTCTATCCCGGTCGGATGTCGTCATGACCGATTACCGGCCACCTTTGGTAAAAAGGAGACCGGTCACCCTGATCGAACAGGAAGAAGAATTGGGAGCACCGCCCGATGATCCGGCGCTATCGGAGATGGCTTTCCCTACGATATATCCAGAAAATAACATGGCCTTGGAACCACGTGCCTGGTGGCGGGGAGTCCCCGTATGCCGTTTGAAAATTTATCCATTTCAATGGGATAGTCGGACAAACCGGCTTCGAATCATGAAGGATCTGCGTCTCCGTATCGACTACACGCGCCCGTTGATCGACAAGGGCGTCACCTACCGGCCGGCGTTGCCCTTTCATCTGGTGGATCCCTTCCGCCGGATGCAGGAGCGCATTCTCATCGACTCTAACGTACCGCTGAAGGATGTTGAAGAGATTTTCGCCCGGAAGTCGGGACATTTGGATCCTTCGGTAGAGCATGCAAAAATCACCGGATCGACGGCCGTGAGGATCGAAACCCGGGAGGCGGGCATCCATCGGTTCTCTTACAAGCAGATCGATGTGGCCCTGGGAGATACGCTGGGCACACCGAAACATAATGATTTCCGGTTGTTCCGGGGGGATAAGGAAATTGCTTTTGCCGTCATCGCCAATGATGATTATTTCCGGCCCGGCGATCAGATAGAGTTCTATGCCGAGGATTTTGAATCAATCTACACTCGGACCAACGTATATCGACTGGAAATCGATGACGCCTGGCCCGGCTTGCGGGCTGAGATCAGTGACGGCACCGTCA
The DNA here is from genome assembly GCA_016935015.1 of Acidobacteriota bacterium. Lineage (GTDB taxonomy): Bacteria > Acidobacteriota > JAAYUB01 > JAAYUB01 > JAAYUB01 > JAFGRT01. Next base: position 54,576 of record JAFGRT010000201.1, on the reverse strand, counting down.
CCGGCACCGGCCAGCGGCTGGAATCCTTCTGGGAATCCCTGCACTTCGAGAAAGACAAGACTATGTGGGCCTCCCGACCCGGTGCCCCGGTTAAGGAATACTGGTTCTGGCAGCGATTGACCGCCCCCGCCAGCCTCACCTACACCATTCTGCTTCCCGCGCCCGACCCGTCGTCTGAGGAGGCCCTGATCCGCGTCAGTTCCCAGGGGCGATCCACCCCGGCGCCCCACCCCAATCATCACCACAAGATCAGGCTCAATAATGTGCAGGTGCTGGATCAATACTGGGATGGAGATGAAGCGGATGTCCAGCAACAGTCTTTTCCGGCCAGCCTGATCGCGGATGGTAGCAATGCCGTGCTGATTACAGCGCCGGGCGACACGGGAGCACCCATCGACGTCACTTACCATAATTACCTCGAGGTGGAGTACTGGCGTCTCTTCAAAGCCCTGGATGATCAGCTTGTCTTTACCGTCTCGGCCGAAGGCCGGCGGTTGTTTGAACTGGAAAACTTCCAATCACCGGTCGTGCGCATCTACGATATCACCGACCCCGCGCGTGTTCGTTTGATCACCCGATATACGGTTGAGCGGGCGCCCGACACCGGCCGGTACCTGATTCGCTTCGAGGATGATGTGCCGGCAACGGCCACCTATTGCGCCATGTCTTCCCTGGCCATGAAAACGCCCGACCGGATAGAGAGATGGGAAAATACGGCTCTGCAGGAACCCGATAACGGCGCGGATCTCCTCATCATCACCGCCGCGGCGTTTTTGCCGTCCATGGAGCCTTTGGTCGAGTATTATCGTCAGCAGCGCTTTCGGGTGCTGGCCGTGAGCACACAGGAGATCTATGACCAATTCAACGGCGGGATCGTCGATCCGCTGGCGATCAAAATATTTCTGCGTCACGCCTACAACACCTGGCTGCCGCCGGCGCCGACGTATGTGCTGCTCGTGGGCGACGCCAACATTGATTATCATGATAATTACAATACCGGCAAAAAAAACCGGGTTCCGCCGTTCCTCACGTTTACACGTGACGTCGGCCTGGTTCCCGACGACAACTGGCTGGTCGCCGTCGACGGCAACGATTCGCTGCCGGACATGTTCATCGGCCGCTTGCCCGGCGCCGAGCCTTCCCAGGTAACCGCAATGATGGACAAGTTGCTGGGTCATCGGCAAAACTTCTGGGATTTATCCAAAAGCACTCTGTTTGTGACGGACAACAATACCCTGGATTTTGAGGAGCGATCCGAGGCCCTGATCGCAAAAATGCCCGAAAATTTTGGGGTTTCCCGTATCTACTTGCGGGAATACGGCAGCGATGTGGCCCGGGCCACGGAGGATATTATCCGGAATATAAATGACGGTCTGGTCTTTACCAATTATCTCGGTCACGGCGCGGTCACCAACTGGGCCGGTGAATACATGTTTGATTCAGCGGATATCCCGCAATTGGTCAATCATGACCGGCTGACCTTCGTCAATGCCATGAACTGCATCAACGGCTTCTTCGCCCAACCGTTTTATTACTGTCTCGCCGAAGAATTTCTGATTTCCCCCAACGGTGGGGCGGTCGGCTACCTGTCACCCAGTGGGACCATGTATTCCTGGGAAATCGAACTTTTCAGCAATGCTCTTTTTGACGGCATGTTCACGGATCATAATACCATCATGGGCAGCCTCGCCACGTCGGCCAAAATTCAGGCGTACGCCCGCGGTGCGACGGTCGATCTGCTGACTACATCCGTCCTCATCGGTGATCCGGCTGCCCGCCTGTTCACCATGCTTCCGGGGGATCTGAACGCCGATGGACACGTCGATGCCCTGGATCTGTTCATCGGCAAGCAGGTTCTGGCCGGAATTTTTCAGGAGTACCGGGACCCCTGCCCCCAGCCGGCGGCCGCTGATTTTAATCTGAATGGCCATCTTGACTCGACGGATCTGACCTATCTGGCCCAGCTTCTTGTGGCTTCAGACCACTAGATGGGGATCCGGTCGCATGACCACCGGCCGCTCCACCCGGACTGTGATACAATGGGCCTGTCGATGGTCGAATCCGGGTGATTGTCGATCACGGGGATCTGTTCATGCCCGATGCCTATATCAAACCCACTATTGAAGTGTGGCGTGAGAGCCGCCGCCGGCATATTCTGCCCATCGAAGGGAGAAGCATGACGCCCTTGTTGCGGCAGGGGGATCGGGTCACTATCTCATGGGTGGAGCCTGCCCGGTTGCGTCCGGGTGACATCATCGCTTATTGGAATGAATCACGCTTTGTGGTCCATCGCCTGCTGGAAATAAAAAAAGAACATGGCAAGACCTTTCTGCGTGAAAGCGGGGACCAGGGCGGCGCCTGTCGATGGATCCATGCCGACCGGCTGTTGGGCCGAGTGGAGTCAGTCCTCAAGCCGCAGGGGACGATCGTTCTGATGCGGACAAGGTGGCGGCTGCCGGGCCGGCTGCTGGCTTCTCTCCTGAGGTTCGAGACATGGGCCCGGTCCGGCCGAGGAAACCCTTCGCGCGAAGGGTCTTTCGGCGATGCCCGCCAACGGGTACCGCGTTTTCTCGGCCGGCTGGCCAGAATCCCCAGCCGGATCATCCATCGGAGCCTTGGAGGCAGGTTATGAAGAAACACATCGTCGCCAGGGAACTGCCGGACGAACTCCTGTTGTACGATCCACAGACGGACGCAGTGCATATTCTCAACCCGACCGCCCGGATGATCTTCACCCGCCATGACGAAGGGGCGTCCCCCGAAGACATTGTCGCGGCTTTGCGGCAGCGCTACGAAATAGCGGCCGGCATCGACGTCCTGGCCGACGTTCGGACCTGCCTGGAGACCTTCCGCCAAAAGAATCTCATCTAATTGATTTCAAATGTTTTATTATCAATAATGGCCCAAGGTACCCTGTTGCCGGGCTCTGGTCATGGCCATCATAAACACCGTGATGCTGCATGGCAAACCGATCAGCGCCCACAGGGCGAGGGCCCACACATGGGTGGTCATCGTCCGGATGGATGCGCCATGAATCAGGCACTGGCGCAAGACCTCGAGGGAATGAGTGATGGGGATCAGGTTTGACACGGCCTGCAACCAGTCCGGCATGACACTGAGGGGATAATACACGCCGCCCAGCAGCCATGACACCATGTTGAACGCCCAGTTCAGCGGATCCCCCTTTTTGAACAGAATAATGAAGCTGGCCGAGAGGATGCCGATTCCGGCACTGGCCGCGATGGTCAGCAGCAGAATAATGACGATGACGGGCAATTGGGACCAGTCATAGCGCACGTCGAACAGCATGACCCCCAGGAAGAGATACAGCACAATGCGGAAGGAATTCAGCACAAAGCTGTAGATGGCGGATCCGAATAAAAACGTCGACGTACCCACCGGCGTGACCAGGATGGCTTCCAGTGTTCCGGAAAGCTGCGCCTCACGCATCATGGAAGAAAAACTCATCAGGGCGAAGGTCTGATAATTCTGAATGGCGATGCCGATGAGAACGAAAGGAAAATATTCTCCGCCATACTGTCCGAGGGCCGCCACATTCCCGGCGCCGATCATCACCGAGAGGAAATAGAACAGCAGGATCGCCGGCAGCACCCCGAGAATCTGCAAAACAAATGACAATTTGTAGCTCATCTCGTTGTATAGATCGCGGTGAAGAAAAGCCCAGAGTTTGCGGATCATCACTCCTCCATGCGGATGTGATGGTGAAAAACGTCATCCAGTGAGGCTTGGGCGTCCAGCGCCGCGGCCTGGCGCAGCTCCGCCATAGTCCCGCACCCCTTGATCACACCATGGTCGAGCAGGAGGATCCTGTCGGCCAGACCCTCGACTTCAGCCAGATTATGAGAAGACAGAACGATGGACTTCCGCCCCTCGACAGCCATGTTTTTGATCATGATGCGGATCTTTCGGGCCAGCTCCGGACTGAGGCTGCGGGTCGGCTCGTCCATCAGCACCACAAGCGGGTCATGCAGGAGGCCGCGGGCGATGCCCAGCATCTGTTTCATGCCGGACGAATAATTCCGGATTCGTTCCTTGCCGCCTTCCGCCAGGCCGACAGCATGCAGCAAAAAACGAATCCGCTCGTCCTGCGCCGGGCCATTCAGGCCGTGCAACGCGGCGAAGAACCGGAGATTCTGTATTCCGTTCAATCGCCAGTAAAAACTGCGCTCTTCGGCCGAGACATAGCCGATGGCTTGCCTCACACGCGCCGGCGCTTGGCGGATTGAATGGCCGGCCACCCGTACATCCCCTGCCGTCGGATAGACCAACGTGCCGATGATCTTGAGGAGGGTGGTTTTGCCGGCGCCGTTGGGCCCGACCACGGCCATGATTTCTCCCGGCATGAGCCGGAACGAGATGTCCCGCAGAATCGTATTTTGACCAAAGTTCTTGCTGATGCCCTCACACTCGATCAGCATTCTCACAGCCTGCTTCATACGCCCTCACCGCCGTCTTCTCTGCCGGAACCATGATTCCGGCGCCTATACCTTCGATGTCGGCCGTCCTGTCCGCAAGGAAGTATACCTTACTCTGTCCGGTTTTCGCCAACACGGTATACATATAGATGGGTATTCCACAGGCCGCCCAGCCTGATTTGCCGCATGGCTGTCCAGCCCGGCATGGCAAATGTGTTGCTCACAATGATACAGCCATCCTTGCATTCGCGGAGAATCTTGTCCTGTAACCGATCCATCGCCCCCGGAAACAGATAGCAAACCAGCACATCGGCTTCAACTAGCGGGAACTGATAGAAATCAGCCCGCTGAAAAGAGAGATTCTTCCGGAGTCCGGCCCCGCTCAGCAACCATGACACCCAGAAGGGGATCCAGCTGTTTTCAATGGCCACCACTTTGGCGGACGGAAACGCCATCGCCAACGCCACGGCCACATGACCCCAGCCGGATCCCAGTTCCAGGATTTGCCCGCCGATTTCTCCCTCATTCAGCAAGGCGATCATGGCCCGCACCGTCTTGGGTGTGGAGGGCATCGGTGAGATACCGTTTGCAATGGAAAAATAGACGATGGAAACCACGACGCAACCAAATCCGCCCAGGATCATGATTACGGTCACTGCTTCCACCATCACAACCTCGGTACGGGAGCGTAACATATTCTAAAATATAGCATGTATCGGCTTAAGAAGGAAACGTAGACTTGAGACGGAGAAGCACCCGCCACGGACCGGATGTTGAAGTTGCTTGTATTGAATCGGCGAATATGATATTTTGCTGGCAATATGATTATACTATCTTCATTTGGGTTAGAGAGTTATGGCTTTACTCTCGCTACCTGAGACAAATCAGGCCGTCGATTCGCTGAGCAGGAAAAAAGACATTTTCTGGTTTCGCCTGCTCTGGATTGTCGTCTTTGGTCTTTTCATCAGCCGGACCAGCACCGAGATTTGGGGAGATCTCCTGCTGTTGGGCTTTTTTATGCTCACCTGCCACCTGATCCTGGTTATCCCGGCCTCTTTTATCAATCCCCGTGTCCTCCGGATGGCCTTCTTTGTGGCGGACTTTATTTTCCTCATGTGGGGGTTGCTGCTCAGCGACCTGCCCTTCCTGATCTTTGCCTTGTTTCTTTCCGCGTTTTTTTTTATTGCCTTTTTCAGTCGTAGTGTCCAACAGCTGGTGGCAATCACCGCCTTTTATATCTTGCTGTTGCCCCTTTCGGTCAGCCAGAGCTGGATCGATCCCGGGCGTCTGTTCCCGGAAACATACGGGATTGTCCCGCTGGTCCTTTTCGAAATCCTGATCGTGACGGCGGCACTCTATATCGGTCAGCTGGGAATCCCCATTAATTCCCAGTATGCCATTCAGGAAAAATACCGCCAAACCCTGGCCCGCAAGAACCTGGTGATTCGTGCCGGTACGGATCTCGCCAAATGTAGCTCTTCCAGTGAAATATACCATCGCGTCTACGATCTGCTGCAGAGCGCCGTGGCCGGTGCAGGGGTGGATATTCTCCAAGTTGCCGGCGATCGGGTATCCGTGCGTTTTTCTCCGGAGAACACTCTGACCGAAGACTTTTCTCTCGAGAGCAGTCCGGCGCTTAAGCAATGTATGGAAACGGCCCTTCCTGTCGCCAGCCAGCACCGTCGGACCGGCCACTGGGGCGATGTATACCTGGAAATGTATTTGCCGTTTCAAGAAGAAAAAGGGAAGGATCATTCCTATTTTGCCAAAATCTCCCGTCATGGACTTGATTTTCTGGAGGAGGAGCGGGAATCCGCCCTGCTGATTGCCCGCATGGCGGGCACCCATTTGCATCATCAACGTGAAGTCGAAGACAAGCAGCTCGCTTGGGACAAGATTTCCCACAAAATGAGTATTTTGGAAACCGACCGCTCGAAATCCGATCTGGCGATCAAGCTGATCACCCATATCGTGTACGCTGACAATGTGGAAGCGAGTTTAAGATCCATTTTCGATTTCAGCGAAAAATTTCTTGGGGCGGAAGATGTGCTGCTGTTTCAGATCGACGGGGAGGAAACCCAATTTACACTTATTGGCGTCCGCGCCAAGGATCCCCACCGTTTTCAGGCCGGGATGAACCTGCCGGTGGCCGGCAGTCTGATGGGGCGATGCTTCCATAAAAATAATGTTTCCTTCCGAAATTCGCTGAAGCTCAGTGCCAAAACAGCCGAAACACCGAGTGATTATCCGTTCTACAAAAAGGCAGGGATATCTTCCTTCATTCTTTTGCCATTGCGGGACCCGGCCAGTGTCAGCGGATTCGGAGTGCTACTCATCGGCAGTCGCCATACGGAACAATTTCAGCTTGAACAGGTCGAAGTGATCGGCCAGTTCAGCGCCGAACTCAGCTTGAGTCTGATATTTTCGTATCGCTTTCAGGAGCTCAACCGCACCCTGCGTCAGGATGAAGGGGTCAAACATCTGACCGCGGAGATTGTCCGCCTCGCCGACATGGAAGCCCTTCAACGAGATTTGCCCGTGATCATTCGGGATGCCTTCGAGTTCAATTTTTGCGATATTTATCTGTACAACGCCGAAAAGATGGAATTGGTCCGTCCGGCGGCGGTGGAGATGCTGGAAAATGAAACCATGGTCAGCATCAGCCTGGAAGAGGACAAGGTCTACCGCCAGGTTTACCGTACCCAGCAAACCCACTATACCTCCCGGCCGAAAGACGATTCCTCCTTCAATCAATCCGCACCGGTTCGGGCCGAGCGGATTGTGGTGCCCATACGGTACAATGATGCCTTTTTGGGGCTGATTGATTGCGGCGGCCAGCGGGCCCAGGCCGTGAGCGCTCCGGAAAAGGCGCATCTCGAACTGGTAGCCGATCTCCTCAGCTGGGCCTATCAGCTGAAGCACACGGTATACCCGCCGGCAGAGCCCACCCATACGGAACCGGATGTAACGGTCGACGATTTGTCGAAACTGGATTCGCTGGATCGCGTGGAAGAGTCACTGGTCCGCGAGCGGGGAGAACTGGATACCCGCAGCATCACCGCCTTTCCTGAATTTCTGATTCAAGGACAGACCCTGCAGATCGATCCACAGGAGCTCATAAAAACCATTCTGGGTACTCCGGGTGAGACAGGCGCACATACCATTACCCTCCTGAACGCTGAAATCTCTCATCTGATCGAGGAGGGGCTCGATGAAATCCAGGTGTCGGATCTTCTGTACCGGCTCCTCTCCTTCATCGATTACCCGGATCAGAAAATCAGCACTTTTCACCTGGTACCCGACCTGGTCACCCGCCTCGGAAACCATCTGGGGATGCCTGAAAGCAAGCTGCACTATCTTCAGATCGCCGCCAAAATATACGATGTCGGGAAGTTTGCTATTCCCGGCCAAATCCTTTATGCGCCCCGCGAACTGAGCGAGGAGGAGCGTTTCCAGATTCAGCAGCATGTTAATATCGGTGTTCAGGAGATTCTGAAAAACTTCAAGATGTTCTTTCCAACCTTGTCCATCATCAAATTCCATCACGAGCGCTGGAATGGTACCGGTTATCCCTGGCAGCTCAAGGAGGAGGAAATTCCTGTCGAATCCAGAATCCTCGGTTTGGTAGATACGTTCAAGGCCCTGATCTCCGACCGTCCCTATCGCCCGCGCCTCCACCTCAAGAATGCCGTGGAAGAGCTGGTGCGGGGAAAAGGTGAACTGTTTGATCCGGATATCATCAATCTTTACCTGCAAATATTGCAAAGCGTGAATGTTACCTGAACGCCGATGATCGCGGAGTGGATGGATGGACTGGTACAGTCAGTGGTGATGGATCCGGCCGGGGACCCGCCGCCCGCTGATCACCGCCACCATCATTGAAACATCCGACGGCAGGTTCCTTGCCGGGCGAACATATGGCGCGAAATCCGTATTCTTGAGTAAAGGAGGGAGAAAAATATGGCCAAGGTCGGAGTTGTCCTTTCGGGTTGCGGTGTTTATGACGGTGCGGAAATACACGAAGCCGTGCTGACATTGCTGGCGTTGGATCGAAAAGGCGCCACCGTAATTTGCATGGCGCCCGATATTGCACAGGCCCATGTCATCAATCACCAGACGGGCGAAGAGTCTCCGGCGGAGACCCGCAATGTTCTGGTGGAATCGGCCCGCATCGCCCGGGGGGACATCAGGGATATTGCCACCGTGGCGGCTGCGGATCTCGACGCTCTCGTGTTCCCCGGCGGATTTGGAGCCGCCAAGAACCTGTGTGATTTTGCCTTCAAGGGGCCCGAGTGCTCCATTGAGCCCGGCGTGCAAAGACTGGTAAAGGAAATGCTGGCCGCCCACAAGCCCATTGTCGCAGTGTGTATCGCCCCGGCTTTATTGGCCCGTGTGATGGGCGCGGAGCATGTGCCCGTCAAATTGACCATCGGCACCGATCCCGAAACCGGTCAAGCCATTGAGGCGATGGGCGGCACCCATATCCAGTGCCCGGTGAGTGAATTCGTTGTGGACGAAGAAACCAAAGTCATCTCCACCCCGGCTTACATGCTCGGCCGGCGGATTTCCGAAGTCGCTGCGGGGATCGACAAAACCATCGACGAACTGTTCCGCCTCTTGAGGTGAGTCCATGACCCGGCGACGCGTCACTGTTTTCGGCAGCTCCCGGCCAGTCGCCGGAACGCCTGGCTACGAGCAAGCGTATCAGATCGGCCGTATTATCGCCGAACATCAGTGGGAGTTGGTCAACGGCGGTTACAGCGGCACCATGGAGGCGAGCGCCCGCGGCGCGCGAGAGGCCGGTGGCCAGGTGACGGGCATCACCGTACAGACGTTCACCTACGCGCGGCCCAATCCGTTCCTGACCCGGGAGATTAGCACCGCAACCTTGTTTGAAAGGCTGGAAACCCTCATCCGCTGGGGTGATCTGTACGTGGTGCTTCCGGGCGGAACGGGCACCCTGGTGGAACTCGGCCTGGTATGGGAGTTTTGTCACAAATCCGCGGCTGTCAAACCCATACTGGTGGACAATTTTTGGCAACCCTTGTTCCAGCTGCTGGCCGAGGAAGTTCCGTCCGTGCCCCTGCTCGCCGCCGGCCGGCCGCTGGAGCCAACCCCAGCGCTTTCCACAGACCTGCCCCGGGATTTAGTCAGGGTCCTGGCCGTCCGGACCGGCCCCTGACGTCTGACCGGTCCTTGACGAAACACAGCCGCCGGGGAGCACCAGCCGGAGAGCGCCCGGCAAACTGTGGACGGTCAGCGGCAGGAAACCGGCCGGCTCTCCATCCACCTGATAACGGACAGGCTGGTCGCTCTCGATCCGGATGTGATCTGCCTTGCGATAATGGACGCCCCTCGCCGCGAGATGCCGCCGGAACAGAACCTGAACCAGATACCGAAAATAGGACGCCGGCGGACCTGCCTGAAACAGGCACAGATCCAGTTCCGGCGACTGCAAAGACGCTCGCGGGGCCATCAGCAAGTTGCCGCCGTATAGCCGCGAGTTGGCCACCACGCCAAACGCCGCCGGATACTCATCGGCGGCGATATGAAAACGGGCTTCGGGAAATTCATAACGGAACAACTGGCGCATGGCTTCCCATACATAGGCCCCGCGACCAATGTGTCGTTTGAGCGCCAGAGAAACTTCCGCCGAGACATGGGCATCGAAACCGATACCCAGGAAGGCGACAAAGTACCGCCCGTTGGCCTGTCCGATGGTCACCGGGACGGGAGTTCCCCGAACAATGGCGCTCACGGCCGCGGAGAGGCGGCGCGGCATCTTGATTTCCCGCGCCAGCACATTGGCCGTGCCGCCGGGTAGTACCGCCAGAAACAAGGGTGTGTTTACCACCGCGGGCAGGGTTTCGTTGATGGTCCCATCTCCCCCCAACACGATAACTCCCGCAATCTCCTCCCGGCAATCACGGATGATAGACTGGGCGGAATTCGGCTTCGGTGTCGGCCGGGGTTCCACCGTCCAGCCTTCCCGATAGAACTGCCGGCACAGTCGTTCAATATTCACGGACGACACCCGTCGCCCGGCGGCCGGATTGTAGATTAACAGTTTCTTCTTTCCACTGTCCAAGGATCTCCACCCTGCCCGAGACAAAGATGCTCACTGATGCCACGGACATTCTGCCGACGAAATCGAATCAGCGATCGCCTCGGCGGAGGCTCATCAGCGTCCGGTAAAATCGTTGAAAACTTTCGTCCTCCGGGTAGCGGGAGAGGGCTTCTTCCACCTTCGCGATGGCCGGACCGATTTCCCCCCGTTGCAGGAGGTTCTGCGCATCCCGGAAAGTATTCTGGCGGAACACCTGCTTTTCATATTCGGATCGCTCATCCAGGATCCGCCGATAGAATCCCAATAGACCTTTCTCCTCGGGATACTGATTCAGGACGCTCTCCACCGTCTGCAGGGCCTGGTTATATTCCTTTTCAGCGAGCAAAAAAGTGGCCCGGGAGACCTGGGCTTGGATATGTTGGAATTTTTCACTCGCCTGCTTTTCTTCCAGCAAGCTTTTCCGCAAATCGAAAATTTCCTCGGATTCGGGGTATTCCTCCTCCAGTTTATCGAGTAGATGTTCCGCTTGATCAAACAATCCGTCCCGGGCCAGCGTCCGGATGTTGTCTAAGCGTCGATGGATCTTTTCCCGGTCATGCATGAACCGGATCCGTGCCTGTAAGGACGCCACCCGCGCATCCAGCAGCGGATCCTTACCCTGCCATCGTTCCTGAATGCGGCCCAGACGCCAGGCGGCATCATCCAGTATCCCGGAATCCACTTTCTGGGCGATGTCGTCCAGTTCATTCAGCCAGACGGACAAATGCTCGTTTGTTTCGACGACCACGTCCTCCGAGAGCGAATATTCCCGCGGAAGTTTGCTCAACAGTCGCTCCAGGTCCCGGGCCATCTCTTCCAGATTGTCGTAGCGCTGGTTGCGGTCCCGGGCAAGACAACGATCCAGAATCAACTCCAGTGACTCCGGGCATGACGGATAGACCGAACGAATGGGCGGATAATCATGATTGATGATCTTGTTGAAAATCTCAACAATGGTACCCCCTTCAAAAGGCTTCGTGCCGCTGAGCAATTCGTAGAGGATAATGCCCAGGGAAAACTGGTCGGAGCGACCGTCTAACTCTTCGCCGGAGACCTGCTCCGGTGACATGTAGCTGACCGTCCCCAGAATCATCCCCGTCTTGGTGATGGTGGAGGATCCCACCATGGCGATTCCGAAATCCACGATCTTGGCCGTGTCATCATCCAGGACGAAAACATTGGCCGGCTTGATGTCCCGGTGCACGATGTTGTGGCCATGGGCGTAATGCAGTCCCTTGCAGCATTGGTGAATGAAATGAAGCGCCCGGTTGAGAGTGACGACCCGGTCCGTCTTGATCAGGGTCTGGAGATTCTCCCCCTCCAGATATTCCATGGCGATATAGGGTTGATGATGCTCCTCCCCCAGGTCATAGATGGTCACAATGTTGTTGTGGCGAAGACTGCCGGCCGCCTGGGCTTCCAGATAGAATCGCCGGAGCAGTTCGGGATCTTGCTTGAAATCACCGCTGATGGTTTTAAGCGCCACACGGCGCTTGATGACCGGATCATAGGCGCGGTACACCACTCCCATGGCGCCCTGGCCAAGGATCGCTTCAATCTGGTATTTACCGAGACTGCGAAGTGTCATCGTTTCCAATTACCGGGATCAGAATCGCAATCGTTGGGAAGTGATGCGGCGATCCTGCGGCCAGTCGAACTCATATACGCCTAAATCAATATGCAGTTTATATTTGATGTCCACCGCGATGGACTGCCCGCCGATCGCGACATTTACGTGCATGGTTTCGCGGGGATTTTCGGCAGCACTGGGCTGTTCATAGCGATCCGCCAGCAAATAGATATTTTTTTCGAGATCCTTTTCCATGCGGCGATTGTTCGCGGCTTCACGGACCTTACTCTCCACTTCGTCGAAAAATGACGTGGCGTTGTAGTAAGGTGGGATAATTTTGTACGCGCACCAGATGGCAGCCGCCAGCACCAGGACGGACAGGATGCAACCCAGCTTGCTATCCCCTTTGGAATTCAACTTCATAACTGCCTCCGGGTTCAGTTTTGTCAACTATTTTAGTCCGTACACCGGCAAAAGCAACCTAATTTATGGAAACAACGGATGGAAACGTCAACCCGGCAGCCATGGGTATGCCGGACTCCGGTTCCACTGATAAGGATGAATTGATCAATGGAAAAAGATCAGGTGAACCAATACAAAAAGCGGCAGCAAAATAATCCCGGACCACATCATATACCCGAAAAAACTGGGCATCTTGATTTTTTCCTGCTCGGCGATGGCTTTGACCATGAAATTTGGTCCGTTGCCGATATAGGTATTGGCTCCCATAAAAACAGCGCCGACCGAGATCCCCTTCAAAAACGATACGCCGACCGGATCCAGTAATAATTGCTGGATATCGAGTTTCAGCATCCCGAGCGCTGTCTCTAGAAACGTGATGTAGGTGGGCGCATTGTCAAGAAAACTGGACAGCACTCCCGTGACCCAGAAGAATTTGGCTGCGGTATCGATGCCAAGTTCTCCACCCCGCGCATTCAACAGCATCAGTGCCGGGATCATGGTGGTGAAAATCCCGATAAAGAGATAAGCCACTTCCTTGATCGGGAAAAAATTAAAGTTATTTTCCCGGCGGACGGGTCGCGGGGTGATGAGCATGGAGACCACCGCCAGCGCGATCATGGCACCGTCGCGGACAAGGTTCTGAATCATGAGCTTGCCATAGTGCAGATGAATGGGCCCATGGTCGAAGATACCGCTGTACAGAACCGAACCGATGACACCCAGCAGCAGCAGGAAATTGTACGCTCCCTGGATCTGAATCCCCTTCTTCTCCGTGTGCGGTACATCCGGCTCTTTTTTCATCAGATAATTGTCCATCATAAAAAAAACAGCCAGTAGGACCACCACCGCAAATGCCCACATGGGAGTCAGCTGAAACGTCCATTCAAAAGGAATCCCTTTCAGAAAACCGAGGAACAGGGGCGGGTCGCCGATGGGCGTCAGGCTACCACCAATGTTGCATACCAGAAAAATGAAGAAGATGATGATATGCATCTTGTGCTGTCGCCAGTGAATGGACTTGATGAGCGGTCGAATCAGCAGCATGGCGGCCCCGGTTGTGCCGATAAAGCTGGCAATCACGGAGCCGATGGCCAGGATGACGAGGTTGGAGACCGGCTTGCCGCTGAGAGATCCCTTGATCAGGATGCCGCCGGAAATCACAAACAGTGAACCCAGGAGGATGATGAAGGAGACATATTCCTCCAGGTAAACATGAAAGATGTCATGGCCGAAAGCGTCCAGAAAATGTATGCCCGCCGGGACCGAGAAATACATCAACACATAGGCGATCACAATCCAGAGAAAACTGATCTTGCCGAAATTATGTTCCCACCAGTGGGCGTTGATCAGCGGGAAAACGGCGATGGACATCAGGATTCCGATAAAGGGAATGACGGCCCAGACAGGTGGCACAAAGTGCGTCGCGGCTTCCCCGCCGGTTCCGCCGGTCGCCACAATGTAATCGCCGGTCATCATCCAGAGGGCCGCCACCAGGGGAACATGTATCAGCTTGCGAATCATGAAGACATCCTTGCATAACCCAAATAAAAGACAATAAATCTATAACTAATCCCGGAAAATGTCAACATGATCACCACACAATTCGAGGGGTGAAAACCAGGGTAAGGGGGTATCCGGTGATCATGTAACCGACGCCCCGGCAGGACACGGCTTCCTTGCCGGGGCGGGAAAGCTTCAGTGCAAGTCGATTTTGTGGGTCCAGCCGAATGGATCGGGTGCCTCCCCGAACTGAATGGCTTGCAATGCCTCATAGAGCCGGCGGGAGATCGGTCCGGCTTCCGTCATATTGATGGTGTAATCTTTCTCCTTGTAACCAATTTCGCCGACCGGGGCGATGCTGGCCGCGGTACCGGCGCCGAAGGCTTCGGACACCCGGCCCGACATGATTCCGGCCACGAGTTCATCGATGGCGATCCGTCGCTCGGCCACCGGATAACCCAGATGCTCCGCCAGCTGCAATACCGACTTGCGGGTGATACCCTGCAAAATGGCGCCGGAAAGTTCGGGCGTACAAACCACTCCGTCGATGACAAAGAAAATATTCATGGCGCCCACTTCCTCGACATAACGTCGTTCCCTGGCATCCAGCCACAGCACTTCATTATAACCCTTTTCTTTGGCATCCTGTTTGGCCAACAGGCTGGCGGCATAATTGCCGCCGGTCTTGGCTTCCCCCACCCCGCCTTCCACGGCGCGGACATACTTGTCACACGCACAAAGCCGCACCGGCCGAAAACCCTCCTTGAAATAAGGCCCCACCGGCGAAAGGATAACGAAGTACAGATAATTCGTGGCCGGCCGGACACCCAGTCCGACCTCAGCAGCGATCATGGTGGGGCGGATGTACAGGGCGGATCCTCTCTTTTGGGGGATCCACCGTCCTTCGATGGAAACCAGACGAAAGAGACCATCCAGCATCAATTGTTCATCCAGCTCCGGCATACACATCCGGCGGGCGGAATGGTTGAAGCGCCGCACGTTATCTTCTGGTCGAAAGAAGACCGCCTGGCCTCCCGGCGACGCGAACGCTTTCATCCCCTCGAAAATCTCCTGCCCATAATGAAACACCAGAGTGGCCGGGTCCAGGCACAAGGGTTCGTATTTCCGGATGGTGGCCGCATGCCAGCCGCGAGCCGGAGTATACTCCATGGTGAACATCCGATCCGTGAAAACCCGGCCGAAACCCAGTTCCTCCGGATTGTCGAAAAGCGGCTTCAACTCGGCATCTGGAATAGGGATAATGTCAATGTCCATATGATCTCTCCCGCAAAAAGATTCTGTACCGGATTTTTCATTTTAACAAATCAGACGTACATTTTAAATCATAGAACCACGATTCCCCCCATCTGCAACTGACCAGACTTTTCGCTCGACATCCAGCGGAAGCGTCTATCCGCCGGCCTTACGGATCCATCCACCGACGACAGATCAAGTCTTACCATCGGCACAGTGCCGATCACCGGATGTTGGAAAAAATTGCCTATCCCGGGTTGAAATGGGGTATTCTTTGGCACGGCACAATATCTGCTGGAAGGAGTTCCCGATGAGATTATGGCTGACACTGCTGTTGTTTTGTTTACCCACCCCCCTGTTCGGGGTGGATCTGCAGGATGACGGGCCCCTGGATCCCCGGAAATTGACACTGGAAGAAGTCTATACGGTCAAACCCTTTCGGGGCAAAACGCCACGGATGATCCGCTTTACGGAGGACGACCGCTATTTCGCCTTCCTGTGGAATCCTTATGAAGAAACCGGCTATGACCTCTATGTGTACGACATGGTGGCCCACCGTTTGCAACAAGTCACTTCGCTGGAACGCATGAAAAACTTTGACCCGCCCGAAGATCACCAAAAGTTTGTTGACAAGGACAAGCAACGGAAAGAGGAGGAAGCGCAACTCCAGGAGCTGTTTTTTGCCCAGCGGGACTATCTCGACGGCAAGGATGTGGATCTGTTTCGTTTTGAAATGGAAGAGATCGAGGAGTTGAAGAAGGAACTGGAAGAAGAACGCCAGGAGAAAGAGAAGAAAAAGGCCGGCGCGGAAAACACAGAAGAGAGACACGACGTCCAGAAAGATGAAAAAGACTCCGGCAAGGAAGAAAAGAAGCAGGATAAAAAAGAAGAGGAAAAGAAAGAATTAGAGTTATGGGAACTCCGGGACAAGCTGCAGGAAAAAAAGGAGCACGAAAAAATCAAACCAGGAGATCTGTATCCGGGAGTCAGAAATTATGCATGGTCCAAGCTTAATCCGGAACTCATTTTTGTTTACCGGGGAGACTTGTACCGCTATTTTCCGCAGGACGACACCATCCGGCGCCTGACCATGTCCGACGACCAGGAGAATCTGGTGGCCTACACCCCGGCCGGCGACGGCTACTACTTCTCTCGGGGAAACCAGGTCTTCCGGGTGATGTTCGATTCATCCTACCTCCATCAGATCAATCATCAGTTCAGGGAAGATGACAAGAAGGATGATGACAAGGACAAGGCCCAGTTAAAACTGTACCGCACCAGTATCGCTCCGGACGGGGAGTGGATGATGGTCATCGGCGCCAAACAGAAAGGCAAGCCGGCCATGCGCGACGTTATCATCACTGATTTTCAGAAGCGGTTCGCCGAAGCCAGCAAAGTCAAGCGCCAAGTGGCCGATGACAAGCGGAACGAGCCGGAATACCAGTTCTTCCTGCGACCGGTGACTGAAATCAATTACGGTCCCGAGCCGGTGCCTGTCTTCACCATTCCGGGCGGGGATATCTGGTATGAATTCAGCGATATTGAATGGAGCGAAGACGGCACCCGTTATGCCTTTATGACCTGGGAACGGGAAAAAGGCGATCTCAAAATTTGGATTGGCGATGCAGCCGCAGAGGCCCGGCCGAAAATACTGTACGAGACCAAAGAGAAAATCGGTTTCAAGAGCTTTTATCAGAGAAATGTGAAGTTCACCCCCGACGGCCAGCAACTGGCCGCCGTTCTCAACAATGAGAAGGGCTTCCGCCAGCCGGTTCTGTTTGATCTGGCGAGCGGTGAGCGTCGCGAACTGATCAAGGGGGAATTCGAGTCCTACCCCATCCTGGATTTCAGTCCCGACGGCCGATTCATGTATGTTCAGTCCGACCTGCAGGATCCGGCCATGGATAGTGTTTACCGTGTAACTGTCGCGACGGGGGAGATGACCCGCATCGGAAAAACAGGCGGCATGCATCGGGAAACCGCCGTCTCCAGCGACGGTGAATGGATTGCCTCCGTGTACGGGAACTGGGATATGCGACCAGAGCTATACCTCATGGACACGAAGGCCCAGACAGACAAGCTATTGACCCAAAGTCATCGTGAAGACTGGGAAAAATTCAACTTCATCAAACCGGCGATGTTCAAGTTCAAGAACCGGCACGGCGACACCATTTCAGGTATGATATTCAAGCCGGAGGGCTGGCGTCCCGAGGACCGCCGTCCGGGCATTGTCCATGTCTACGGCGGTCCGCTGCTCACCCGACACACCGTCGAAACGGACAATTTCAGCACCCTGAGCTATATCTTCCAGATGATGATGGCGGTCCAGCACGGTTATGTCACTGTCGCCATCGACCCGCGGGGCCAATCGGGTTTCGGACGGCGCTTCTCCGAAGCCAATTGGGAAAATCCAGGGCAGACACAAGTGGAAGATCTGGAGGACCTGGTCAAGCACCTGGAAAACGGCTTCGGCGTGGATATTGACCGTCTTGGCCTGCATGGCTGGAGTTTCGGCGGCTACCAGACCCTTAAGACCATGTTCTCCTCCCCCGATACCTTCGCCTGCGGGATTGCCGTGGCCAGTGTGACCGAGTGGGAGAATTACAATTCGTGGTATGCCGGATCGACCATCGGTCCGTCGGTACGCGGCAAGCCGAGCCTGCGCAAGTATTCCTTGCTGCCCCTGGCCAAGAACCTGAAGAATCCCCTGCTTCTGGTCCACGGCATGATGGATCCGAACGTTCTCTACCAAGACACCCTCAAGGTGTACCAGGCCCTGCTGGAGGCCGGCAAGGAGACCCTGGTGGACCTGTTTCTCGATCCCACCGGCAAGCATGGGCTGAACGGAATCGTAAAGAACAAGGCCATTTACAAGAAATTCCAGGCTTTCTTTCTGGAGCACTTGGGCTCCTTCCCGGCGGAATAACCGGCGAATACCCGAACATTCTCAGCGGCGGTGAGGCTCCCTGCCCGGGCGGGCCTCTCCGCCGGCTCTCTGCTTTCCGACCGGATAGACACGCCTTCCCCAACGCCCTGCGGGGCCGCCACGAAAATCTTGCTGCATCCTTCTGCGTATTCAGGTAAGATACAGGCCAGATATTTTTACCCGAAATCAATGCTTTTTGGGAGGTGTCATGGACTCTGCGGCATCCAAAGTGTTCCACTCGCCCCCGGCCGGCATCCAGCCGTTAGACTGTCTCACCCGCGGCTGGGAACTGGTCAAAGACCAATACTGGCTGTTTCTGGGAATCACCACCGTCGGTCTCATCATCGCCAATGCCCTGGCCATCGTGCTGATGGGACCGATGATGTGCGGTATCAATATGTGCTACCTGAGAAAACTGGCCCGGCAACCCGTGAAGTTTGAGATGGTCTTTCAAGGCTTCGATTATTTCAAGGAGAGCTTTATCGCCGGCCTGATCATCACAGGATTTTCCCTGGCCGTTATCCTGCCTGTCTATTTTCTCATGTTTATCGGCATATTCGGTACAGCTGCTCTCTCCGCCGCCAGTGAATCAGAATGGGTGGGTGTTTTTTCCCTGGGCTTCATGCTGCTGTTCGCTCTGATGTTTTTTGTGGTTATCATGGGGATGAGTATCCTCTTCATTTTCGTCTTTCCACTCATCGTCGACCGGCATCTGTCAGGCTGGGAGGCCATCAAGCTGAGCGCCCGCGCGGGTTGGGCGAATTTCTGGGGTTTGCTGGGCCTCATATTGCTCCTCGCCCTGCTGACGGTCATCGGCGTAATGTTCTGTTATGTCGGTGTGTTTTTTGTGATTCCCGTCAACATCGCCGCATTCATCATCGCCTATCGTAAACTTTTCCCGGCCCTGGAGGAGGCACCCCATGAAGCGTAAACTATTTTTACTGATCTCCGGAATCATCCTTCTGGCCGGCTGCGGCCAGTTTGCGCCCGCCGATCGGGCAGAAAAGCCGGCGCCCCAGCCGGCCATGGAGCAAACGGCCGGCGCCCCGCCGGGATCAGGGCAGTCGGCGCCGGATGTCGTCCATGCCGCCAACCTCGATTCGGCCGCCATCACCCAAAAAATCATCCGCAACGCGTCCCTCCGCCTGCAGGTGGAAAATTATGATGCCAGTCATGCGAAGATCGTGGATCTCGTGGCCCGCCGCGGCGGATATATCGCCGCCGAGAACGAGAACCGGCGCCAGCATGTGATCGAGAACCAGATGACCCTC
Organism: Acidobacteriota bacterium; assembly: GCA_016935015.1. Taxonomy (GTDB): domain Bacteria; phylum Acidobacteriota; class JAAYUB01; order JAAYUB01; family JAAYUB01; genus JAFGRT01. The sequence continues at coordinate 35,051 of JAFGRT010000201.1, read as the reverse complement.
CGCGTACCAGCCGAAAGCCTGGACCCGCTGATCGAGGAGTTGCAGCACCTCGCCTTGTACGTCCACAGTAAAAACATCACGGCCACCGATGTCACCGAAGAATTCGTGGATCTGGAGGCCCGCCTGCGCACCAAACGGGAGGTGGCGGCCCGATATGAGGATATCCTGCGCCAGGCCCGCACAGTCCCGGATATTCTGAAGGTGGAAGCGGAGCTGCGCCAGGTTCGTGAAGAAATCGAGTCAGCGGAGGGGCGGCTCCGCTATCTAAATCACCGCGTGTCGTTCAGCACGGTCAATCTGTCCGTCTATGAGCAACTGAGCGCCGATTCGCCGCCGGGGCGCGACTTTTTCTCCCTGTTGAAGGATGCCCTGGCCGGCGGCTGGGAGGGGCTGCAGTGGATCATCATCGGCCTGTTGTATCTGTGGCCGCTCTGGCTGTTCATTCTGGTCATCTGCTGGCTGATCATTCGCCTGATTCGTCGCCGTCGACAGCACCGCCAGGCACCGAAAAATCCGTAGAAAAGACTTCCCCCTGACGTTCCAACACCGAAGCGAACAGTAGAATAAAAACTGGCTCACTCCACCGTGCGCACCAGTCGGAAACCGATATCAAATCCCGGCGTGCTCTGATTGCGCCGATCCCGATACGCCGATCGGGCTTTTTGGGCCGTATGAACAAAACTGCCCCCCCGCATGACCCGGATGGTGTTACCGGCTTCCCAACCCACGTAATCCGTGACCGTTCCCGAGGGATAGGCATCGATGAAAAGGTCCCAACAATACTCCTTTACATTCCCGTGGACATCTTTCAGATTCCAGGGATTGGCCGCCTTGCTCCCGGCCGGTGCGGTGCTGCCGCCTGATATCCCATCGGGGCGGTTGGCGCAAAAGACAGCGACGCTTTCCAGATTGGGCATCGTCTCGGTCGTGCAAACGGCACAGGTGCCGTCCACATAATCGGGCTCCTCCACCCAGAAGGGAGTGTCGGTCCCCGCCCGGCAGAAGTATTCCCATTCCCCCTCGGTGGGCAGCCGGTAACCGTCGGCATCAAAATCACAATAATAGTCAGTGTTTACATAATTATTGACCGTCAGAACGTCGGTCATGGCACTGTCCACATAGTAGCAGGGGGACAGGCCCTGCTGGCTGGAGAGCAGGTTGGCAAACAGCAGCGCCTCGCGCCAGCGCATATACTGAACCGGATCATCCAGGCCGGACGTTGTATTCAGATTGCTGGGGTCCGCCGGCAGGTCCGGCTGCCAGGCCCGAAGATCCTCCCACATCCGCCGGGTGACTTCCGTTTCCATAACCGCCAGATGGCGGCTCAGGACGTGGGTGAAGCGAGGGCCCTCGTTTTCGAAACGGCAGGGCTCGTCCGCCGGCGATCCCTGGGTAAAGGAACCGGCCGGCACGAAGAACAGGTTGCCGACGATGGAATCGGTGGCATACAAATCACCGGCATCATATGGAGTGAAGGGATTGGTCAGCGCGGTAACGGCCGCATTGAAAAAAAGATGGCGGTCTTGGTCATTGTTGCCGGTGATGGACATGGGCGGCGGGAACGCCTGCTGCAGGCTGTAAATCCGCACCTGATCATAGTCGTCATAGCCCAGCCCCGGCCAGAAGCCGTCAGAAAGCCGTACATACTTGGTGCCGGGCGGAATGTCGGCGATTTCGCTCTGGCCGACCAACACTCCGTCCTGAAATGCTTCGACCCACACCGTCAAGGGCCCATCGAACGGATTCATGAGGGACAGGCCGGTCCAGGCCAAGTGGGCTTGAACTGTGTTGGGCAGGATAAACTCCCAGCCCAGGGTGTCCGACAGAAAAAACTCGCACAGCGAGACGCTGTCGCCATAGCGGAAGGCCACTTTTGTTTTGATTTTCGGATTGTCCGTGTCGATGACAAACGTCCCTTCGACGGGGGTCAGGGAGACCTCTGCCGGACCGGGTATATAGCCTGCGTCATTGGACATGACCAGCGCCAGGAATGATGTGGCGGGCACGACGTATTCCTGCTGATGCCCCACCGCGCCCGCCGCATCGTGGACGGTGATTTTAAAAGTACCGGCCGCGTCGCCGTTGTTGTACACCACGATGGAGTTGATCCATGGCGCCTGGGCCGTCACATGAGGGCCGAAATAGCGGTAGGTCGCCCCCCGGATCATGAGGCCGGACCCCAGAATGAAGGGCACAATCATCATCCACAGAAACAATAACTTTCTCATTATTAACCTCCTGGAATCGAGATATTGTATGGTCGAGTCTCCTCTGCCAGCCGGGCTCCTGGCGGTAGGCCTTATCGCCGCCGGACGATCCGAATACAGGGCCGACCGGTAATCTTCGGCAACTACGGCAAAGGAATGATGCTGATATTGTTACAGACGAAGTTCAACAGGATGATCAGGTCATGTCCATCGACGCCACCATTGCGGTTCAGATCGCCAAAGGCCTCGTCACAGGTGAATCCAGCCGGATTGCCGGCCAAATAGTGGGCCAGCAGCAATACGTCGTCGGCATCGCAAGAGCCGTCGAAATCGAGATCCCCGTAGGTGCAGTCGGAACTGCACGGCTGATGATGGCAGTCGTAGCGTCCTTCCTCGATCCGGACATCATCGATCCACCAACCGGCCTCCCCCGGGGCGGTTTCCTGTTCGTCGCAGCCCAGCCGGAAACGCAGCAGGGCTTCCCCCGGAGCGTAGGCACTGAGGTCCACCTTGACCAGCGTCCAATCCATATTGCCGCTCCATACAGGCCGGCCGTGCAGCGGATTGGTCGCCGCCCAGTCGAACACCGTATGGCTGTATCCACCCTGCAGTACGTCCGGGCCCAGGTCTGTCCAGGTCCCCCCGCCATTTGTCGAAATCTCCAGAACACAGCCGTCGTACGCCCATTCGTTCCCCTGAACTTCCATGTTGCGCTTGTGCCAGAAACTCATCTTCGCGCTGTCGTAGAGAGACAGGGCCGGGGTCACCAGATAGACGTCTTTGGCGGAGGGGTAATCGGCACTGAACCAGCTCTGCACCGGTGAATGGGCGGAGGTGGTCACTTTCTGCCAATCGTCGCTGCCGACCCCGGCGGAATGCGTCCAGCCGCCGTCGCCGGCGCATTCCATATCATCGAAAAATATGGACATACGCCAGTCCGCGTTCACGGTTTCATAGAATGGCTCGAGGGTTGTGCCCGTTTCATGGCAGGTCAGGCTGGCCTCGAATTCCCAGTCTTCAGCGGGACAAGGGACCGTGTCGCTGACTTCCACATCGAACCACACTTCCACCGCCACCTGGCCGGCGGCGATGGTCCCCAGCGACACCTTGCCGCTGATCAGGCAATCCGCCGCCGTGAGGGACACCCACACATCGGTGGCGTCGGCATCGCCACGGTTGTCAATGTACAGCAGGAATTGAACCACCTCGCCGTAATCGGCAATCCCGTCCTGATCACAGCCGGCCGCGGTGTCATCCACGACATGGTGGTGGACCAGCAAATTGGGCGATGCCGCCCACGTCCAGATCACCGACGAAACAAACAGGACCATCATGCATACATGTCTGGATTTCATATGATCTCCTCGGATGTGTGATTTTGCCCGGTGAACAAGGCCATGATCTCGTCACGGAGTTCTTGTATGGCGAAAGGGGATTCAGTGATCGATCGAATGCCCATCTCTTGCAGGCGCTGGCGGAGGGTGGAATTCATGAAACTGGTCAGGATCACCAGGTGCGCACGGGGACAGGTCAACCGAAACAGGGTCACCGCCTGCATCCCGTCCATGACCGGAAAATGGATATCCGTCAGAATCAGATCGAAGTCTTCTTCCTTCAACCATTTCAAGGCCTCGACGGGGCTGGCAGTATCCCTGATCACCGGCACTGTTTCGCTCAGTGCAAAACAGATCCCGCGACGGCGGCTCTCCTCGGCATCCACTATCAACACACGCGGCCGAGGATCTCTGCCCGTCCTGTCGTCGTTTCCATCGGCCATGAACGGCTCCCTTCACTGAGATAGACCGTTCCATGGCAAACGTTATGCCAGGCAGGCAATTTCTTTTTTATTCTTTCTTTTCAATAGTTTAAGAAATCAAAATGACAAAGGGTGCCCAGCGCCCGCATGAAGAGAGGGTTACACTCCCCCGTCAGCAATATTATAAAATTTTATAAATAAATGGTTTGTGAACTGAATGTGCGGGTGTCGCCGGGGCTTTACATTGTAAATCTGGATTTACACTTCATTTGGCAGACGATGCCTCACCGGATACCACGTCGTCCAGGTCGCGGAGTTTGCGGTGCAGCGCCACCCGCGACAGACCGATCCGGGCCGCGGTCCGGGAGATGTTGCCATCGTTTTTCTCCAGATGATGGCGCAGGTAATACGCTTCAAACCGGCGAAGGACCCCTTGCTGAGCGGTCCGGAAATCGAGCTCCAGCCAATCGTCATTCTCCGCCGTAATCCTTTCCATGTCGGCTCGCCGCAGCTGGCGGGGCAAGTCCTCCAGCCGGACCGTTTCCCCTTCGCAGGTCACCAGGAGCATTCGCACCATGTTCTCCAGTTCGCGGACATTGCCCGGCCAGGGGTAGGATTGCAGAAACCGGTATGTTGACCGGGCGAAACGCAACGGTGTCTGGCGGCTTTCGCCATACAGCCTCAAGTAATGCTCGATAAGCATCGGAATGTCTTCGGGATGTTCGCGCAAGGGGGGTAATTGAATTTCCACTACATTGAGTCGATAGTAAAGGTCTTCGCGGAAGGCCCCGGTGCGCGTCAGCCCCCACAAATCCTTGTTGGATGCGCCGATGATCCGCACATCCACCGCCACGGAATCGGTCGCACCGACCGGCTGGACACACCGTTCCTGTAAGACCCGCAACAATTTGGTCTGCATACCCGGGCTCATCTCCCCCACTTCATCGAGAAAAAGCGTTCCCCGATGCGCCGCCCGGAAAATGCCCTCCTTGTCCCGGACAGCCCCGGTAAACGCTCCTTGACGGTAACCAAAGAGCTCGCTGGCCAGCAGATCCTCGGAAAAGGCGCCACAGTTGATGGCCAGAAAACGCTCTTCCCGCCGGGGACTGCGGGTATGGACCGCCCGGGCCGCCAACTCCTTGCCCGTTCCGCTCTCGCCGCAGATCATGACCGATACATCGGGGTCCTGGGCCACACGGGCGATGGCATGCTGGACGTCCCGCATGGCCTTGCTGATCCCAATCATATCGGGAAATTCCAGCTGTCCCAGCCGTTCACGCAGCTGCCGGTTTTCCCGGACCAGATCCAGTTTCCACTCCAGCCGTTGAATCTTCACCTGCAATTCATCCAGATTCAGAGGTTTGGTGAGATAATCATCGGCTCCCTGCCGGACAGCCTTCACGGCATCCTCCACTGTGGCGTAGGCCGTCATGATGATGACCGGGATATCCAGGCCCTGTTCCCGCAGACTGGTCAGCAGGCGCAGCCCGTCCATCTCCGGCATGCGCACGTCGGAGATCACCAGGTCGAAGCGCCCCGACTGACAGCAGCGTAACGCCTCCATGCCGGAAGAGGCCTCGGTGACGTCATGCTCCTCCATCTCCAGGAAGGCGGCGATTCCCCGCCGGATGGAAGCCTCATCATCGACCAGCAGAATGTTCATGATTTTTCTCCGGGCAGCCAGATTTCGAAGCAGGCGCCGCTGCGGGGCCGGTTCCGCGCACGAATCCGGCCGCCATGCACCCGAACAATGTTGTGCACAATGGCCAGACCGAGTCCGCTGCCGCTGGGCTTGGTGCTGTAAAACGGCGTAAACAGACGCTTGGCGGAACCGGCCGGGATCCCCGGCCCCTCATCCTTTACCGACAGAATCGTCCACCTTCCCCGCCGGCAAAGGTGCAGGTAGAGCCGCCCCCCGGCCGGGGAAAAATAGACAGCGTTCAGCAGGATGTTCACCATGGCGTCCATCAGTTGTCGCGGGTCCGCCTGCAGGTCAACCAGTTCTTCCGTTTCGTTTCGCACCACCCGCAAATCCTTGGATTCGATCTCCAGACGTAGATGACGGAGCGACTCGTCCAGCAGTTCCGGCCAGTGGACCTTTTCTTTCTGCAGCACTGGTTCACGGTAGAATCTTTTAAAATTGACCAGCATGTCCAGAAACGCCGCCTGGGCCTCTTTCAGTTCATGAATGTACAACTGCGCCTTTTCATCGGCGGCCGTATACCGCTCCAGGTTTTGCACCCAGACACTGACGCCGCCGATCTTGTTCTGTATTTCATGTGATATCTTGGAGATGGCCTCACCCAGCACCGCCAGTCGCTCTTTCCGAGAAAGCTTCCTGCGCGTGCGGCTCAATTCCTGGATTTTAGCGGCCAATTCCTGGTTGACGGTTTGCAATTCCCGATAACTAAGTTGTAACTTCTCGGTCATATGATTGAAGGATTCTATGAGCACACCCAGCTCATCCTTGCGGTCCAGCTGGATTTTCTGGGTAAAATCGCCGGCCGCCACCCGCCGGGCTACCTCGGATACATGTCCCACCGAACGGGCGATCCGTTCCGATAAAAGCCAGATAGTCCCCATGGCAAGACCGGCCATGAAGAGAGTGAAGACGGAAATCCCCAGCGCCGTGTTCCACCATTGTCGCAATTCCGTTCCCAGATCCTTACGTATCACAGCCATAAGGCGCAGTTGCGGCAACCCCAGCCAATAGAGCAGGGCATCCTCATGCTCTCCCCATCCCTTCCGGGGAGACCAGGTAGTCGGCACCCCGGTATGCCCGGGAAAGACGCTGTCCAGACGCCGATGCAGCCACGTGATGTCATCCGCCAGCAGGATAACACCCTGCTCATTGGCCACAAGGAGGGAATGCTCCGGTGGCAATGCCAGTTTTTCCACACTTTGTGACACGATATAATCGAGAAAAACTTCTACAGCCAGGTATTTGTTCGGGTGATCATTACCCACCGGCAGGAGAAAGCGGAGTGTGTCCGAATCCGTCACAAGCCCCAGTTCCGGCTGATCCGTTACCGCCATTGTTGCCGGCCGGAAGCGTCGGCTCAGCATCACCAACGAGGCGGGAACGTTTCCCTGCTGCCGCAGCAATTGGATTTCCCCCAGTTCCATCACCGGTCGAAATGTGTCCATGACGTCGGATTCCAGATCGACCAGCATGAAGGCCGCATATTTGTAAGGGTAGCTCCCCACGTATTCCTGAATCAGTTGCACCGACACTTCGTCCCACTGCGACTGATCGGCCGCCGTCAGCACCAGTGTCGTACGGAAGCCGGTCAGCTCGGCTGTGCAATCCTGTACTTCCTTCCGGAGCAACTGGGCCAATACTCCAGAGAGATGGGCGATGTCCTGACGAGACCGCCGTCGGATATCATGATATCCGTCGCTCAGGAAATAAGCGAGAATCCCGCCGCACAACAGCAGGGTATATCCGGCCACAAACAACAAAAATTTGCGTTTAATGCTGAATATGATTCCCGCCCTCCTGTTCCAGCCAGACTTCCGTGAAATCCGGATATACAAAATAGAGTTTCACCCCGTGCACAAAAGACGGCATGACGAGATACCGGGGATTGGCATGGCTGATCTGTATCACCGGGCAATCCTGCCTCAGAATCTCCTCCAACTGTTCAAACAATTCGCGGCGCCGGGCCGGATCCGACTCAATCAGAGATTCTTCCAGAATAAGATCGAAACGGGGGTTGGCATATGCCGTGAGGTTGATATGGGCTGGGCTCCTGGAATAGAACAGCAGATAGTATTGGGTGGGGTCAGGCAGGCAAGGCACGAAACTGACCCGCAACAGGTCCGGACGATCCCTGGTAAGCGAGTCGTAGTATGCCACTTCACGAATGCTGAATTCGAGGTGAATGCCAAGCGGCGCCAGGGATTGGCGCAATACACCCAGGCTCGGATATTCGAGATTGGACGCGATCCGCAGAGTACGGTAATCCGAAAGTTCCCGGACATGGCGGCGGAACAATTCTCCGGCCAGTTGTGGATCGTAGTCGGTTTTGCCGGCCGCAGGGTCGTCCGGTCGCAACATGGGGACCAGGGTCGCGGGAGGGTGGTAATACATTCCCGGCAGAAGATCGGCCAGCCGGGCCCGGTCAAAGGCCAGACCTACAGCCCGTCGTACGTCGGCATACCGGCTGAACGGGGAATCGAGATCCATGGCGAAGCCGAAGAATCGGCATGAAAGGCCGCAGGAGCAAATCAGTGTATCATATTTTTCCTTTTCCAGAACAGGCAAAACCTGGGTATGGAAAAATTTCTCGTTCACCTCGAGCAGGTAGTTTTCCCCTTTCAGAAAGCCGGAGAAAATCTGGGAAAAATTTGCCGCCTGCCGGATCTCTATGGCCTCCAGGTAGGGCAGGCCACAGTTTGCGGTATCCCGCTGCCAGTAATGATCGTTACGAACCAGCAGGATTTCCTGCAGCGGCCGCCAGCGGGCCATTCGGAACGGCCCGGTCCCGACCGGATGCTGTCGAAAGGCGGCACCATAATGACGGATCGCTTCTGATGGAAGGATATAGGCGGCGCCGGTAGCCAGTATTTTCAAAAATGTGGCATCCGCTCTCACCAGATCGAAACGCAGTCTTCGTTCGCCCAGAACCGTGATGCCGGTGATCCGGTCTGCGGCACCCCTCTCGAATTCGTCAAATCCGACAATCTTGCCGGCCAGTAGATTCCAGGCCGTTTCTTCCGCGGCCAGGCGCCCAATGGAGTATTCCACATCGGCCGCCACCACTTGCCGCCCCTGGCCATCGGGAAAGCATGGATCATCCTGAAAATACACGTCCGGACGCAGGTTAAAAATCCAGCTGCAACCATCCGCCTGGACTTCCCATGATTCCGCCAGCAACGGTCGGATTTCGTCCGGATCCTCGCCAAAACCCACGAGACCTTCATAAATCAGGGCAGCCACCTGCCGGTCCTGGTTGAACAACAATTCTCGAGGATCCAGTGTTTCCGGCAGATAGGACAGACTGTACCGAAAAACGCCACCGGCCTTGGGCGAACGATCCGCCGGCGCCATGTCGCGTGTCGCATGGCACGCCACGACGACCAGGGTGAGACAAATCCCGGCCGCCGGAAGGACCCAGCGCCTTCCGACGTTTCGAAGATAGCCGCGCGTTACGCCGTCGGGAGTCATAACGAACCTCTCACCCTGTTCTCTCCAGCGAAAAAGTAAACACCCCTCCAAAGGCACTCAGCTTCACTTTGCCTTTCAAGATAGCTCCTGGCAAGGGGAGCCGGTCGTCTGTTCAGCCTGTATCGAACCGGTTCACATAACGAGCCGCCCATCCTGCAGCCACAGCCGGGTACGACTGTCCGCAACAGGCGCCATCACTGGCGCGCCCATGCTCGCAAAGAAGGCCTCAACAAATCCCGCGTCCTGGACCATTGGTCAAAGAGATGTGATGAACGCATTTCTCCGTTGAATTGGGTATCATACTGAAATATGGAGGGCTTTGCAAGTGTCCTTTCCGGCCGCACAGCGGTCACCGCTGCCGGGCTATCCCGGCCGGTTCACACCATTAAAATGATGAATAAGCGCTACACGGACAGTTGGTCCGGCGGACGGCCTGTGATAAAATTTGGGTCAAATGCCGGCAGACATCTTCCACCCGCCCGGGTCGCTGAACGGGTGATCACTCCCCGTTCGGCGCGGATTCTGCTTCAGGCGAGGAGGCATCCACGTGAGCATTGCCGGAGTCTATCACATCAAGGGCGGTGTCGGCAAAACGACCAGCGCCGTTAACTTTGCCTACCTTTCAGCCCGGGAGGAGCGGCCCACTCTTTTGTGGGACTTGGATCCACAAGGCTCCGCCACGTATTATTTCAACCTCGAATCCGGGCTCGGCCTTTCCGCCAAAAAACTTCTCAAGGCCAAAACCGACTGGGAGAGTGTGGTACAACGGACAGCATATCCGCTGCTGGATGTCCTGCCGGCGGATTTTTCCTATCGCAAACTTGATGTCGTTCTGAATCGGGCCAAGTCAGAAAAAGACGGCCTGCGCTCGTTTCTGAAGCCCTTGACGCGGCGGTATGAACTGATCATACTGGACTGCCCGCCCGGTATCACCCTGCTGTCGGAAAACATCTTCCGTGCAGTGGATTTTCTCCTGGTGCCCAATATCCCCACCACCCTCTGTCTGCGCTCATATGTCCAGGTGTTGACTTTTTTCCGGCAGAAGGGCTTGGGCCTGGAAAAAATCATCCCCTTCTTTTCCATGGTGGAAACGCGCAAACGCCTGCACCGGGAAAACGTTGATTTTTTTACCACAAAGCTGCGACGGATGTGTCGCCGTACCATTCCCTATCTAGCGGATATTGAACGCATGGGTCTGGTCCGACAGCCGGTGCCCCATTACCTGCCGCAGTCTCCGGCAGCCCAGGCCTTCGTCTCTCTCTGGGAGGAGCTGCGCCCGCGTCTCTTGATGGCGGAAGCCTGATCGCCGAATCGCCCGCATGTACCCGACCCCTGCCGCCATGCGGTTTGAAGCCGCCCCCCTCTCGGCGGCGAGCAATGATCTGCCCCCCGACCATCCTTTGAACAAGCAGCCGGCCCCTGCGCCGGTTACGGCAATATTGAGAAAGGCCCGGCGATGGTTTGTTTACGCGCCGAGGGCCGCCCCCAACTCTGCCACGGTCTGCCGGAAGATCTCCAGCGCGGCCCGTACCGGCTGGGAATCACGGAGATCCACCCCGGCCTGGGCCAGAATGTCCAGCGGGAACCGGCTGCCCCCCGCCCGCAGGAAGGACAGATAACGATCAACATTTTCAGACGAACCGTCCAGGATCCCGGCCGCCAGCGCCTGGGCCGCCGCGAATCCGGTAGCATATTTGTATACGTAAAAATTATAGTAAAAATGCGGAATACGGGCCCATTCCAGCGCGATGTGGCGATGGGCATCCACCGCCGGGCCATAGTATCGGCTGTTCAGCTGGTAGTACGATTCGCTCAATTCATCGGGCGTCAGGGGGATGCCGTGTTCCGCTTTATCATGGATCATTTTTTCGAATTCGGCGAACATGGTCTGGCGGAAGACCGTCCCCTTGAAGCCGTCGCACAGATGATTGAGTAGGTAGGCTTTGCGATGGGGATCCGTAAACTTCTCCATCAGATAGTGATGCAGCAGGGCTTCGTTGGTGGTGGACGCCACTTCGGCTGCGACGATGGAGTACTGGGCGTAGATGTGGGGTTGCGCCTCATCGGAAAAATAGGAGTGGAGGGAATGCCCCATCTCGTGAGCCAGGGTAAAAACATGATCGAGCGTTCCCTGATAATTCAGCAGGATATACGGCTTGCTGTCGTAGCAACCGGATGAATAGGCACCGGACCGTTTGCCCCGGCACTCCAGCACGTCGATCCAGCGTTCCGTAAATACCCGCCGGACCACGGCCCCGTATTCATCCCCCAGCGGCCGGAGCGCCTCTGTCACCCAGCGGCACGCCTCTTCGTATTCCACCTCAAAATGCACTTCAGGCACGATGGGGACATACATATCAAACATGTCCGGTTTATCCAGTCCCAGCATCCGGCAACGCAGATCCACATAGCGGTAGAAATCCGGCAGATAGTCATGGACCGTCGCAATCAGGTTGTCATAAACCTGCTGATCGATATGATCATCAAAGAGGGCCGCCTGGAGGGCCGACCCATGCCGGCGCACCCGGGCGTGAAAAACATGTTTTTTGACGTTCCCGTCAAGCAACGACGCCAGGGTGTTCTTGACGCGGCCATAGGTCTCATACAGGGTGAGAAAGGCATGTTGCCGCACAGAGCGATCCCGGTTCTCTAAAAACTTGATGTAATTGCCATGGGTCAGTTCTACCGGCTGGCCCTGCTCATCGCTGATCTCCGGAAAACGGAGATCCGCATTGTTCAGCAAACTGAATGTTTTGGCGGGCGTACCGAGGGGTTCGGCGGCCATGCTCAGAAGTCTTTCCTCGCTCTCGGAAAGGGTATGCGGCTTCTTGCGCAAGACCAGCGTCAACGCCCACCGATAGGGCGCCATCACGTCCTCATGCCGGAAACGCTCGATGGTCGCCTCATCGATGGCCATGATTTCCGGCTCGATCCAGGCCAGGGCGGCACCGACCTGCACCATGCGCGAGCGGACCCGGTCCTGCATCCCCATGTAACGCGTATTGGTCGTATCTTCATCCGACCGGAGATGCGCATACACATAGAGCTTGCTGACTTCACGCTCAATCTCGTCGCTCCAGCGGAAAGCGGCGGCCAGATTTTCGGCGGAACTGCCCAGCCGGCCTTTCAAGACCAAAACTTTTTCTTCCCTGCCTGCAAAAACCTGGAAGGCCTGCTCCCACGCGGCATCGGACGAATAAAGCGGGGTCAGATCCCAGGTCAGTTCCGCGGGCAGTTCATCGCGTTTTTTTTGTTTTCCCGTCATCTTTTCTGTCCTGTCAAGACCGGCACATAGGGACGGCGTCACGATTCCAGCCGGGCCAAGTCCGTCTGAATGGACGCCATCTGATACTCATACTTGGCGAGTCGTTGGCGATTCTCCTCCACCACTTCCGCCGGGGCCCGGGCAACAAAGTTCTCGTTGGCCAGCTTCCGCCGGAACATATCGATTTCCTTTTGGACACGTTGCCTTTCCTTTAGCAGACGGGCGCGCTCCGCTTCATCATCAATGACATTGTGGACCAGGATCTGGATATCTTCGACGACGACGGAAGCCGCCCCGCGGGGACGCGGCGCGTTTGGATCCACCGCCAGAGTTTCCACACCCGCCAGGTGTTCGATGACATGGCCCCGGGAGCTGAATTCCAACATGCGTTGCTGCGGCGGTTTCAAGGTTACGGTCAGACCCTGGGTCGATGGGATATTCTGACTGTTTCGGACATCACGGATAGCCGTCGTGATCTCCTGTAACAAGGAGAAAGTCGCCAGCAGGGCCTCATCATCCAGTTCGGCAACAGCGGCGGGCCAGGGGCTGTTGATGAGAAGCTCCGCCCCCGCGCCATCGGTCAGTCCGGGTAATCCGCGCCGCTCCACCTGGCGGCTGAGCTGCTGGTACAGATGCTCGGTGATGAAGGGAATGAACGGTTGCAGCAGTCGCAACACCACGTCCAGACAGTAGGCGAGCACTTGGCGGGCCAGACCGGCGGAGGGGGAACGGGGCTCCCGCAGGCGGGGCTTGATCAGCTCCAGATACCAGTCGCAGAGGGAGTTCCACATGAAATCGCGGGCGGCGCCGATGGCCGCGCTGGGATTGTAATCGGCCAACCCGGCGGTAACCTGCCGGATGGCCTGATTGAGGGCCGCCAGGATCCAGCGGTCTTCCAGCGCCAGGTCCTCGCGCATCACCCGTTCATGGGGCACATCCTCCAGATTGGCCAGGGCGAAACGGGCCGTGTTCCACAGCTTGTTGCAGAACTTGCGGCCCTCCAGGAACCGCTCACTGAGCAACTTGGCCGTCGGTACGTCGGGCATGGTGCCCAGGACGTCGAACTCACGGTTGCACGCCGCACACATGTAGGTGAAGATGCTGCGGCCATGATTCGTCTCGGCCAGCTCGTTGTGATGACTGCACTGCGGGCATACGGCCGTCACCGGCAGCCGGATATCCTGATTGCCTGTCTGCATGTCGCACAGGACATACCGCATGGCGTCGGCGCCATACACCTCAATGATGTCCACCGGATCGATCCCGTTCCCCTTGGACTTGCTCATTCGTTCGCCCTTGCCGTCCAGGATGTTGGCATGGATGAAGACATCGGAGAAGGGGATATCGCCCAGGTTATACAAACCCATGATCACCATGCGCGCCACCCACAGGGTGATGATATCACGGGCGGTGACCAGACACGAACCGGGGTAGTAGTAACTGAGACAATCCGGATAACCGTCCCGGCCGGCCAGGGGCGCGCCCCCCTCCACCTCGGCCGTGGCGGCATCGGGCCAGCCCAGGGTGGAGAACGGCCATATGGACGACGAAAACCAGGTGTCCAGCACATCCTCGTCACGGCAAAAACCCGCATCCTCCAGCGGTCGGGCATACTGTTCATCATCATCGATCAGACACACATCAAGGAGAACCGCATCCACCGGAGAATTTGGCAGGTCCACCGGCACGATGGGTGACGTCACCAGCCGGGAATACTCCGCATCGGGAATCGCCAGCCGCAGCCTGGCTTCCGTCGGTTGGGCGTAAACGAATGCCAGTCGCCCATCGGCCAATAGGCTCGGCAATTCAGCCCGCGTCACGGTCCGGCTCCAGATGGGGATGCGATGTCCCCACCACAGCTGGCGGCTGATGGGCCAGTCACGCTTCTCACTCAGCCAGTCCAGGTAAGTTTTTACGAAACGCTCCGGATGGAACGTCACCCGGCCTTCGTTGACGGCATCCATGGCGGCTTGCACCAGGCCGGGGGCGGTGAACGCTTGGGCGGTCCCTTCACCCATCCGGACACCCGCGGGGCTATCCCCCATCCGGATGAACCACTGATCCGACAAATACGGTTCGATGGGTGTTTTGCTGCGGTCGCTGTGACCGATTTCGATCTGCCGGTCCTCCACCGCCGTTAGCAGGCCCTGCGCTTTCAGGTCGTCCACCACCTTATCGCGAGCGACATAGCGATCCAGGCCGGCATAGGGTCCCGCATTTTCATTCAGGGTACCATCCTCGTTCAGGATGTTGATAATATCGATCTCTTCGCAGTGCCGGGTCCAGACATCGTAATCGTTGTAATCATGGGCCGGTGTAATTTTCACACAACCGGTACCCAGGGCGGGCTTGGCCCAGTCGTCACAGATCAACGGCATCGGCCGATCCAGCAGGGGCAAGCAAACCTGCCGGCCGGCCCGGGCCATATCGCGAAGCTGAATCAGGCGGGGCAGCATGTCCCGTTCCCGTGCCGCGAGTCGCTCGTGCTCAGCGGCCAGTTCGGCCTTTTCGCGGCCGGAACACTGTTTTATCTCTTCGTCCAAAGCAGCCATCTCTTCCCGCAGGGCCTTCGCCGGGTCCGGATGGACCGCCACGGCCGTATCGCCCAGCATGGTTTCCGGGCGGGTGGTGGCCACTTCCACATATTCCGGCTCGCCCGGCAGGGGATCCATCACCGGGTAACGCAGGGTCCAGAAAAAGCCCTGCACCGTCTCATGGTAGACTTCATCATCGGAAATACTGGTCCGCAAATACGGATCCCAGTTCACCAGACGCTGGCCCCGGAAAATCAGCCCGTCCTCGAACATGCGGAAGAAAGTATGCCGGACCGCCCGGCTGCATACCCGGTCCATCGTAAACCGCTGGCGTTCCCAGTCGCAGCTGCACCCCACGCGCTGCAGCTGGGAGATGATCCGCGCCTGGTACTGGTCCTTCCAGGCCCAGATGCGCTCCACGAGGCCTTCCCGGCCCACATCGTGCCGGGTGATGCCCTCCAGCTCCTTCAATCTTTTCTCCACCACCGCCTGGGTCGCGATGCCCGCATGATCAGTCCCCGGCATCCAGAGGGTATTGTCTCCCAACATGCGGTGCCAGCGAATCAGGACGTCCTGCATGGAGTTGTCCATGGCGTGCCCCATATGCAGCGCCCCGGTGACGTTGGGCAGCGGCATCATGATGACATAGCGCCGCTCCGGTGGCCGCTCATCGGGCGTGGCATGAAAGACCCCCGAGTCCAGCCACATCCGGTAGATGGGCGCCTCGCTTTCCGTGGGTTCGTACGATTTCGACAGGCTGAACTTTTTGCTCATTATGCGATTCCTTACAAAAGGTGACGGACAGTGTACCCCAGAGTCGATGGGGATTCAAGACCAACTGCTGGCAAGTACACCGGCCCCGTAGGGCTGATTCCAATTGGCGGCACGCGCTCCCGGTAATGTCAGTAGGCACCGGTCAGACCGCCGTCGGCCAGAATGGTTTGACCGGTGACATAGGTGTTGGCGGGCGAACAAAGGAACACCACCAGGCGGGCAAGTTCGTCGGGATCACCGTACCGCCGCAGGGGGATCCGCTGTTCCGTAGCCTGGCGTACCTCCTCCGCCGAAACACCCCCGCTGTCCGCCCGGCGCTGGTCGAGTTGCCGCACGCGATCGGTGTCCATGCGTCCCGGACCCACCACGTTGGCCAGGATGTGGAAGGGGCCGAGCTCACGGGCCAGGGTTTTCGTCAACCCCACCACTCCCAAACGAAAGGTATTGGACAGGATCAGATCATCCAGAGCCTGTTTTGATGAGGACGAAGTCAAATTCACAATCCGACCGCCACCCGCCGCCTTCATTCCGGGGACTACCTCGCGAATGCTTCGGACATAACTGCGCAGGGTCAGATCAAAGGCCGCCTGCCAGGCCTCGTCGTCGAAGCGCTCGAAGGGCCCGGGGGGCGGGCCGCCGGAATTATTGACCAGGGCCCAAACCGACCCAAACCGCCGGCACGTCTCCCTCACCACCCTCCGGATATCCTCCGGACGGGTCAGATCCCCAATACAGAAAGCAGGGCGCTGCCCCGTAATGGCCAGAATTTCCGCCGCCGCCTCTTCCAGGAGCGCCTCCCGGCGGGCGAACAGCATCACCCATGCATTGTTCCGGGCAAATTCCCGGGCCACCGCCCGGCCGATCCCCGAACTGGACGCCATCACCAGCACGCCACGTTCCTGTAAACCCATTGCCATGATTCCCTCTTCCTGAAAATGAAAGCATTGATTGCCCTCCTCGTGGTTCGTCCGCCAGACCGGGCAAGGCAAACAGTTTGACTCTGTTTTGTTCGTACACCAGGCGCAAATGGGCCTGCTGAAATCGGGGATCGAAAAAGATGGGGACCTTCCCCAGATCCACTTCCGGCCCGACGAGGGCCGTATTCACGATAACATGGGTCAGACCGGCCTGTCGGCAATATCGCCACAGGCGGTCCGGTTCCCGCTCAAAGCCGGTGAACTCGGTAGCGGCCGACATGGCGTACACCGTCGGCCAGCGGCTCCAGTGCACCACCGGGTAGAAACACAGGATGCGAACGGGCGGCTGCAGATGGTCGTTGGCCCACTCAATCACCGGCACCCAGGGCACATGTGTGGCCAGAAATTCACGGCGCTCATCGATCCCCGCCGCTACCCGTAACCGTTCCATCTCCACAGCGGGAACATATCCCACTTCCGGAAAGACATGCCGGTAAACCGGCACGCTGTGCAGCAGCAAGTGGAGGGCCAGCAGGACGGCCCAACCACGCCGCAGGACACGGTTCCATCCAGCACCCTCCCCGGTCAACGGCCGCACCGACAGCCAGGCCGCGACCGGCAGCACCGGCATGAAATAGCGGATCTCCTGGGCGGTAATAAACCAGATTACAAGCCAATAAAGGAATGCCAGAGCCAGAAATCCATCCGGCCCAGGCTCGCGACGACGGCTCAGCCAGAGCAGCGGGATGGCCAGAACAATCAGCAGTCCGGGACTGCCGCGGAAAGCCTCGGGCGTTATGACCAGTCGGATCGGCAGAAGCAACGCCGCCGTCAGATCGCGGCCGTGCCCGATGGCGAGCTGATCCGCCCGGATGGCAGCCACGATGTTTTCGCTGAGAAACGGCGACGGATATTCAGTCAGCGGCAGGGGAAACAGCGGATTGCCTGTATGCACCAGGTTGTGGGCATACCAGGGCAGCGCCACCAGCAGAGCGATGCCGCCGAACAGAATCAGGCGGCCGGCCTGGGCGGGGAATGCCAGCCGCCGACGCCACCCCATCCAGACAATGGCCCCGCCCAGAAAGGGCACCCACAACAAGGCATTGTACTTGGAGAGCAGCGCCAGACCGAAACAGATGGCGCTCGTCACCAACCAGCCGTCCCGCTGGTCTGCATCCCATTGCAGCAGACAAGCCAAGGCCGCCCACACATACAGCGTGATGGCCAGATCGATATAGGCCGAGCCCATCTCCCAGGCGACTACCGGAAAAGACAAAAAGAACAAGGCCGCCCAACTGCCGCCGGGCCGGTGTAACCGACTGCGCCAGAATCCGGCCAGCAGTCCGGCCGCCAGGAGTCCAAGCATCATATTGGCCATCTTGGCCCCGACCTCACCGGCCACCTGATACGACAGGGCGAACCAGACGGCCGCCAGATTGGGGACAAAACTGAACCAGTTGGTCACATCCACTGGCAGGGAACCCTGTTCGGCCAGTGCCCGCGTAAACCAAAGATGGATCCGGTGAGCGTCGAAGCCCAGTTCAGGCACCAGCGTATTGAGCAGTGCCGGAAAAACAAAAAAGGGGAGCAGCCACCAGGCCGGCGAAAATCGACGACTTCCGGCGGGTTCACCCGCTGTTTCCGTCCGGCGATGCCGACCCAGCATAAAAGTCATCCCCAGCAATCCCGCCAGAATCCAGAAACGGAAGAGGCCTCCCAGCGCTAGCCACAGCCAAACGATGCAAAACAGGCCGATGCCAACGGTAGTTTCCAGGCTGATCCGCCACAAAAAGTCAGCCTTTCCCCGTTGGATCTGGAGCTGGAGCACATGGAGCAGCCAGGCCCCCAGGCGCCGCCCACCCGCCATCACGAACACCAGCCACGCGGCGGCGACAAGTCCTTCACCCCAGGGTGTCAGGGCCGGCAGCCAGTCATACGGCATCACCCTCACTCCGATGTAACCAGGAACTTTTCATAAAGATTGAAATATATGTATAAAATTTCATTGCAACTATGATATAATTCAAGTAAAATCCGCTAAGATAGAAAGTTCATTCTCGGGGAATCGAGGGCTTCAATCATGTTAAAGAAAGTCAGAATTCTCATTGTCGACGATGATCCGGATGTTTGCGAATATCTTGAATCCTTTTTGAAGCGCGACGGGTATGAGGTCCGGACCATCAACGATCCCACCAAAGTCCTGGAAGAGATCAAAAACAGCCGGTACCAGATCGTCATTCTGGATCTGAAAATGCCCCGCCTGTCCGGCGTAGACCTGCTGAAATCCATCCGGTCGGTGGATACAGATATTTGCATTATCATCTACACCGGCTATCCATCCGTTGACACCGCCATTGAAACCATGAAGCAGCAGGTATTCGATTATATCAAGAAACCATTTGACATCGAGGATTTTCGAGCGGTTATCGACCGGGCCATCAAGGAAAAGGGTCTGGTCATGTCTCCAGAAGCCCGGGTCAATATCGAGATCGGGAATAAAATCAGAACGTTACGGCATGCCAAAGAGCTGACCCTCAAACAACTGGCCAACCGCACCGGCCTGTCCGTCAGCCTGATTTCCCAGATCGAGCTCGCCAAGACCTCAGCTTCGGTCTCCACCCTTTACAAGATCGCCTCAGCGCTCGGGATCAAGATCGGTTACTTCTTCAGCGATCTCTAGTTCATCGTCGAAGGGATTTCCTTATCAAGATCGTGATGGCTTCTGCCGCTTCGACGGGCTTCTCAAAACGCGGAAACACCGATTCATCATCGCCTGACAGACTCCGGCGGCTTCTCCAGGTCGATCCCTCCGGATCCTCCGGTTTCCACGGGTGAACCACCGGCACACCGCCCCTGTTGCATCAGATAATCGGAAATCCGTCCAATGGAGCGCCGAGCCCGGCGACGGTGATACCGATAGCTGCTCAGCAGTTTGGGAGCCGTGCCCACTTCACTGGTGAGCTCTCCTTCCTCAAAACCCATCCGGTGTGCCGTACTGATCAGACGATCCCGCATGATGTCGTCCTCCTCCGAGAGGGACAGCGAATAAATATCACGGAAAAAGCGCAAGAACCGGTAAGAGCGGTCCAGGGTCCGAAATTCGGCCGACAGATTCGGCAGTTCCACTATGAGCCGTTGCAACGCCTTCCAGATCACCGGCTCCCGATCACCCACCAGCGCCTGGCAGGCGGTGACAATCATCTGGATATCACGCAATGCTCCCGGATCCTCCTTGACATTGACACCGCGATCCCGCCGCGAAATTTTGTAGCGGGCCCGGCTTCTGATTTCATTGATAATATTGCAGATGAACCGACGGGGATCCTCAAACAGATACTTGTTGAGCAGGTTCGTCACTTCATGATCGTACGATTTACTGCCGATAAGCAGACGACAGCTGAGCAGTTGTGAGATTTCGATGAAATCATTTTCGTACGGTTGGGACAGGAATTCGTCCAGCCGGTGAAATGGGATGATGAATGAATCAAAGAACTCGGCGATACGGTGATGTGGCATCACCCCCTGCCGGCTCAATTCCCGGTTGATTTTGTTGATGATCCGGGAACCGTAATCGTTCAGGTCAGGATTGTCATCCGCCACCAGCACACACAGGTCGATATCGTTCTCGAAGGCCTCCTCCCGGGCATACCCCCCTGAGCAAACAATGGCGATAGGCTGATCGTCCTCGTCCCGCTCCCGAAAATTGAAATCGAACAATTCCTGGCTCTCCACTTCCCACTGGCAAGCCCGGTAAAGCCAACGGAAATAACGTCGAAAAAACGAGTGATAACTGCCGTACAACACTTGCAGGTTGCCAGGCGAATCGATGGCCAGGAGACCACAACGGCAAAAGTTGCATTCGTAATACACCACCAGTTTCTGTTTGAGTTCATCCGGCGTTTTCGCATCGGAAAGTTCCGCCCACACCTGGTCGGAGATGCGGTTCAGAAAATTCAGGTCGTCCACATAAGTGACGATTTCGGGCCGAGTCCGGGCCACATGCAGATAATACGAGCGGAAATTGTTGGAGGAGAATGACAGCAATTCGCACAGGATGATGAACTTGTCCTGAAGATCACAGGGGGCAAGCCGGGTTGTGTCCAGGCGGGCGGCCATCCGTCGCAGGGCCAGTAGTTGCTCGGTATTGAAAAGGAACAGAAATTCCGTTAAGGTCGCCGGAATGATGGGGATCAGAGAGAACAGCGCGCACAGGCGGCGCGGCTGGGATTCAAAAAGCCGAATGAGCCAATCGAGGAGGTGGTCCACGTACTGTTTGACATTCAGCCTGCGAGCGTACTTGGCAAAGAGCACAGCTGTGGTGACCATGGAATCCATGTCGAAAGCCAGCAGCCGCAGCAAGCGCTCGAAGGTTTGCAGGCGCTGGTTCTCGTCAAGGGCCTCCAGACTGCGGATGAGGGTTTCCAGCCGGTGGCCGTCCTGCTCTGCCAACAACTGGAGAATGTCGTCCCAATAAATCATCCCGCGGTACATCTTGAACATTGCCAGGATATTCAGGGCGATGTTGTCCGCCCATTCCACGGGATAACCGGCTGGTTTCTCGCCGACGATAATCTGGTTGAAAACGGTGATGCGCTTGAGATGACTGTTGATTTTGTCGATGACCTTTTGGGCGATGCTGCGCAACCAGTCGATCCGCTCGTAGTAATGGGTCAGCAACCGCATCCCCGGCTTGACCACTCCCAACTGATTAAATCCCAAGACTTTGGCTACTTCATCCAGATTCCGGATGGTGACCTCGTCGTTGAAATCAAAGCTGTCCTCCACGGAAACCAGGAGTTGGTACACATAATAAAACATCTCGATAAAACTAAGGATGCCCTGCAGGTTCTCGTACAGATCGGCGCTCTCGGCATCGCGGACCTGCAACATGTCGATGATGTCCCGCGAGCCGTGCTCGTGAATGCCGTGGATGGTTTTCAGCATGCTCATCATGCTGTGAATGAGCCGCAAACCGTGATTTTTTGGACTGATCCATGGCGATTCCAGCTCAAACCTCATCAGCTCCTGGACTTCGCCGATCATTCCACGCAGGTAGCCCTCATGTAAACGAAGGTTTCCGGTGTCATAATAGAACTGATCGATGATCTCTTCTTCCAGCTGCCGGATAAGATTGTAATCGCCCATGAGCGGTTCGGTCAGCAACAATTCCGAAATCAGAACAAAATTATGCACGCCGCGCCGCAGATAGTTCTTGTAATCGTCCAGGGTGGTTAAAAACGTTTCATCGGCCACGCGCTCCGCCAGATAGAAGTGCATCTTATTGGAATACTTCATGAATTCCGCACTGGTCTGGCTGATCACCTTGTTCCAGAACTGGCGGTCCACATCATGACGAACGAATACCCCGACATCCAGATCGTCCTGGTCCATGATCATACCGACGTTGCAGATGGCGAGTCCCTCTAGCGGTCGGCCCTCGGCGAAAACGCCCACGATGGCCGACAGGTAGCACGAGACGAGAGTGCGCAACTGCAGGCGAATCCGGGTCAGGATGGTGCGGAAAAGATTCTGCCGGTTCTTGAAGATGGAGGCCTCCCGCCGCAGCCAATGGATGTTCAGGAAATGAAGATGAAGCAACTGCAGCGCGAAATAAGTCCCCAGAAATGTCCGTACTTCTTGCTGGTTGCGGGCCACCTGGACCACGGCCGCCATCTGCCGCTTGTAATTATGCGCTTTGCGCCAGAGATGGACCTTGCCCGTCATTCCCTCTTCATCCAGGCGCTTCCGCAATGCAGGGCTGTGTCGTTCGATGATTTTTAAATACTTGTCGAAATAGTTGGAGAGGGCGCCCAGACCACTGGCGAGATCTTCATATGATTCGATCATGATTACCCTTTCCGGTCAGTGAATCCGCCCCCTCGCCCAACGATCGGTCTGCCGGCGGTCCTTGTCTGTGGATCCGCCGTAAACCGCCGGTCGGTAACATCCACGATGAACCTTCGCGAGCCGAAGGCGGCAAATGCAAGCCTGGACTGGATTTCCTGCCCTTCAGCCAGAAAGGCCGATTCGTATATCCACTGTACACTACTTTCCCGAGAATGTCACGTCGGCTTCGACTGGTTCCCCTCCCTGCCGTGAAGGTGAATTCCTGAAACATAATTATCCTCAAAACGTAATGTCCCGGAGTGATCCAGGCCAGAAAAGCATTGACCGGCGAGGCGCTCTTCGCCTGAAAATAAGTTGTAATCCGTTTACAGCCCGAGTAAAATGTAGACCGGTTGTTACGATGGAGAAGGTCCTCTCGGAAAAACTATATCAGGAGATATTCCAGGCATTACGGGAATTGTCGGGCATCTCTATCTTTCTGCTGGATGAATCCTTCGAAATCGTCTGGGCCAACACCGATCATCACTGTTTTCTCAAAAGGATCCCCCGCCAGGAAGGGACCTATTCCTTCCGCCTGATCCGGGGGCAGGACGGAGCCTGTCACAGCGTCTGCCCCATGGATCCCTGGAAATCGGACCTGCCTGATCCGTACACCGAAACAGCCAGCGACCTGGAGATCATCTACCACGTCTTTGTCCAGGCACGTCGTGATCCAAATGGTGAGATCATCGGTTACATGGTGGTTCAAATCGACGACACCCAGCACTTTATCGAAGAGAATCGGCGTACCCAGGAGATCAGCCGTCGCTTTTTCTCGCACCTGGCCAGTGACGTCGCCCATGAAATCAATAATCCGTTGACGGTCCTTTACGGCTTGTTGCAGGAATACAACCGCCATCCCAAACTGAACGCCTATCAGAAGAACGACTTTGAAAAAATGATCAACGCCAGCAAACGGATCCGTGAATTTGTGGACTACATGCTGCGTTTCGCCTCGGAAGAGGTGCCCGACGGCGAGCTGCAGGACATCCAGGACATCCTGCTGAAGGTAATGCGCTTTTTCCAGGAATTTTTAAGAGTCAAGGGTATTCAGATTGACTTTCAGGTTCAGGGGCAGCCGTGTCCCCTCCATATACAGAGCACCATGTTCGAGAAAATTCTGTTCAACCTGCTTCATTACATTGCCGATTCCATCACCCCCGGCGGAGAGATCCGGATATTGGCGGACCATTCCCAAAGCGAAAATTATCTCCACCTGAGCTTCACCAGTTCGGATTTCCTGATCATTCCGGAAAACCTGGAAAACATCTTTCTGAACTTCGGCGACAATCACGGCATGGATGCCATCCATTCCCTGGGCATGAGCACGGTCTACAACCTGATCAAGGACCACAACGGTGATATTCGAGTGGAACGCCCTTCCGAAAATGAACTCGCCATTCACCTGGGGATTCCCATCACTTAGCTCAGAAATGAAATCGGCTCATCTGTGGGCAAGAATTCCTCAAAATCAGGAATATCGGGAAAGGCACTGATGTGAGAAATCTTTTGCAGGGGGATGAAGACCTGGGTGCGGGACAATTTTACCAGTCCGGTTTTTTTATTGGTAAGTGGAAACTTATCATGTTCAAAAAAAATCCCCAATTCCGATACCCCCGTCAATTTCACGAAAATCAGTTTGGTCGGTCCGGGCGGCTCATAGCCGGCGATCACCAATTTTTCGTTAAATCCTATATACACATAGGATCCAACCAGATCATCGAGCTTCAGACCATTCATTTTTTATACTCCCGGTGAGTGCTTTTCCGCATTCTATCGTATCCTGTCTTGATGGACCAAGCGTTTATTTCAGAGGAGCGCATCAGCCCTATGGCGCTTGACGGCCCGCGCCGTCTATCGGCGACGACCCCTGATCCACCCCGTTTTCGACAATCATCACCGGGTCAAGTATAATGGTGACTATGAAAGGATGCGTGTATATCGGACCGGCCGGCTGGAGTTACCCTGATTGGGAAGGGGTGGTGTATCCTCCCCCCATCGTTCGCCGGCGGGCCCAATTGGGTTGGATCGCCGCACATTTCAACCTTGTGGAAATCAATACCTCGTTCTACCGGATTCCTGCAATCCAAATAGTCCGGCACTGGCTGGCCTCCGTCGCCTTCCGACCGGATTTCCGCTTCAGCGTCAAGCTCTTCCGGAATTTCACTCACGCGCGAGATCTCGATCCGGGAGCCGTTACGGCCGTCAGCTCCATCCTGGAAGAGATCCACCACGCCGGCCGACTGGGGTGTGTGTTGGTACAATTTCCCTGGTCCTTCAAGTGCGTGCGCCAGGACAAGATCTACCTTCACAAACTGATCCGGACATTTCACCATTTCCCCCTGGCCCTGGAAATCAGGCACCGCAGTTGGGACATTCCGGAGTTCTACCGCTATCTGCAAGAACAAAAAGTGGCCTTCTGCAACATCGATCAGCCCGTCATCGGCCCGTCCATCCCACTGACTCATCACGTCACGGCGCCCCATGCCTATTTGCGACTGCATGGCCGCAACTCGAAGGCCTGGTTCGCGGCGAATGCCGGTCGTGACGAGCGGTACAACTACCTCTATGACCACCACGAAATCGGTGAGCTGGCAGAAACCGCCGCCCATATGGTGGAACGCGTGGACGAACTTTACATCGTCACCAACAATCATTACCGCGGCAAGGCCGTACTCAACGCCGGCCAGCTTGCCGAGCGGCTGCTCCCCGGGTACACCGATAACCTGGGATTGAAGGAAGAGGATGTGCGTTGAACTTTTCCCCTTTTTTCGCCATCTAATTCTTTGGGTATTTACGGTTGTCCGGAGTGGATATTTTCCGCTGACCGGCGAATGACGAACACTACGGAATGTAGGTGGTTGCGGCTCTCGTTGCGACCGTTCCAGCGGGAAAAGCACCTTCGCCACTCGACACCGAGGGAAGGGATCATGAAAGGATGTTCACATTTTTCCGTATGGGCCATGGTAGCCCTGCTCATGGTCACAACGGCATCGGCCCAGGGAGAGCCGGCGCCGGACCGGATCGCCGAGCGGACATCATCGGAACTGCTGCGAACGACCTCCGGCGAGCGTGAAATTGCCGCCCGGTTTCATTTGGGGAAAGGCTGGTGCAAGGAACTGCGTGAGTTCCCCGCAGACAACAGCCGCTTGCTCATTGTTGAAATGACCATCACCAACGGATCCTCAACGCCTGTTTTTCTCTACCTGGACCAGATCTGGCTGCACATCGACGAGGAAGATCAGCTGATCGAGTTCGCCCACGCTGAAGACATCGGTCCGCGGGTATACCGTAATCCCTACGCCACCGATCCCAACTCTCCGACCGATATCTCCGGACCGGTCACGGTCATCGGCACCCCCGGTACACGCGAAGGCGAGATGGTGGATCCACGCGGCAATGTCGGAGGCGTATTCATCGATTTGAAAAAGATCGGGAAAAGCGGCGCGCCTCCCATGTCCCTGGAGAAATTCGTGTACACCATGTTCGAAAACGAATTCAACCAGACCTATCTGAAACCCGGCGACTCAGCGTCCGGCTTTCTCTATTTTCATTTGCCCTGGAGCTTTAAAACACTGTCTCCCATGCAGTTGCATCTGGAGGATGTTTTCGGCGAACCCGAAAACATTCAGATCACCTTGCAGGTGAAACATTAGTTTCCGTCACCCCGGATATTCCCCAATCCCGAATACAGCCCGCTCTTCCCATGCCTCTTCCCATGCCTCTCCCCGCACCTTTCCGAAAACCTCTTGCAAATGCCGCCCCCTCACGCTAGAATTAAAACACCTTATGATCAATGCCTTGGTGGGAGAGCCTCGTATGAAAAAGGTACGATTGGGTTTGTTTCTATTCCTGATATCAGGGACGGCGCTGTTTTCTCTTGCGGCTATCGACAAGACGACCCTGGAGATTCGTCATGCCCGGGCGGTGTCTGATTCCGCGGATGCCCTGAACAATCTTTCCGATCTCAGCCTGGTGGGAAGTGTCGAGAAATACGGCATGCGCGGAGGCATCGGTATCTTTTATGAGAGGCCAAACCGTTTTGCCCTGACCCTGGATTTTCCGACTACATTCGAAAAACATGTTCTGAGCGGAAATAATCTTCTCCTTACTGAGCTGAGCGGACGCTACGTCGAGCTTACCGGCCTTTTCCGTCGCGACGAAAGAGTGCTGCAGTTCATTCTAGGCCTGCAATATCTCAACGCAGACTACGGGAACATGGACTCTCTTACTGAGGCAGGGGAAGTCATTGAGACGCGCTACGTGACCAGCGATGGATTCCCGGTGCAAATCGTCTTTGATGCGGATAATTACCTGATCCGCTCATTTTCCTTCACCTCCACTCTGGGGTATACCCGGGAATTTATCATCAAGCGATTCCGCTCCGTATCCGGCCTGGTTATCCCGACCATCATCCAGGAGAACTCCGTCAATCCGGCGGAGTATACTTTTTCCGATATCTATGTCAATCAGGGAATCCCTTCCGGACGTTTTGACAATTCCCCCAAACCATTCTCCCTGACCATACCCGAAAGGGGCTGGGGCCGGCTCCCGGTGGACCAGTATTTCGGATTGCCCCTGGTCAAAGCATGGATCGGAGATTCACCGGCTTTGACATTCCTCGTGGATCTCAATCTGCCATTTTCTGTGATCGATGAAAATATCGCCTCCCAGTTAGGAATCAATTCCAGCGGCAAGATATCGTTCCCCATGCGTTACCCGGCCTCCGATTTCTCCATCACGCGGATACCCAATTTTCTGCTTCGGGAAATCGAATTCAAAAACAAGGTATTTATGTGTTGCAACATGCTGCCGACCAGTATCAACGTTCAGATGCCCATCCATGGCATTATTGGCTGTGATCTGTTGTATGATCTGGTCGTCACCCTGGATTTGCCCAAAGACCAGATGTTCATTTTTGACCCCAAATCATTCGCATACGACGATCTGGGCGAAAGAGTCGCCCTCATTCCCAATCATTACGGTTACTCGGTGGCATGCCGGATGGAAGGGGTGGACGTTTATCTGGAAATCGCCACCTCACTGGCGGATTCCTTATTGCTGACGGAACCCAGCTATGCCGCGCGAGTGATTCGCGATCGCCGTCGTGCCTCCGTAGCCGGGCATTCCGACGGGCTTCAATACGGCGTACCGGAAAACATTTACCGCGTCCGAAATATCTCCCTCGCCAGCATTGATTTGCCGGATACATTTGTTCATGTTGCCGAATATCCCGCTGCCAACGTACTCTCCAAGACCGACCGAGGCTGGCTGGGCTGCGGCCTGTTGCGGCGTTTCGTCCTGAATTTCGACTTCCCTAAATCGACCCTCTATCTGAAGGCCAACGACCGCTTTAACATGCGTGATTCCTTCAATTCCGTGGGCCTTTACGTTGTCAAGTCCGGCCAGAGTATTGTGGTCCAGCATGTTGTCGATGACTTGCCGGCCGGGCAAGCTGGAATCAAGGTGGGCGATACCGTGCTCCAGATCAATCAAATCCCGACGGAAAACATGGTGTTTGATCGGATTTACGAAAGCTTCAGACTGAACCCCGATGAAAAATTGTCGCTCAAACTGAAACGGGGAGAAGAAGAAATCGATGTCCAGCTGGAGGGCTCCGGCAAGATTTGATCGGCTCGAACAATCATCCAGCCGGCCGTTTGCATACCGCGCCTGATTCTGGCGTATAACTACTGATTCCGGGCGCCGGACAACGCTTCTTCAATGAGCGACTTGTGGGGATGTTCCCGTTTGTGCCGCACCGCCGTTGCCCGAAAAGAAAAGCGGGGCCTTAACAGCAGGACATCTTGCGTATACGCGACCTCGGCCGTCAGATGAAGCGACTGTGATGGCAGGGCGGAGCCGGAGGTCAATCCTTCCAGAAAGTCGTGTTCACCGGGCGGCTTACGCGAAATGGTGATCTCGAGCCGTCGCGGATCAATGCCGTGGATTTCCGCACCCAACCGGCCAATTTCTTCCTCCAGCTGTTCATCGGCCGTCTCGAAACCGCCGATCAACAGTTTTTCCACCGCAGCGCGATAATTATCCCGGTTCCGGCTGGCTGAGAAGTGACTGAGCCCGGTCCACCCAGCCATCAGGACAAGCAGCAGAAGCAGAATCGCCGCCCATTTCATCGGCCCACCTCCTTCAACCGGACGGATTTGATCTCGATGCGCTGTACGGGGGTTTCATCCTGAATCTCCTGGCCGGCCGTGGTTTCCACGACGTCCATCCCGTCCACAACTTCGCCGAAAGCCGTGTATTTGCCATCCAGATGGGGTTGGCGACCCAAACAGATGAAAAATGAATCAAGACCGCTGTCCGGATCATCCGAACGAGCCATGGCGACTGTCCCCCGAACATGGGGGATATCATTGAATTCGGCCTGCAGGGGCTGCAGCCAGGCCGCATATTCCTCGTCCAACGGCGGTTTCCGGTATTGGATCGCCCCGCCCTGCACAACAAAACCGGGCACGATGCGATGAAAATTCGTGCCGTCGTAAAACCCGCTGCGGGCGAAATTCAAGAACTGGCGGACATGCTCCGTCGCTTTTTCCGGGTAAAACCGGAGGGTGATCTCCCACAGATCTGTCATGATCACCGCCTGATAGCGGCCCAGCTCCGCCACGGATGCATCGTGAAAGGGCGGCCGGGGAACCGGGCGCACCTGTGTTCGCCGGATCTCCACCCGCCGGGTGGCGATGTTCTTGTCATCCGTGGGAGCCAGGCTGATCTGCTCAACGATCTTCATGCCAGCCACAACTTCTCCGAAAACTGTATACTGGCCCGTCAGCTGGAGTTGATCCGTCACGCAGATGAAGAACTGGTCACCGGCGCTGTCGGGGTTCCCCGGCACCAGCACGGCAGCGACAATCCCCCGCCGGCAGGGACGTTCATTGAATTCCGACTTCAGTTTGTGGAGACCGCCGGTGCCGTAGCGTTCGCGGGCCTCGGGATCCCGTGTAAGGGGATCTCCCCCCTGGATAATCCCGTACCGGATGACCCGGAAAAACGTAGTTCCTTGGAAAGTGCCCTTTTGGCATTGTTCGATGAAATGAGCCACATGCCGGGGCGCGTCGGCTGGAAAAAAGCGGATGATGATCTTGCCGGCATCCGTTTCCAGCACCGCCTCCGGTACGGAGCTGTCCGGTGACGCGGTCGGCGTGAGGGCCTCCTTCTGAGCACGAGTCCATCCACCCAGCAAAAAACCCCACGATAAAAGAACGATGATCATTTGTTTCATATGATCAGCCCCTTCCCCAAGGATTCTCGCCCGCGGTGCAAACACGGTTACGCGCCGGCTGAAGTTCCACGACATCGGCCGGCGGATCACCGGTTTTACGCACCACCAGCTCATACAACCGGCGGCCTTGTTGCAAGTACTTGCTTTCAAAGTGCGTCCGGTTGGAATGGACCTGGACGTGTTCCAGCAGTTCCAGCCGGCAGTTGAGATAGACCCCAAACATCCAGGCCGCCTCCTGCACGTAAAACAGGCGGTCGGAGGTCAGGCGGATGGATCCGCCCTGCTTCAGTGTCCGCAGCAATTCCAGCACAAAGGGATGGCGATACCAGCGACGGCGCCGGTGCCGGTAGCGTGGCCAGGGATCCGGATAGAACAGGTCGTATTCATCGACGGTAGAGTCTGGAAAATTAAACGCGACCAACGGCACGACATCCCGCCGCAGAATGAGCAGATTGGGCCGGGCCAGGCGTTCTGCCCGCCGGCTGGCCGCCTGAAAACGGTGATTGTCGCGCTCGGTTCCGATGTATAGGGTGTGCGGTTGCTGTGGTGACAGATTTATCAGGTTTTTCGCCCGGCCACAGCCGATCTCCACATGAACGGCGGGAAAATCAGCCAGGCGCCCTTTTTCCGGGAATGTTTCCCGCAGCCGCGACCATTTCTCCAGGTAACGCCGGGTGAACAGATAAGCCAGGCGGCCGTGCCGCAGCTCCTCATCCAGCTGTTCCGGCCGGGGGAGCAGGGCGCCATTCACGCGGGTGGCGGAACCGGTGATCTCCATGGACGATGCTCCAATCGGGATGACCGGGCGGCAGGATTACTCCGGACGGCCCTTTTCCCTGACTGCCCGGTCCCGACTCTCGGCCGGCGGAAGAATCCTATGGGGCGGTCTCCGTCTTTTTCCCGAAGAGTTCCTGCTCAATGAGTCCGCAGATGATATGCCCCAACAGGCCATGTATTTCTTGGATTCGTGGGGTGGAGCGGGAAGGAACATCAAACAGCACATTTACCAGACAGGCCATGTCGCCGCCTCCGTCGCCGGAGAATCCTACTCTGAAGCAGGGCTGAACCTCTGCCAGGGACAATGCACGGATGATGTTGGGCGAGCGCCCGCTGGTGCTGAGGGCGAAGATGATGTCCTGTTCCCCGGCCAGGCATTCCAGTTGTCGGGCAAATACCGTGGCGAAATCGTAATCATTGGCTACAGCCGTCAGGATTGCCGGATCCGTGCCCAGAGCCACGGCCGGAATGCCTCGCCGCTCGAGGGCAAATCGCCCGACCAGCTCTCCGGCCCAATGGATGGCATCCGCCGCGGAGCCCCCGTTCCCCATGAGGAAGATGTGCCCTCCCCGACGTAGCCGCTCCACCGTTTCCCGAACCACTTCCTGGATCCGCGGACCGAACCGGGTGGCACATTCTTCGGTCAACCGAAGATTCTGTTGAAAAATCTTTTGAATTTCCCGCCGCATGATCAGATGAGTTTTTTCTTGATTTTATTTCGAATTTTCCGTTCAAGACGCAAATTGCTGCGCTTGCGTTTCTTCTCTTCCATGATGGCGATGATGTTACGAAAACAATCCGGGCAATGAGTGGCGACCACGTAGGTATCCTCGTCGAGGTAGGCCGGGTCGTATTTCACCCACTTGGTGACGAGTTTGATCTTCCCGCAACCGCGACACACGTGAACGGCCCCGTAAACGGGGTGCTGCATCACGTTCAGTTTTCCCATTGCTTCGATTCCTGCCAGATGATTTCCAGATCCTCAATGGGACATTCTTGAATATTCCGGCCGCTCGCTTCCAATTTTTTCTCAATATAATGAAATCGTCTCTTAAACTTTTGATTCGTGTTTTTCAATGTTGTTTCAGGATCGATGCTTAACTTCCGGCACAAATTGACCACGGCGAATAGAATGTCGCCAGCCTCCGCCCGGATGGCCGCCCTATCCGGCCCGGCCAGTATCGCCTCCAGTTCATCCAGTTCCTCCCGGATTTTCGGGAGAACCTGCCGGGCCTCATTCCAGTCGAAACCGGCGCGGGCCGCACGTACACCCATCTGGTAGGCTTCGTACAGCGCCGGCAGACCTGGCGGTAACCCATCCAGGAGCGAATCCCGCGTCTTCCGTTTCTCCCTGCGCTCCTCCTGCTTGATGCGGTCCCAGTTGTCCAGTACTTCCCGGCTGTCCCGCACCTTGACATCGCCGAAAACATGGGGGTGCCGGCGGACAATCTTGGCATGGATGGAATCGATTACTCCCTGCATGTCAAACCGGCCTTCCTCCCGGGCCAACTGCGCGTGAAACACGATCTGGAGTAGCAAGTCGCCCAGTTCCTCCCGGAGCTCCTCGTCATCGTCAGCGTCCAACGCGTGCAGGACTTCGTAAGCTTCTTCAATGAGATGCGGCTTCAGGCTCTCGTGGGTCTGTTCCCGGTCCCAAGGGCATCCCCCCGGAGCCCTTAACTGTTCCATTACCACCAGCAACTTATCGATATCGGTCAATTTCAACACCTGGAAGACAACTGCAATTTACTATCTTTAACACAATTCGCCGGGAGGTTCAAACGAATAGCCAGAAAATGGAGAAAAAATCTCTCCCGTCAATACTTCACGAATTTCCCGGATGAGGCGACGATCTCCCCTGCATTCGCTCCCGAAAGAGGCGCACTTCCTCCAGCAGCGGCTCCATCTCCAGCCGCCGGTCCTTGCATAAGGGCAGGGATTTCAAGAAGACCCGCCCGTACGCCTTGGTCATCAACCGGTGATCGCTGATCAGAACGATGCCCCAATCCTCCTTGGAACGGATCAAGCGTCCGAATCCCTGCTTCAGCTTGATGACCGCATGGGGCAGGGTATATTCAAAGAAGGGTTCGCCTCCATCGCGCCGGATTTTCTCCACTCGAGCCTCCACGATAGGCTCGGAAGGAACCTGGAAGGGGAGTTTGGTGAGGATCACGCACTGCAGAGCGTCGCCCCGGACATCGACGCCTTCCCAGAAACTGTCGGTGGCGAACAGCACACACCGCGGACTTTTGCGAAATTCGTCGAGCAGCTGATGCCGGTTCATCTGTCCCTGGCGCAGGCAAGTATACCCCTTGAGAATCAGCTCGTTTTCCAACAGCCGGTACACGGCGTGCAGGGTGCCGTAAGCTGTGAACAACACGAATGTTCGCCCCTCGGTAATTTCTACACTTTGCTGAATCAGCTTCGGCAGCGCACCCAAAAAACCGGAAGACTTGGGATCGGGGAAATCGGTAGGGATGCCCAACAATACCCGCTGTCGGTAATCGAAGGGCGATTCCAGCATGGATTCCACCAGTCGTCCGGATGGCAGCGCATCCAGCCCGACTCTGGATTTGATAAAATCGAATTTCCCGTCGATGGTCAGGGTGGCGGAAGTCAGAATCACGGCTTCGTAGGCATCGAACAGCAACGATTTCAGCCGGCCCGCCACGCGCAGCGGTGCCTGTCGAAAGGCGATATGGTAGGCCTCCTTGCGGCGACGGATTTCCAGCCAGCGGCAGTCTTCCTCGGCGTGATCCAGAAACCCCTCCAACGAGTTCATATGGATCTTGAGTCGCAGCACCAGGGCCTCCAGGTCAAGAATCCGGCTGTCAAGCTGCTCCAGGGCCGGCTGATCCAGTTCGCGCAGTGCACGTAACAAGGATTGGCAGACCTCCACGAATCCGGCCACCACGCCGATAATCTCCTTGATTCCGGGAACAATTACTTCATGCCACAGCGCGCTGCCTTCCACCTGATCGGAAATCCGCTTCTTGAACTCTTCACCCCGCCCCAGCGCCCGCTCTTCCTGCTGCAGGATGCCGCGGATCAGTTTCTGAAACCGCTTTTCCAGCCCTTGCTGGCATTTTTTACGGGCCGGATAGAGCGTTTGGTCAATGAGCTGATGCAGGCGGGCGACAACCATCTGATTCCCGGCATTCATCAGCTCATAGAGACGAAGGCTGATACCGGGAATCACGCCCCGCTCGGCATGGCGGATGTGTTGCAGGCGGCTGAGGTTGCGGTAAAAACTGAAGGGTGTGACATGCATCCCCAGGTAGGAGGTGGCCACTTCTTCCAGGTGGTGTGCTTCGTCGATGACCAGCTTGTGAAAGGCGGGGATGACGCCCGTGACCTGCCGGCCGGTTTGTTCGCGCAGCGCCAGATCGGCCATGAGCAGGTGATGGTTGACGACGATCAGCTGGGCTTTGGCCGCCTCACGACGGGACTGATAGAAAAAACACTTGTTGAAATACGGGCAGCGGGCGCGGCTGCAGTTGTCCGCTTCGCAGCAGACCAGATCCCAGATGTCGTTGGTGGGCACGATGCTCAGGTCACTTAGGGAACCGTCGCCACTCGCCTCCATCCAATCAAAGATCAGATCCAGTTCCCACTGATTGTCGTCGGTGCGTTCCTTGCCGAAATCTTTCTTCTGATCATGGGCCTTGCGTAGGCACAGATAATTGCTGCGTCCCTTGAGCAGCACACTGTGAAAATCCAGTTTCAGCCCCTTCTGTAGAAAGGGGATATCCTTGAGGATCAATTGTTCCTGGAGATTGATGGTTTTTGTGGAAACGACCACCCGCTGTTTATTCCGGATGGCCCACGTCGCGGCGGGGATCAGATAGGCCAGCGATTTCCCAACTCCCGTGCCGGCCTCGATCAGGCCGATCTTTTTTTGGTTGAAAGACTGGACCACATCCCGCACCATGGCCACTTGCTGGGGGCGTATTTCAAAACCTTCAAACGCCTTGGCCAGGAGTCCGTCCGCTTCGAACATCCGGATCAGATCTTCGGGCTGGAGCTCCTCAATCGCCGGCGAACGGAACGGTTCCACCAGGACGTGAAGTTGTCCGACATCGTTGTCGACAATGAACGATCCGACGCCCCGACTGCCGAACTCCCCGGCCAGGCCGACATCCTGGTTGGAGGGTGTGAGATTGCCCGAGGGATGATTGTGGATGGCGATAGAACCGAAGGTCGCCACCTCCAAAACGGCCGGCACGCTGATGTCATTCCCCCGGGCGATTACCTGGATGGTTACGATACGGAATGATTCATCAGGGATGCCCAGGCAAAAAATCTCCATGCCGTTGTTCTCCCGAATCCGTTTACGAAGTTCGATTACCGCGGCAGGAGTAAAATACTTCTCAAGGGACTGCATGCGACGGCCCTCCCGGAATTCCTCATTCTACCACTCCTGCTTCGCCGGCGGCAAATTGTTCCTCCACGACGGGCCTGCGACATAAAAGGGGGTTTTGGGTATTGTCTCTTTTTTTTCGGTGTGATATTGTAGATATAT
>JAFGRT010000200.1 GCA_016935015.1 Acidobacteriota bacterium | reverse complement strand
TCCGGTGCGCTCACCTCTCCAATCGTCTCGAAGACTTCTGGGCACAACAGGCCTCCGCTTAAAAACCCTCTTTTATGTCGCAGGCCCATTGCCATCCGTCACTTTCCCTGCGTGCCCGGAGCCGCGGCAGGCCGCGTCAGATGCTCCGCCAGGAAGACAACGGCCGCCCCGCGCAGGGAGTTCTCGCCGGCAGCGAGATCGGCTGGTGTCAGCTGGCAACACGTCACCCGGAGGGCATCGAGCCTATCCTTAAGAATACGGCCAAACAGGGGGTGATGCACATTGCGCGGGTCCGTCGGGTCCACCGGCAGCGACAGATCGGATTGCCGGAACAGCAGCATCACCGGCGGATCGTCGGCACTGGCGTGATGCAGAGGAGACGCTTCCTCGAACATGCGGAAATAGCGGGGATCGTCCATATCCGCGGCCGATTTCAGACCAAAGAACCGCCACAGTGCCGGTGGTGGTTCCGTGGTCCGTCCAAACAATTCCTGCAACCGTCGCGGGTCATAGGTCGTCTGGCCGTCAAAAACCGCCGCCGCCGCCAGCCGGCTCGATTGCCGTCGCACGGGATCCACGCTATCCGGCTCGGCCAGATCATCATGCAACGCCAGCCACAGGGCGATCCCGGCACCGGCGGAATGGCCGGTGGCACCGACGCGCTGCGGATCCAACCCGTACTGCCCCGCCTGCAGGCGGAGAAACTGAACGGCCCGCGCGCCGTCGTACATGGGTGCCGGGAACGGCGCCGTATCCGCCAGGCGGTAATTGAGCGCCGCCACGGCCAGGCCGGCGCGGAGCATCTCACCGCGCAGGCCGTGATTCAGGTTTTGCTTATCCCCGCCCCGGAAACCGCCGCCGTGGAAATACAGCACCACGGGCACCGGAGCCGGAACCGCCGGCCGCCAGAGATCGAGGCGCTGGCAGGCATGGGGTCCGTACGGAATGTCTTCCCCAACCAGGCGAGACAGGGAGGTTGGATGGATCGGAGTTTCCGTCCCGGATCGATTGGCCGGCGGCGGAGTCCTGGGGTCGGACGGCACTTCGTTCTTATCCCAGGCAGGAGACCCATCGGAAACGGGCGCAACCGGGTTCCAGACCGGCGACATCACATCTGCATCCTTGGTGACGTTCAGCGCGACCAGCAATCCGCCCGCGACGAGGATCGCACTCAAGAGAGTCCAACAGGCCATGCGGAGGGATTTTTTCATGTCTCCGTCTTCCTACCCCAGAAGTTAGCGCCCCGCGGTGATGGAATCCCCGTTTGCCGGAATCACCCCTGCAGCGAAGCAGTCTCAGTGTTTCTTATTGCTCGTAAACGGTTTCCAGCAACGAACTCTCGAAAATAGCCTGGGGCGATACGGCCGGTTCCTCCCGCGGAGAGCGGGTTTCGAACCGTTGCCAAATCGGATGATGATTTGGCAGCTCCGCTAGATCAAAATCATCCAGTGTTTGCAACGGCACCAGTTCGACCCCGGCTCCTTTCGAAATAACTTTCCAGATCAGCTCGCTGGCATAATAGGCTTGGTCATCCCAGCTGAACGCATCATCGGCAGGCATGCCAATTGTTTTTTTCACCCGTCGGAATATCCGTTGAATTACAGCGGCCGTGAGTATCTGATCCGCCGCACGCAGCCGCCGAACGACGAAACGATTTTCCATACCGAGCGTTATCCATTGCTCGAGCGGGGTCACCCGCACCCTATCCCCCACATCGAGCACCAGTGGTCTCCCCTTATGAAAATACACAATCCCCACATTATTGTAGGATGAACGGGTTACATTGGCCAAAGACCGGCTGCGGGGCGTGTTCAGCGTCTGGAATAGAATATCTCCGTCCCGGGGCTGATATATAACGGCCCCACAGCTCAGGGCCAGCAGAATGATCGGTATCGCCGTCAGTCGAAAACGCAACGTTCCCTCGCTCCTGGCGCAGTCGATTCATCCACCCGGACGTTCGCCCGTCGAACCCGATCCAACCGTGGCCGGCTTATCGAACCCTGGAGCCGCCGACACCATGTCGCCT
This sequence comes from Acidobacteriota bacterium, assembly GCA_016935015.1. GTDB lineage: Bacteria > Acidobacteriota > JAAYUB01 > JAAYUB01 > JAAYUB01 > JAFGRT01. The sequence continues at coordinate 5,571 of JAFGRT010000200.1, read as the reverse complement.
GCCGATTTCCATTTGCTGAATGATTCCTGATTGCTATACACTTTTTTTTATTTTACGATATCTACGATGGCAAATGATAGTGTTTTTTTCCTGAGAAAAATGGCCGATGGCCGAAGATTTTCGTCACATCATGCGCGAGACGAGGACGCACTTCATTTTGCCGATGGCGTGCGGAAATGAGGAGAAAAACGCCTTTCGTCGCAGTGTATGGCGCCTTGGCGGTGGTCCTGCTGCTGGCCGCCGGAACATGGTGCCTGTACCGGATGATGGACCAACCGGACATTCCCCCGGTATTTCAAGCCCGCTTCGACCGCGAACGCCAAGTCTTCGCCGCCTTGCTCGACAGGGAAGACCCGTTCGCCGACCCGCCGGCAGCGGCCACGATCTACGAACTCCTCAGGTGCCAGGATCTGCGCTCCGGCGACGTCATCCTGCGCCTTATGGGCGGGGCCAGTTCCCTGTTGTCCGCTTTCTCCTCGCTGGGCGGCTATTCCCATGTCGGCATCATCAGCCGTGAAGAGGACGGCCTGTATGTCACCGACTGCCAGCCCCACAACGGACCCAGCCGCCAGTCGCATTGTATCAAGCGGCATCCCCTGCAAGAGTGGGTCAAGGATTTTCACTTCCACGACCAGGTCTTCCCCGTGCTCAACGTCCTGGTATTGCGGCCGGATCCGCCGGTCGCCGGCGAGACCATGCTGGCCGTCACCGACGAACTGCTCAACGGCCATGTGATTTTTGATTCCGATTTTCGGCTGGACAACGACCGCCTCGACGCCGACCATTTGTATTGCTCCGAATTCATCTACCGGATCCTGGAACGGACCCGCCCCGATCCGCGCTGGGTTTTCTATAGCGATGGCGTGACCAACGAGATTATCGATTTCATCCAGAGCCTGGAGAAATACCCCCGTTACGAGGCCCTGTACGGTCTGGTCAAGGAGGTTCAGGAACGTTTCCATGTGCCGGCCCGCCATGTGAAACAGCTGATCGCCCCCGCCGCCTTCGAGTGGTCCGTCCGGTTCCGGCCCGTCTACTATACCTTTCATCCCCGGATCCGCGAAATCAATTACCACCGCTTGCTGTCGCTCTACAAGGAAATGAAACCGGGCCTGATCCTGCTGCGCGCCCTGGATGGACTGCCGGTCGTTGCGGATCCGGAGCCCTTTCTGGACTATGCCGACTTGCCGCCGCGCTGCCGGGATAAGGCGCGACTGGCCCTGGCCGACGGACGGCCGGCGGCCGGCGCCGGTTACGACGGCAACCGGCTGCAGGAGCGATTTCTGCACCATTACGCCTTGAGCCATGACACCTTCGAGGATATCGGTCACGATTTCCTGAACTCGGCGGCCACCACCCGTATCGACGATCCGCCGGAATAAGACGCCGCCGGTCCGGTACTCCGGCCACCCGTCGCCGCCGGGCGACCGTTCGTCATATCCTGAACATCCGCTGCGAACCAATCATCCATAATGGTGTCATTCCAAGTGTCGAGGGTTGAACATCCGCCATGATTCGAACGTGGGCCATGATCCGAACCATGATGTTCTGCCTGGTCGTGGGAGGCATGCTGGCGCCCGGACGTGCCGCCGCGGGCACGTTTCAGGCGGAGTCGGTGTTTCTGTTCTCCGGCTCCGTCGCCGGGCGACTCGCCGCAGCGGACGAAGCGGAACCGCTCTGCATGCAGCTGCTGGTGTTGGATTTGACGCAACGGACGGTCTGCCACCACGAGGTCGTCGCCCTGAAAACAGATTCCCAACAAACGGCCGGCACCGTCGTCCGGTACCAGAGCCGCATACGGTTGCCGGAAGCGCCCTGCCTGCTGGAGTACCTGGTCTTCGACCGTTCGACGGACTGCTTTGAGCTGTTTGTCCGGCAGGTGAACCCGAAGGCTCCCGGGTGGCCGGAAGTCACCACGGTCACGTATGAGGTGCCGGCGCTCCCCCGGACCGGTTTCCGCCAATTTTCGCGCTCGCTGCTTTATCAGGCCAGCCGCCCGGTGGAACTGGCGCGGAACGGCCTGCTGTGGCAGTCTATCACCGAATTCTCCCTTCGCCCCCCCGGGGAACGGGCCGATCTCTACCGCCGCCTCAAGCTGGCCTGCGCCTACGTAAATTATTCATCCGCCGCCCAAAATGCCATGCGACGCCGCTACGGCCGGCTGCGCCTGCCTTTCTCGGTACTGCCCAGCATGTACCACATCGCCGTTCACGCCGACAACCTGGCGTTCCTGGGCGAGACTCTGGCGTCCAATGACGGGGCTTATCCGACCACGGCGGATCTTTCCCGGCTGCAGCGAATCCACGACGAGGCCGGAGCGATCCACTCGTGCTGCCTCTATTTGTGCATGGATCGCCTCGTCGCCGATGATTTCGACCAGGCGACCTTTCGCACCGATTTCGCGGCGCTGGACACCGCGGCGCGGACCGGCGCCTTGCAAGCCCTGGTTCACGAGATATACGGGCAGACCTCGCACCAGCTCTTCGGTCCACCCACCATCGCGGTGGATGATCTTCCCCGGGATTCCCTGCTCGTTCTGGCGCGCAAAATCCGCTGGGCGTCGCACAGCCTGCAACAGTGACCGGTTCGATGTCGCGCCGGTCCCGAAAAAAACGCCCACCGAAGCGGGCGCGACTCATCTACTTTACCGGGCGGCGCTTGCCGTCCCGGTGATTGTTCGTGGGCTGTGCTCACAGCTGCCAGCGGTACGAGAGCTTGAAGAAAAGGCTGCGCTGGGAGGCAGTGAAGGCGCCGGCCCCCTTGGCCCAGCCGTCGTCCTGCCACGCCTGCCGTTCGAACAGCGTGCCGTATCCCAAGTGAATCACCGTGCCGGGCACGTAGGTGTAGGACGCCAGGAAATCCGTGAGCAGCTTGTGCTGGTAGCTGTCATAGCGAGCGGTGGCGCGGACAAAGAAGTGCTTGTTCAGGTGAAAGGTGGTCTGGGAGTTGACGATGTTGACGGTGTACATGCGTTCCGAGTCACCGGGCCGGTTCAGCCGGGTATGGTACCAGGAAAAGGTCTCTTTCAGATAGCGACTGGGTTGCAGGGTGAAATCCAGCCCGGCGGACAGGCTGTCCCCCACGAACGGATCATCGTCATCGTAGTAAAGATCTTCCCCGCTATGCAAGGAGCCGCCGAGGCTGAGCCACTTGGTGGCCTGGATGTTACCCATCAGGCGGACCTTCTGATAGCGGAAGGCCCGGCCGGACCATCCTTCGCGCATCATGAACCAATCGAAGCGGAACCAGGCCATTTTGGTGAAATTGAACCGGACGGCCGGCAGAAACAGGACGTCATGGATGCCCGTGGCGGTATCCTTCTTGACAAATCCGAATACGAAGGGATTGACCTTCTTGATCCACGACCATTTCTTCGACGCCGGCTGAAACTGCGGCCCGATATAGAGGGTGGCCTTGCGGAAACCGGCTTCCCGGTAAAAGGCCGTGTCCATTCGAAAATCGTCGGAATACTCCTCGAGGCAGGCCCATATCCCGAGGTTCGTGGTGCTGTAGTTGTAGGTGAAACTGCCGGCGAAGCCCTCGGTTTTAACCTGGGTGTCCTCATCGCGACTGGCCGAGTAGAGGAACATGCCGCCCAGCTGGTGGTGCTGGCCGAAGCGGAACATGGCGTCGCCGCCGGCCACGCGGTTGAAGCCGCCGGCAAACTCGCGGTCGCTGAAAATCCCGCCGATATAATTGGAATCGGTCAGGCTGTACAAAGCCCGACCGATGATGTAGTTGGCATTCTGGCCGGCATGGGGATTGATTTCATCGTCCCATTCCTGCCCGGGCCAGCCGTCGCTGGCAGCCAGGACGCCGAAGGTGGCGCGACCGGCGTCGCCCATCATCTTCACGCCCCAGTCGGGATCGACGATGGTGCGGCTATGGATCGCCCGCCACATGTTGGTGTCGCCGCCGGTCCCGGCCAGATTGAAGATGCCGTTTGTCTCCATGAAGAACGGCCGTTTTTCCTCATAAAAGACCGGGTAGCGTTGATTGACCAGCACCTGGAAGGCGTCGCTTTCCACTTGGCTGAAATCCGGATGGATGGTCATCTCGGTGTTGATGGAGGAAGTCAGGGCGTACTTGACGCCCACCCCGACGTTGGCGGCCTGGTCCGCTTCGCCCCAGGCGGTCGGGGATTCGCGCAGCGTGTTTCGGCTGTAGGTGAAGCTGGGCAGTATATCAAGATGGCGGCTTGATGCCAGCTTCTCTAAGCGCACCGGTCGGGTGGCCTGCAGCGGATTCACGCCCTCGGGCAGCTCCGGCCAGCTGCCGCTGATGCCCAGCCGGCTGATGCGGCGGAAGCACCAGACGCCCATGTGACTAACGTCGCCGCTTTGAAAACGGATGTTGCGGAGCGGCAAACGTACTTCCACGGCATACCCGTCCTCGAGCAATCGACCGGCGCTTTCCCATACCCAGTCCGGCGACATGTCCTCGCCGTTGCTGATGGTGAACAGGGCGTCGCCCTGCATGCCGCTGGGATTGACGAACAGCTCGTAGCCGTTCTTGTTGTTATTGAATGTGTCGATGATGAGGCCCACCCAATCATCGGAAAAGATGGTGTCACGCTTGGCGACGGATGTTTTGATCTTGTCCGGCTCGGGATCCAGGCAATGAAAGGCGATATACAGGTTCTCCCGGTCATAGGCCACCCAGACCCGGGTGCGGAAGGGGAGGGTTTGCCCCTTCATGGGGGAGTAGGTGGCGAATAGCCCGTCGGCCAGGCTGGCCCGCTGCCAGGCGGCATCATTCAGATCGCCGTCGATGACGGGCGCCGCCTCTACCGGTACCGCCAGAGCGGCGTCGGGCGCCGGCTTCGCCCCTGCGGCCGCGGCACAACCGGCCAGAATGATGCCGAAAACAACCATGTTTTGAAGCAGATGAGTCCATCGAGTATTCATGACCATACTCCTTATTGATTGATTGTTCGTGTGTTGGAGTGTCGCAACAATATACGGAATGTTTTCCTGAAACGTTGGATCGAAAAAAATATTCAAGAAAATTTCCATACGCCACAGTTGGACATCCTCCTGATCATCAGCGGAACGCTCTGATCGTGGCCGAACGGCCATGGGATTCAGGAATCCGGTCTCCCCAGCGGCTTTACCGGACAAAAGGCCGGACTCCTTCCCGGCATTCCCCCACTGGAATCTCTTGCCTCCCGGCCGGCGGATATACTATGATCAGCGGAATGTGGCTGAGCGGAGTACTGTCTCCTCTCGGACTCAATGACCCAGGAGGTTTTCCATGGCGCAGTGCCCGCGATGTCACCAGCCGGCCGCCCCCAACCAGCGTTTTTGCGGCCATTGCGGCCAGACCCTGCCCCCCTCGCCGCCACCAACCACGGCCTCTTCGGCGGCCCCGACCACCCCGGCATCCGCCTGCCGCGTGTGCGGCGTCGCCCTGCCCCAGGGTTACAACCTGTGCCGGAACTGTGCCGCCCGTACCCAAGCCCCGGCCGCCCCGCCAGCCGCTCAGAGTCAGGCCTCCGTCTGTCGCGTGTGCGGTGTCGCTCTGCCCCAGGGTTACAACCTGTGCCGGAACTGTGCCGCCCGAACCCAAGCC
>JAFGRT010000199.1 GCA_016935015.1 Acidobacteriota bacterium | reverse complement strand
TGAAAGAGCGCCACACCTGCCGGATCATCCTGGCCGTCCAGCCGGATCTGCAGCCGCTGCTGGAGCAGGTCCCCGGCATCGATGGTTTCGTCGCCCCGGACGATCGGGCATCGTGCGCCGGCGTGGATGTGTACTGCCCGCTGCTGTCGCTGCCCGGCGCCCTGGGTGAGACCGGCGACCGGGACTGGACGGACGTGGTCCCCTATCTCCGGCCCCACCCCGAGCGGGCGGCGGAGTGGCGGCGGCGTCTGGCCGGCGAGGATGGGTTCCGCGTGGGTGTTGTCTGGCAGGGCAACCCCCGCCATCCGGCTGACTGGCTGCGCAGCTTCCCCTTGGCGGCGCTGGATCCTCTGCGGCGGCTGCACGGAGTGCGCCTGATCAGTATGCAGCAGGGCGACGGCGCCGAACAGCTCGACGGCTGGGCCGGCATCCCGCCCATAACGCCCCTGGGTGAGGATCTGGACGCCGCCACCGGCCGGTTCGAGGAGACGGCGGCGGTCCTGGCCAGCCTGGATCTTCTCATTTGCGCCGACACGGCCGTGGCCCACCTGGCCGGGGCCATGGGCCGGCCCGTCTGGCTGGCCCTGGGCCGGGCGCCCGACTGGCGCTGGGGGCCGGCGGGCGACAGAACGCCCTGGTACCCCACCGTGCGGCTGTTCCGGCGGCAGGAGATGGACGACTGGCCGGACCTGTTCGCCCGGATGGCCGGCGAACTCCTTGCCGCCGGCCCCGGGGTGCGCCGGCGCACGGCCGACGAGTATCGGCTGCTGGACTGCGGCCAAAACCGGCTGGCCCAGACCCACCAGGGCGTGATGATGTATCCGCGCCATGACCGTTACGTGGGCCGGTCGCTGGAATTGTACGGCGAGTTTTCTCCTGGCGAGACGGAGCTGCTGCGGCAGGTGGTGGGACCGGGCATGACCGTGGTGGATGCCGGCGCCCACGTCGGGGCCCACACCCTGCTGCTCGCGCGGCGGGTCGGACCGGAGGGTGTCGTGCACGCCTTCGAGCCGCAACCGGTGCTGTTTCACATGCTGTGCGCCAATCTCTCCCTGAACGGATGGTCCCATGTCGTCGCCCACTCTGTCGCCTTGGGCGCCGAACCGGGCGCGGCGTACCTGCCGTCCGTGGACTACGGCCGGGAGGGTAATTTCGGGGGCGTCGCCCTGAGCGATGATCCACCGGGCGAGTGCGTCCCGGTGGTCACACTGGATGGTCTGACCCTGTCGGCCTGCCATTTTCTGAAGATCGATGTGGAGGGGATGGAGCGAGCGGTGCTCGCCGGCGCTCGCGAAACCGTCCGCCGCCACCGGCCCGTTCTGTACGTGGAAAATGACCGGGCGGAGCACTCGGCCGGGCTGATCCTTTTGCTGATGGAGCTGGAGTACCGGCTCTACTGGCACCTGGCGCCGCTCTACAGTCCGGACAATTATTATGGCAATCCGGTGAATGAATTCGGCCATCTGGTATCGGCCAACATGCTGGGAATCCCCTGTGAGCGAAAGTTTCCGGTGGTGGGATTGCGCCCCGTGTCCGCAGCGGATAGTCGCTGGGACCTACCGGACCGGGACTAAATGGTATCCCGTCCTGCGTCGCCGGCGACCCCGCCCCATCGGACCTTGTGGCGCTGGTTCCCGGGTTCCGGATCATGATCACACAGGTGCCCCCCCTACCGGCTCAGACTGCGTCCCGGATGACCGTCCCCAACGGCAAAAACGTAATGATCGAGAACGGTTACGAAAAAAAGAGGGTGAGCCGGAGAAAATCCTTGGGCGGTGTCCGCCGGCATCGTAAAATATTCACCATTTTTAGTGAAAGAGGGACGGCGGGATGGGTGACGAAATCAGGCGGACAAAACCGTCAGCGGTATGGCGGGGGCTGTGGCTGGTGATGCTGATCTATGGCGGGCTCGGGGTCGGGGCGCGAGCCGATGAGCTGGAGCTCAGCTTCCGATCCTTTTCTTACCTGCACAACCTGGAGTTTGTGGGCGAGGCCACCCGCTACCGGGATGGCGAGACCTTTTTCGGCCAGCACCTTTCCCTGTACGCGACCTATTTTTCTGCCGAGCATTTTCAGATTCGCGGCGGCATCTTCCTGGGGCGCAGCTTCGGGGACGACGAATCTCTGGACGAGATACGCCCCCTGATCACGGCCGAATACGAGCCCAACCGTCATTTCCGGCTCACCTTCGGCAACCTCGACCGGGAAGGCCGTCTCTTCGATGAGGCCATTTTCGACGATATCCTCCTCTACCAGCGGCCGCTGGAGACCGGCATGCAGGTCAACGCCGGCACCTCCTGGTTCCGGGCGTCGTACTGGCTCAACTGGCAGGCCCTGAACACGGACGCCCACCGGGAAAAATTCGACATGGGCAGCCTGGGTGTCGTGACACGTTCGCCCTTTCGTTTCGACGCTCAGTTTCACTACATCCACCGTGGCGGGCAGCAGTTCGATTCGGGCGAGGTGACGGACGATTTCGCCGTGGCCACGGGGGTGGAACTGCAACGCGCCGTCGGCCCCTTTGCGGCCGTCAGCCTGAGCGGTCACTGGTACATGTCACACTACCTGTTGCGCGACAACGACCAGCGGACCAGTGGCCGGGGCGTGGAAGTCCGTTCCTATCTGGACTGGCGGGGCTGGCAGCCGTTCATTACCAGCTGGTGGGGCGAAGATTTCTGGACGGAGGACGGGGACCCCTTTTACCAGGCCGATCGCCTCTGGACGTTCGGGTTCCGCAAGAACTGGCTCATCGGTCGGAACATTCAAATCGGGCTGAACTTCACCGCGTATCATCTGGAAGGGGAATTCCAGCATGCCGCTTCCCTGCGGTTGAGCCTGGCCGGCCAAAAGCTGATCCCGCTGGGCTAAACTGCGGGTGGTGATGCCCGCCCCAGGCAGCCGAAAACCCCTACCGGCAGCAGCGGACTCACGGATCTGCCCATGGCCCGCGGCCGGCCAGTCCAATGATCAGCAGCGACAAGGCCACTGCGTCGAAAATCAGGGCTGATTGCCGCGCCCGTCGCCCGGCGGAAGGTGCAAGCGTCGCCGGCCGTAGTGGGCCAGCTGATGTATGTCTCGGCCGACCTGAAGCGTCTGAGCGGCTATCTCGATCTGACCGGTTGGTAGAAAGTACCCCGGATTTGACCTGTCCTCCGGAGCGCGTCAGCGCGAAGGAGGTCGAACCCGGGAGTACCTCCTGACAGGATCCGCAAAATCATTCCAAGGATGACGCTGGAGAATCTTCCTGCCGCCTTCATCCCCCTTCGCTCCGTGGAGGGGAGCTGCGGCGAAATGGTCAAAGGTGGAGAAAAGTGCCCCGAGTTCGACGAACCCGGGCGAGGGAGAAAGGCGGACGGAGCAGGAAGAGAGCTTGGGGTCGGACCCGCTCTCCGTGATCGCTGTTGTGGTCGTAATCGTAATCAAAATTCCGGAATCGACCGGTCATGAGGCCGGACTTTTTTGGGCGATGGATTCCGCGATCCCTCGGTTACGGTATACGACAACGACAACGATCACGAATCAATCCCGATGCCGCCTGTGAAACAACTCTCCCTTGTCGCAGTCGTAATCGTAGACAACCCTCTCGATCGATCACAAGATCACTTGTCCCAACAGAACCTATTTCCTGAAGGCCCGTAGGGCCGAGCAGTCTTTTAGCCGTGGGCGAACGGCGGCGCCCACGGAAAAAGGCCCCCCATGAGAACACCCGAGGCCTGAAAGGCCGACCAGAGAAACGCAAGCAAAAGGAAATTTTCTGGACAATTTGGGGCCACCGAAAAAAGAGGTCCTTCTGACACCATCCGCAGGTCATCATCCCATTTTTCGCCCCCAAAGTGCCTTCTAAGGCTCAAAATCCGGTGGATATCTCGCTTAATAGTATATATTTCAATCGTTTACCTTGGTCCGACCTCAGTCATTCAACAGCTCCAATTTGTCCAGAGGTTCTATTTCTCAAGATAACATCTACCCTCCGATTTCCAAAAGGTGTTCTGAAGGTAACTTCT
>JAFGRT010000036.1 GCA_016935015.1 Acidobacteriota bacterium | reverse complement strand
GGTTGATCTCCTCGGTCCGGTCCTGCAATTGAAAATTGGCCAGTTTCAGCGGTGATCCTCCAAACGTATTGGTCTGAACGAGTTGAGCCCCCGCATCGAGGTAAAGACGGGCGATTTCAGCCAGCACCTCCGGCCGGCTGAGGTTCATTTCCTCGGGACTGTAGCCGGGCTCCAATCCCCGCTCGAAAAGCAAGGTGCCCATGGCGCCGTCGGCAACCAGTACTTCGCCACGGGCAATCCGGTCAAGTAAGGGCTCCATCTTCGCCTCCTGTCGCGCGGCACGCGGGATTGATCCGCCGCCGGCCTAATCCTCAACCAGTTGCCGGATCTTTTCCACGGCACTCCCGGCATCGTAGCCATAATCATCGGCGCCGATTTCCCGCGCGTATTCGGCGGAGACGGGCGCACCGCCGATGACGGTCCGTACGTGGGTGAGCCCTTCAGCACGGAGCATGTCCACCACCTGTTTCATGACCGGCATGGTGGTGGTGAGCAGGGCCGACATGCCGACCACCTGGGCCTTTTCGGCTGCAGCCGTGGCCACGAATTTCTCCGGCGGCACATCCCTGCCCAGGTCGATGACATCGAAGCCGGCGCCGCGCAGCATGATGCCCACCAGGTTCTTACCGATGTCGTGCAGGTCGCCGCGGACCGTGCCGATAACCACCTTACCCAGGAGCGGAGTTTCATCGCCGATGAGGAGCGGTTTCAACCGTTCCATGGCGCCCGTCATGGCCTTCGCCGCCAGCAGGACATCGGGTAAAAAAATCTCGTGATTCTTGAATTGATCGCCCACCACCGCCATGCCGCGGATGAGGCCGTCCTGCAGAATACGACCGGGCGATAGGTTGAGGTCCAGGGCCTGTTCCGTCAAGGCCAGTACCTGTTTGTCTTCACCCGACTGAAGATAGCGGGAGATTTCCTGCAGAATATCCATAGCGTGCTCCTTTACGGATGGTCGTTGCGATCACGGTTCATGCCCGGGCCGACGAAAGCGTCGGCCAGCTGGGCCATGCGCCGCCGGCAGGTTCGGTCGCGGCACTCCCGGCAAAAGGGAAAACGGTCTTCGAAGCGGTGAACATCCGGCGGAGCGGCCACCAGGACGCCCGACACCGACTTGAGCGGCCACATCAGGCAGCTCTCGTTCAACTTCAGACCGATGGCCGCCGGTTGCAGCCAGGCGAAGAGTTCACGCTGGGCCCGGATATTCCAGCCGCAGTAGCCCGGACTGTAACTCAGAACCACAAGGGAGGGGTCATTTTCCTCTGCTGCCGCCCGCAGGCGACAATGCTCTTCCAGTCGGCTGACACCCTGTTCCGCTCCCTCGGACGCCCAGCTGTCCAGCATGACGCCCAGGGCGTAGTCACCGCCGGCGAGACGGCGCTCAATCTCCTGGCTCAGCTTGTCTCCCACGGTCAGCGTGAAAAGCCACAGCCGCCGTGCTCGGGGAAAAATATCGGCCAGCGGGGTGTGCGGCTCATTCTGCCCGTTGCCGGCGTAAACACGGGCGAACTCGGCGGTGGTGATTTCCGCCAGCAGCGCCCGCGGCCGGGCCATTTCCAGATAAAGATGGCCCGATTCCAGCAGCAGGCGCCGGATGTGCGGCGGAACGCCCGGCGGCAGGGACAACTCGCCGGTCCGGATCCGCCCTTCAAGATCACCCGGCGGAGCGGATTCCGCCACCAGGGGCATCCCCTGGCGGCGAAGCACGGCGGCCGGCTCCGGCACGACATCGGCGATGGCCAGAGTCACTTCCCTGCTCATTCCGGCCTTTCCGGCAGCGTTTCCTGGCCGTAACGTCGCGCTTCGTGCTCCATACGGGCCACCAGCTCCCGACGGATCTCCGACGCGTAGCGAGGTGCTTCGTAATTGTCCTGCAACTGGGTAATACGCCGGCGGGCCCGCTGGGCCAGGGTCAGCCCGCCCTCCTCCAGCCAGCGGGCCCGGTTGGCCCGGTCGATGACCGGTCCGGGGAAGTAATGCTCCTGTCGCAGGTATCGGCGGGTATGTGCGGAGATCAGCAGGTGCTGCTCCTGCAACAGTTCCTGTAACCGCGGCAGGGCCGGAAAATCCTCCCGCGGTTCGATGCCCCGCACCAGACGCAGGCTCATGCCGCAGATCTCGTTGTCCAGCACCAGTTTTTCGAGGCTCTGGCAGCTTTCGAAATCGAGCATGCCCGGCCCGGAGATGTTGTTGATCCCCGTCAGGGCTGCCAGCGTCGCGCCCATGGCGCTCTCCAGGCCGGCCTGGGCGTCCAGCAGCTTGGCGTCACTGAGGGAGATATACGCCTGGGTGGGCAGCCCCAGATACTTGCCGATCTCGCTGTAGGCGCAATCGGTCATCATGGTTTCCACGGCGCCCATGGGCGTGGTTTCGTAACGCACGTCGAAGATGGCCGGCGAACCGCCGTAGAGCATGGGCGCGCCCGGGCAGGCCAGCTGGGCGATGACCACCCCACTCAAGGTTTCGGCCGTATGCTGGACCAGGGTGCCCACCAGGGTCACCGGCGCCATGAAACCGGACAAGGGCATGGCGATGAATTCCACCGGAATGCCGCTGCGGGTGCAGTCCACCACGTTTTGCGAAGTGACGTCGCTCCACCTCAGCGGCGAGGTGGGACAGCACGAAAAGACGGTGAGCGGTTTGGCGCGCAGAGCATCGGCGCTGCCACGCACCGCCAATTGGAGATCCCGCATCACCGCAAAGGCCTCGACGGTGAAAGTACCGGTTACCACCGGTTTTTCACCATACAGCAGGCTCAGGAACAGCCGGTAACTATCGGAAATCCGTTCATGAACATCCGCCGGAATGAAGGCGGTGCTCTGCGAGGCGATATGCTCCAGTTGGTTGACCACCTGGACATAGTCCACGTAATCGGCGGTGGTTGGCTTGCGCATCTTGCCCGTCTCGCTGTCGAGAATATTCAGGGCCGCCGAACCGGGAGTGAAATGGACGTTATCGCCCGCGAAATCATGGGTCGGCTCGCCGTACACATCATAGAGGGCGAAGGCGCGCGGGGCGGTCGCCAGGCATTTCCGCACCAAGTCGGGCGAGAAAAACGCCCGCTGCTGCGCCCGGTCCACCTGCGCGCCGTTGTCGGCGAGCAGCGCCAGGACATCCGGATTCTGAACCTCGACGCCCAGTTCCGCCAGGATCACACCCGCCTCGGCGATGATCGTTTCCTTCAGTTCATTTTCCAGAAATTGCAGGGTGGGGCGCATGGATATCTCCTTTCGGGACGGACTCGCCTCGGAACGGCGGAAAAGGTACCTGTATTTTAGAGTCTTGGGCGGTGAGTGTCAATTTGGAAATGACCGCGGATTCCGTCCCTCATCCTCACCTTGACAACCGCCGGTTTCCTCCCTACAATGAATCGAGATCAATCGTTACAGATTCTCAACCATTTATGGAAACGATCCGACAGTAAGGAGACTTCCCTGCGTTGAATACACAGCCGTCCCGGGTTCTATCCCCAGAGTTATGGGAACAATTCCGTCAGGGCAGCCGGATCGCTTGCGCCCGCCTGGTATCCCTGCTGGAAAACCGGCCGGACCTGCACCCGGAGATCCGCCACCGTCTCTTCCCGCTGCAGCGAGGCGCGGTGCGGATCGGCATCACCGGTCCGCCGGGCGTCGGCAAGAGCACCGTGACGTCGGCCCTCACCCGCCAGGCCCGCGTGGCCGGCCATACACTGGCCGTCATCGCCGTCGATCCCACCAGCCCCTTTTCGGGCGGCGCCTTCCTGGGGGACCGCATCCGCATGCAGGATCACATCGGTGATCCCGGCGTTTTCATCCGCTCCCTGGCCTCCCGTGACGGCCATGGCGGCCTCTCCCCGGCCACTCCCTATGCCGCCGAGGTCTTCGACGCCTTCGGCATGGACTGGATCCTCATCGAAACCGTCGGCGTCGGCCAGGCCGAGCTGGATGTGCTGAACTGCGTCGACATCGTCATCCTGGTACTGCAACCCGGCACCGGCGATATCATCCAGGCCCTCAAGGCCGGCATCATGGAAGCAGGCGACATCTTCCTCATCAACAAGGCGGATCAACCCGGCGTGGACATGGTGCTGGATTCCCTGCGCTTCATTTTCCAGATGGATGCCCACCGGCCGGGCTATGTGCCGCCACCCCTCCTGACGGCCGCGGCACACACCGGGACAGGCATGTCGGAAGTGTTTGAGACCGTGGAGCAAGTCATTGCCAAATTCCGCCGGGAAGGGCGGCTGCGGGAAAAACGCCGGCAACGCCTGGAACAAGACATCCGCGAATATATCCAGCAGGAACTCTGGCACCGCTATCTGCAGCTGACCGACGCCCAGCCGGAAATCACCCGCGTGGCCAGGGAGCTGACGGACTCCGGCCGATCACCCTTTCCATACATCGAACAACTGAAATCCAGAATCAGGATGGAACGCAACCATGACCAAGAATCGTGACGATACGGACAACAAAGCCCTCTGGCTCAAGAATTACTGGGAAGGACGGTTGCGGGACGCCGACTTCACCACCCTCTCGGGCCAGGAAGTAGAACCCCTTTACACGCCGGACCATCTGGCCGACTTCGATCCGGATCGTGATCTCGGCTATCCCGGCCAATACCCGTACACCCGCGGCGTCCACGCCTCCATGTACCGCGGCCGTTTGTGGACCAAACGCCAGTTTGCCGGGATGGGCACCGCCGAGCAGACCAACCAGCGCTTCCACTTTCTGCTGGAGAAAGGGCAGACGGGCCTCTCGGTGGCCTTCGACAACCCGACCCTCTACGGCCGCGACTCGGATCATCCCCTGTCCCTGGGAGAGGTCGGCAAGACGGGAGTGGCCGTGGACACCCTGGCCGACATGGAAATCGTTTTCGATCGGATCCCCCTGGGCGATGTGTCCACGTCCATGACCATCAACGCCCCGGCGGCCTGGATCTTCGCCATGTTTCTGGCCACCGCGGAGAAGCAGGGCATACCCTTCGACCGGATCCGGGGCACCCTGCAGAACGACATTCTCAAGGAATTCATCGCCCAGAAGGAGTGGATCTTCCCACCCGAGCCGCACCTGCGCCTCATTACCGACCTCATGGCCTTTTGCAGTGAGCAGGTGCCCCAGTACAACACCATTTCCATCAGTGGCTACCACATCCGTGAAGCCGGCTCCACCGCCGCACAGGAACTGGCCTTCACCCTGGCCGACGGCTTCACATACGTGGAAAAAGCCGTGGCCGCCGGTCTCGACGTGGACTCCTTTGCCCCCCGTCTCTCCTTTTTCTTCAACTCGCACCTGGACTTTTTCGAGGAAATTGCCAAACTGCGCGCCGCCCGGCGGATTTGGGCCCGTCATCTGCGGGAAAAATACGGCGCCCGGAATCCGCGTTCCTGGTTGTGCCGCTTTCACGTCCAAACGGCCGGCTGCAGCCTGACGGCCCAACAGCCGGAAAACAATATCGTCCGCACGGCGCTGGAAGCCCTGGCCGCCGTCCTGGGCGGCTGCCAGAGCCTGCACACCAATTCCATGGACGAAGCCCTGGCCCTCCCCTCGGAAAAAGCGGTGGAGATTGCCTTGCGCACCCAGCAGGTCATCGCCTTCGAAAGCGGCGTCACCAACATCGCCGACCCTCTGGGTGGATCCTATTTTATTGAAACCCTCACCAACCGGATGGAGGAGCAGGCCGAGGAGTATTTCTCCAAGCTGGAACGGCTGGGGGGCATGGTGGCGGCCATCGAGCAAGGCTTCCCCCAGAAGGAGATCACCCGATCGGCCTACGAGTATCAGAAAGCCATCTCCCGGGGCACCAAGTATCATATTGGAGTCAATCACTTCATCAATGAACAGGAAAAGCTGGAAATTCCGGTCCTGGAAATCGATGAAAACGTGGAGCCCGACCAGCTGCGCCGGCTGACGGAAGTCCGCCGGGACCGGGACACCAACGCCGTTCAGCTGCGATTGGAGGCGCTGAAAAAGTCCGCCGCCGGCCGTGACAACCTGATCCCGCCCCTCCTGGAGTGCGTGCGGGTCTACGCCAGCGTCGGCGAGATCACGGATTCCCTCATCAAGGTATTCGGAACCTACCGTGAACCCCCGTTCTATTAGCCCCATCCGGAACGGGCGCCCGAGCCGGGATTCCGTGGCGCACTCCTCGAACATCAATGATCAGCCATGCTGTATGGGAGGAAACAATGAGCGGAAAAAAAATAAAGGTGGTGCTGGCCAAGCCCGGTCTCGACGGGCATGACCGAGGCGTGAAAGTCATCGCCCGCAGCCTGGTGGAACACGGCATGGAGGTGGTGTACCTGGGCCTCCAGCAAACACCGGAGGCCATCGTCAACGCCGCCATCGAGGAGGACGCTGACGTCATCGGCCTGTCGGTCCTGTCCGGTTCACACATGACCCAGTTCAAGCGGGTCCGGGAGCTCATGCTGGAGCACGGCATCGGCGACCGACTGCTGACGGGCGGCGGCATCATCCCCGACAAGGATCGTGACCGGCTCGTGGAGCTGGGCATCGGGCGACTGTTTGGACCGGGGGCCGATATCGACGAGATCGCCAATTATATCAAGGAGTGGGCTGAATCACGTTCAGCCGGGACCGCAGAAACCTAAGGGAGGATATCATCATGGATTATGCGTTTAGCGACGAACAGGAAATGGTCATCCAGGAGGCGCGCCGTTTCGCGGAAGAGCAGCTGGCACCGGTGGTCATGGAACTGGATGAGAAGCAGGAAGTCAACATGGACGGTCTGCGGGCGCTGGGCGAACTGGGTTATCTCGGCATGACGGTGCCCGAGGAGTACGGCGGATCGGAGATGGGAGACATTGCTTATGCCGGGGCGCTGCTGGAGATCAGCAAGGTGGACGCCGGCACCGGTGTGGGCATGTCCGTGCAGAACTCCCTGGTGAACGATCCCCTGCTGCGATTCGGCACCGAGGAGCAGAAAAAGAAATACCTGCCCAAACTGGCCGCAGGCGAATGGTTCGGTTGTTTCTCCATCACCGAAGCGGGTGCGGGTTCCGATCCGGGCGCCCTGCGCGCCTCGGCGGTGCGGGACGGCGACAGCTGGGTGCTGAACGGCGTCAAGAATTTCACTACCAACGGCGGTTTTGCCGAAGTCATCATCGCCTTTTTTCAGACGGACAAGGAGCGCGGCGCCAAGGGCATTTCCGCCTTCATTATCGACAGTGACACACCCGGCTTTTCGGTAGGCAAGCACGAAAACAAGCTGGGCATCCGCACCTCCAGCACCACCGAAATGGTTTTCGAGGACTGCCGCATCCCAGCGGGAGCCTTGCTGGGCCAGGAGAACAAGGGCCTGAGCATCGCTCTGGCCACTCTGGACGGCGGCCGTATCGGCATCGCCGCCCAGGCGGTGGGTATCGCCGAGGCCGCCCTGGAAGAGGCCATTAAATATTCCAAGGAACGCAGCCAGTTCAACCAACTCATCAGTGAATTCCAGGGCATCCAGTTCATGCTGGCCGATATGGCCACCGACGTGGAAGTGGCCAAAACCATGCTCTACAAGGTGGCTTGGCAGAAAGAGCAGAAGCAGAAACGCTTCACCCAGGAATCGGCCATTCTGAAGCTGTTCGCCTCGGAAATGTCCCACCGTGTCTGCTACAAGGCCTTGCAGATCCACGGCGGCTACGGATTCATGAAAGACTACAAGGTGGAACGGCTGTATCGCGATCAGCGCATCACCGAGATCTATGAAGGCACTTCGGAAATCCAGCGCTACGTCATCGCCCGCAACCTGCTGGCCTGACGGCGGCCGGGGAGCGGGCGGGCCGTCGGACCAATGCGGATGCCCGTCGGCCGGCTGTATCCATCTGTAAATATTCACCGGATACCAGTCCGTAAGCAATCACTTTTTGTGTACAATACAACATTCGGGCCGCCGGGCGCGGTTTCACCCGGCTCCCAGTCCTGCCATCCGTGAGGCGAACATGAACTACCTGACCCATCTGGAATGCGGGTATTGCCACAAAACCCTTCCCTTCGAAAAAGCATGGAATCTTTGTCCCGACTGCGCCAAACCGCTGCTGGCGCGCTATGACCTGGACCGGGCCCGCCGGGAATGGTCCCGCGAGTCCCTCGCCGGACGCGAGGCCACCATGTGGCGGTATAGGGAGCTGCTGCCGGTTTGGGATCGTCGCTACCGGCTCTGCCTGGGCGAGGGCTGGACGCCCCTGCACCGGGCCGAACGCCTGGCGGTAGACCTGGAATTCGACAACCTGTACATCAAGGACGAAGGCGTCAATCCCACCGGCTCCTTCAAGGCCCGCGGCCTGGCCATGGCCGTATCCCGTGCCTGGGAACTGGGGACCACGGTTTTGTCTATTCCCTCGGCCGGCAATGCCGGCGGCGCCCTCAGCGCCTATGCCGCCCTGGCTGGTCTGGAGGCTCACATTTTCATGCCCCGCGACGTCCCGGCGCCCTTCATCGCCGAGTGTGTGTCCCACGGCGCCGCCGTCACCCTCGTCGACGGACTCATCACCGACTGTGGCCGGCTGGCCGCCACGGGTGTCAAGGAGCACGGCCGTTTTGACGTATCCACCCTCAAGGAACCTTACCGTCTGGAAGGCAAGAAGACCATGGGCTACGAACTGGCCGAACAGCTGGGCTGGACCCTGCCCGACGTCATCATCTATCCCACCGGCGGCGGCACCGGTCTGGTGGGGATGTGGAAGGCCTTCGCCGAAATGGAGGCGTTGGGCTGGATCGACCGGCGACGGCCGCGGATGGTCTCCGTGCAATCCGACGGTTGCGCGCCCATGGTGCGGGCGTTTCATGCCGGCGCGGAATTCGCCGAGCCGTGGGCCGGCGCCCGGACCATCGCCGACGGCCTGCGCGTGCCCGCCGCGGTGGGCGACTTCCTGATCCTGCGCGCCTTGCGGGAGAGCCACGGGACGGCCGTCGCCGTCCGCGACGAGGAGATCATGGCCGACACCCTGCGCCTGGCCCGCACCCAGGGCATCTTTGCCGCACCGGAAGGGGGTGCCACCGTGACGGCGTTTCGGAAGCTCCGGGAAGCGGGCTGGATCCGTGACGGGGAGAAGGTCGTTCTGTTCAACACCGGCAACGCGTACAAGTACATCCACCTCTATCCGACCGACTCCGAGCAGACTGGTTAGCCAGCGACGTTCGCTCGGTGGAACACCCTGCCGCCCGGCAGGGCCGGCCGACGAACGGATTTACGGCCCCTGCTCCACCGTCAGTTTCAACAACAGGTGATCGACCACGTCAATCCGGCCGTCGTTGTTGAGATCGGCCACCTCGAGCGGAAAACACATGGGGCAATCTACACTTTCCACCAGATATCCCGAAAAGAACAGAATATCGGCGGCATCGACGCTGTCGTCGCCGTTGAGATCACCGGGCCGCGGTCGCAGGTCGCGCCGCACGTAGGCATTGGTGAGCCAGAGGCGCAGCTGGTCGGCCTGATGGGGGCTATCCTTTACGCCGCCGGCACCGCCGGGGATCACCTGATGCATGATGATGCCGTCGGGGGCCAGCTGCCCCACGAAACGGCGTGTCGGTCCCGAGCCGAACATGAACTCGTTGGTCGCATCGGCCCGGCTGCTGTGACTGGCGGCATCCACCGTGTTGTAGCCGCCGCTGCGGGCCAGCCCGGGCAGCCCGGGAGCCAGGTCGGTCAGCCCGCCGGCGGGCGGAATATTGTAGCTGCCGCCCAGGGGATGATTCAGCACGATCCGGTGCAGATAGCCCCAGCGATAGTCATCCTGATTGGTGGAGTTTTGAAACGCGGCGACGAATTTGCCTCCGGCCAAAAGGTTCAGGGCATCAGCCAGGGCCTGCAGCAGCACGGCATCGAGATCACCGTCGGGAATGAACTCGATACCCGAAGCACCGACCCCCTGGTTCACGGCGAAATTGTCCAGCAGATGGCGGATGGCGACCATGCTGCGGTCGCTGCCCGGCGCCAGCCAGCGGAGACCGTAACCATCCAGTGGGTCATCGATCATGCGTTTGATGAGCTGGCCCCGCCAGACGGCGTAGATGGTGGCGGCGACGCTGGCCTCCACTTCCTCGAGGGCAGGAACAGGCAAATTGTCCGGATCATCCCCCGGATCGTAACCGGCGGCAATACCGGTGGGAGTGCTGGAATCCCACTGCCGCAACCGTTCCACCGCTTCACTGACGGCCGCCGCATCCGCCAGTTTGCCGGCCGGGGTGGCCGGCCGTTTACGGGCGTTGTCGAAGGCGACCAGCAGGTATGGGACGAACACTTCGGCATCCAGGAGCTGATGGTCGGCCTGGAAGTCCATCATAGTCTGTACCGACAGGGGGCCCTTGCCGGCCAGGGCGGCGTCGAACAGGTCCCGCAGCCGGCCGGCGCGGCAGCCGATGGCGTAACCGGGATTGAGGTAGAAGATACCGCCGCCCGGGCGCAACTGGTTCAGGGCGTCGTTGTCCAGGCAGAGACCCAGCGGATCGTTATTGGCGCTGATGATGTAGCCCCGGGCGGGATTGATCTCATGGGGCATTTCAGCGGCCGGCAGGATCTCGTAGGCCAGGCTCTGGTGGGGTTGCGGATTCGCCACCGGCAGCCATTCGTGCCGGAATTCGTGGGCGCCGTCGCGGACCATGTATGGCGGCGCCCCGCCGTCGGGCGCGCCGAGAATCTGCAGGTCCTCACGCACCGGCATTTCCCCACCCACAAAGTAGGCAATGGTGCCGTCAATATCGGCATAGCCGAAATTCTGGGAACCAAAATCAAAGAACTCCAGGCCTTCCCTGAAATCAGCCAGGTTTTCGGCCAGGGCCCAGCGGCGGAAGGCATCGGGTTCCCGCGTGGCCCGGAAACCCGTGTACTGGACGCTCAGAGCGATGGGGTCCTCCGGATCGCTGAAATCAAAAGCGATGAGGGGCCCGTTGTTGCGTCGCGGAACGATGAATGTCATGGCCCCGTCGAGAAGCCCGACTTGCGCCTGCACCAGGTTGTCCGGCGTACCGTCCCCCACCTGATTGATCAAGTAAATCTGGGGAATCACTCGCAGCGGCTCCGGTGTGCCCTCAAAAATCGTATGTGTGGGCAGCCCACTCACCGGATCCAGCACCAGGCGCTCCTGATACAGATCTGTGACATCCATGGGATTGACTGTGGCCGACCAGCTGATGTGACGGTTGCAGCCGAGCACGATCATAGGCGCTCCGGGAAAGGTAATCCCGAACACATCCAGGGGCCGGGCCGGTGAATGGACGCGCACCCGCACCTCCCAGAACATGGCCGGGGTATCGAGAGCCAGATGGGGATCATTGGCCATGAGAGGATCGCCCGTTTCGGTGAGGCCGCCGGCCACCAGCCACCAGTTGCTGCCGGCCGACCATTCCGACGGACGCAAGGCCCGGGCCAGCCGCGGCACCCGCGCGTATTTCTCGCGAACCTGGCGCAACAATGTCAGCGTACGGCCATGGAGATAGGACGGCCGGGGCGACGCCTTTACCGCCGGCCGGGCGGGTACCTGGCGCAGAGGCGCATCGGGAATGGTGACCGCCGGATCGAAGGGCGCGCTGCGATAGAGGTCCTCGGAGAAGAGGGCGGCGCCGTCGAAATTGTTGGCCGCGCCGGCCGCCTGAAAGGATAACCAGGCTTCGGTGAGGGACAGGTCCTGCAAATCAAAGGAGAGCCCGAAGGCCAGTCCCTTGATGATGGTCAGGGTGTCCACTTCCGTCCAGAGTGGTATTTCGGCGGCGGTGAGCTCCAGAGATTGGTATTCGGCCGGCAGGGCACCGGCCACTCCGGCCAGCCAGTCATTGACGCCGGCGGCATAGGCCGTCAGCCACGCCCTCGTCTCCGGCGAGATGACCAACAGAGATTCCGCCGCCGCCCGTCGCAGGCCCAGGGTGCGGAATTGAAGGTCGCTGAACAATGCGGATCCGCCCACCAGTTCGGCCAGGGTGCCACTGAACTGACGACGGTTAAGGTCCATCTGAAAGAAACGATCCCGGGCGTGAAGATAGCCCACCATACGGAAGGCGTCGTCGAAGGTGCCCGCGATGATGACGGGAACGCCATATTCGTCCTCGGCTACATGGACCGCATCCGGCGGCATCCCGGCCGCCAGCCGGCCGGCCAGCATCAAGCCAGCCAGAACAAAAAGCAGCACCCAACGGGCCGGGCCGCGTCTGCAACTGTTGTAGGTCATGATCTCCTCCCGCGGTGATGATGCCCCGGCGGTGCGGCGCAACGTCGGGCAGCACCCTCGTCGAATCCGACTTTTCCAGCGGATGAACCGGTTTATTTCTTGAACTATAGCGGCGCCCGGGAGCGAAGTCAACGTCTACATCCCCGGTGAGCAGCGGGACACGATGGAGCGGATGCTGCCGACAACCGGCCGGCCAGGCCCCTCTGCCCGGCGGCCGTTAGTCGCGGAGATCCGGCGCTGTAAATGGCGCGGGACGGCTCACGGGGCGGATCGGCCGGGGGATTCCGCCCCGTCGAGGACCTCGCCAGAAACCTCGAAAAATTGCTGCCGGATCCGCTGGACGACGTCCCGTCCATAGCGACCGAGCATCAGGTTGAGCCGGATGGCCGAGGCGGCCTCGGCGGCCGAGAGCCGGCCCAGCTGCATCAGGGCACAGATGAACAGAGGTGTGTTGAGAAAAGGGATTTGCCGGTTGCGCAGCACCCGGCAGGCCTTGCCGTCGTCGGTCACCACTACCACCGGTCGGGGTGGTGACCCGGCGGCCAGTTCCCGCGCCAGCGCCAGGCAGGCACTCTCTCCGCCGGTCAGAGGGGATGGGCGTTCATCCACCACCGGGCGGACCTCCAGCTTTCCCTGCCCGAGCAACCGTGCCACCTGGGGGCTCAGCGGTTTCCCGCCCGACTTGTGCCGGAATTCATCCAGCACCACGCGCGGTGCCAGCAGCTGGAAGCCGTCTGCCGCGGCAACCAGCAAGTCCAGTTTCACCAGGTAGATCAGGGCGCAGGTATCCAAAATCACGCCACACTCGGGTTGAAGAATGGTGGTAATACCCATGGCCGATTCCTGCAGTCCATTCCTGTCTTGATCATTATAGCGCAGAAGAAACAACGGCAGGGAATCAAATGCCATTGTGGCTGAACTCGTCCGTCAACTGACCCGAAGGGGAATCGTTCTGATTGGACTCATGGGGGCAACCTTTTTCTCATGCCGTTGCGTACAACCATCTGCCACTCCGGTTCCAAGAGGGGATATCGACCCGCCATGAACGGATTGAAATACTGGACAGCTGTCGCCACATCGCGCCCAGGGCGCACCCTTTCGTCCCCAATAACGACCACGGTGATTCTCACACGCTTTTTTCTGAAAATCGAGAGAAGGGTGTTCCATGACGCTCCGGGCGATGAAGGTATTCCCGATCCGTCTGACCGATCCATTTCATCAGAGAGGAGTACTCCATGCTCGGGAATCTGCTTAAATCCGCCTGGCGCAACCTTAGAAAGAACAAGCTCTTTACCATCATCAACATCGTCGGACTGGCGCTTGGCCTGAGCGCCGCCCTCCTGATCCTGCTCTGGGTTAAGGACGAGCTCAGTTATGATACTTTTCATGTCCAGTCCGACCGACTCCACCGGGTCATCCAGCATATCCGTTTCGAAGAGGAGGTGGACTGGGCCATCACCCAGGGACCACTCGGACCGGCCCTGAAGGCGGAAATCCCCGAAATCGAGGAATTCTGCCGGTTCGAGCCCACCCGCTGGCGCCTGGTCCGCGACGGGCAGACCTTCATGGAAGCTGGCGCCTACGTCGACCCCTCATTTTTCAGCATGTTCACCTTTCCGCTGGAGAAGGGCGATCCGGCGCGGGTCTTGACCCAGGTCGACGAGGTGGTCCTCACCGCGACCCTGGCGCAGAAAATCTTCGGTGCGGAAGACCCGCTGGGCAAAACCGTCAACCTTGCCAATTCCATGGACCTGACGGTCACGGGCGTCGTGTCCGATCCACCGCCCAATTCCCACATGCAGTTCCAGTTCCTGGGCCCCATGGTCCTGGCCAGAGACGTGGGTATCAGCGTCGAGCGCTGGAACAACAGCACCTTCTTCACCTATGTCCGGCTGGCGGCCAATACCACCCGGGCCCACGTCGCCGGTAAGATCGAGCATTTCCTCGACGCCAAACCGACCCTGGAGGAATTCGCCCGCCTGGACCTGCAGCCGTTGTCCAATATTCATTTCGGGGCCGACATCGATTTTGACAGTGCCGGCACCGGCAACATGCGGTACGTCATCATTTTTTCCATGGCCGCCCTACTGATCCTGGGTATCGCCGGCATCAACTTCATGAACCTGGCCACGGCCCAGTCCGCCACCCGGGCCCGTGAAATCGGCATGCGCAAGGTACTAGGTGCCGGCCGGCGGCGCCTGATAGCACAGTATCTCGGTGAATCCCTGCTGTACGCCGTCCTGGCCGCCCTGTCGGCCATGGTGCTGGTAAACCTCGCGCTGCCCGTATTCAATGAACTTTCCGGCAAGGAATTCACCCGCCATATTTTCACTGAAGGCTGGCTTCTGGCTGCGCTGGCTCTCCTGACCGTCTGCCTGGGGCTGCTGGCCGGCGGTTACCCGGCGGCATTCCTGTCATCGCTGCAACCCATCCAGACCCTGCGCGCCGTCTGGACCCCCTCCGGAAGCGGGGACAGGCTGCGCAAGATTCTGATGGTTTTCCAGTTCACGGCTTCCGTCGTCCTGCTCATCGGCACGTTCGTCATCTATAGCCAGATCCGCTATCTCCAGTCGAAGGAGCTGGGCTTTGACAAGGAGAACCTGGTCTGCCTGCAGATTTACAACCGGATCCGGCCCAATTACGAAACCATCAAGCAGGAACTGCTGCGGCACCCCAACGTGGTGTCGGTGACGGGTTCGTCCAGCCTGCCGACCCAGGGGTACGCCTTTTCCAACAGCCTGTGGCACTGGGAAGGGCAGGCTCCCGAATCGGAAACGCTGATCCGGGCGGTTTATGTTGATTACGACTATATTGAGACCATGGGCATGGCGCTGGCCGCCGGGCGTGATTATTCTCGGGCGATGGGCGCCGAAGATACAAACATCATCATCAATGAGGCCGCCCGGGACGTGATGGGCCTGACCAGCCCCCTGGACCAGCGGATCAATTACAATAGTGATACCGATTATACTGTCATCGGGGTGGTGGGCAATTATAATTTCCGCTCCCTGCACAGCGGGATCGAGCCGCTGGTCCTGCTCTTCCGACCCGGCAACGTGTTCAACCTGATGGTTCGGCTGGAACCGGGGAATCCGGAATCCGTGCTGGCCCACCTGGCCGCCCTCTGGCGGGAATTTGCTCCCGATTACCCCTTCGAATACTCGTTCCTGGATGACCGGCTGGACGAAATGTACCGCGCCGAACAGCGCATCGGCGGCATCGTCACCGCCTTCGCCGGCCTGGCTGTCACCGTCTCCTGCCTGGGGCTGTTCGGCCTGGCGTCCTTCATGGCCGCCCGGCGAAGGCGGGAAATCGGCATCCGCAAGGTGCTGGGCGCCGGAACGGGGCGAATTCTGCTGCTGTTCGGCCGGGAATATCTCGGCTGGATCCTGCTGGCCAACGCCATCGGTTGGCCGGTATCGTTCTGGTTCCTGGAACGATGGCTGGATACGTTCGCCTACCGGACAGCCATCCCTTCCTGGATCTTCGCCCTGGCCGGCGGCCTGAGCGTCGTCTGCGCGCTGGCCACCGTCAGCCAGCAGGCCTGGCGGTCCGCCCGGGCCAA
This sequence comes from Acidobacteriota bacterium, assembly GCA_016935015.1. Taxonomy (GTDB): domain Bacteria; phylum Acidobacteriota; class JAAYUB01; order JAAYUB01; family JAAYUB01; genus JAFGRT01. The sequence goes on along the minus strand of JAFGRT010000036.1, from coordinate 5,318 downwards.
TCCGGTGACCAGCATCGCCGACAGATGAGGGGGACACATCGCCCCTCACCCGGACGGTAGGGGATCCGACGGCGATCCGGCCGTCACCGTCCAGGGCCACGGACCGCACCGCCGAATGATTGTCCGGGGGGATCAACCGCCCCCATTCCCCGTCGAATTGCAGCACCCCGGCCAGATTGCCGACGTAGATGACCCCGCGGCGATCCTGGGTGAGGCCCCAGTATTCGGCGCCACCCTGGACGTCATCTACGGTGAAGCTGCGGATCAGGCGGTAGCCGATCTCCGGAGACGACGGAGAAACGGCCGCCACCGCGAATCCGGCGAGGAGCAAGGAAAGACAAGCGCCGGCCGGGCCATAATGAATCCAGCCACAGGCCGGATGGTGGTCTGCTGACGAATCGTCTGGCTGGCGGATCTGCATGTCTCCGTCGATCACGAGGTGACGCCGTCTTTGTTTGAATCATCATCTGAAAAAAGTGCCCCGGCTGATCAAGCACTATCCGCTCCGGGCGGAAGGCAAAATCGATGAACCGGGCCGATCCACGGAACAATGTTCCCCGACTGTAACGTTCTTTTGGATGGGCCGTATAAAAGAGTGAATTCACACGTGAGAATTCAACACAAGTCATCATGCTACAATAACAGTGTCAAGGAGAAACGAAATGAGAAAAACAATGTTGGCAACGATCCTGCTGATTCTGATCGCCCTGGCCGGTTCCGGCCTGCGCGCCGGGACCCTCCGCCAGAACATGCTCCCGGCCGACACCCACTGGGTCATGCACCTGGATATGGAACAGTTCACCGGCACGCGCCTCTTTCAGCTGGTTCAAACAGATGACCGGCTGGGCCTGCGCGCACCGTTTGAGGAAGTGCAGGAAGAGCTGATGCTGGACCCGTACACCGACCTGTTCGGTCTCACGCTGTTCGGGACGAACGGCCGCCACTCCGAAAGCGTGGTCTGCCTGCAGGGCAATTTCGACCGCAAGGCCCTCCTCGACCGCCTGGGCGAGCACAAGGAATACCAGGAGCTGGCTCATGGCCAGCACACCATATACAAATGGGACAGCAAGCAGTGCGCAACATTCGCCGGGTCCAACCTCATCTATTTCGGCCAGTCGGAGACCGCCATCCGCCAGGCCCTGGATGTCCTGGACGGATTCGCCCCCTCTATCGCGGAAACCGAACATCTGGCCTGGCTCAACCAGGCCCCGGCCAATGCCTTTGCCGTGGCCGCCGTGGAGAACATGACGGAAATGGTCAAGGCGCACGAAGCGGCCACCATCCTCAAGCAGACCCGCATGGCGGCGTTCCTGGCCCAGGAACAGGACGAAAACCTTACCCTCCGGGTACGCCTGGAGACGGACACCCCCGAAGCCGCCGTCCAGATCGAGCAGATTGCCCGCGGTCTGCTGGCCATGGCGCAGCTGAACCTGGCCAAGGAAGCCGATGCGGCGGCCGTGCTGCGCGCCCTCCAGATCGTGACCGAGGACCGCGTGGTGAACATGCAGTGGACCTACCCCTCGGCGGAGATTTACGACCTCCTGTTCAACAAGAAATTGGGCATGGATATTGACATCGACTGACACGGTTGTCCCGGGACAAAGGGCGGTTGCGGCCGCCCTTTTGTTCGCCGGGAAGAGTACAGGGCACCCATGACGATTCCGGCACCGCCCATCACCGATTGCCTGACCGACGAAGCGCTGGCCCTGGCGGCGCAGGCGGGCAACCGTGCTGCCTTCACCCAGCTGGTGGAGCGATACAGCAGCCGCTTGTACTGTTTTCTGCGCCAGAAGGTCCGGAACAATCAGGACGCCGAAGATCTGGTTCAGGAGACTTTTATGCGTGCCTTCCAGAAAATCCGGCTCTACGATTCGCGCTGGCGGTTTTCCACCTGGCTCTACACCGTCGCCGCCCGGCTGGCGGTCAGCCATTATCGCAAACACCGTGAGCGGCCGGTTCCGGCACCGGTTGTCGAGACGCCGCCGGATCCCCAGGATGTCCTGCACCGGCAGGAGGAAGCCGCCCAGGTGTGGACGCTGGCGCGGGACCTGAACCCCGACTATTTCCAGTTATTATGGCTGCGCTACCAGGAAGAAATGCCCATCAAGGATATCGCCCACGTAGTCCAGCGCACCCGGCTGCAGGTGCGGGTCCAGCTGCACCGGGCCCGCGGAGCCCTGGCCAGGAAACTGGTAGATGGATACCCCGAGGCCATCCCGGCCGAAAGCGCTGGAACCCGGCAAACGGTATCATGTGGATGAAAGAAGGAGAAACCTCATGTTTTGCGCCATTCATCGCTGGCTGATCTCCCGGGCCCTGGACGACGGCCGCCGGGCCCAACCGGCCCCGACCCGGCGCCATGTGCAACGCTGTGCGGAGTGCCGGCGGTTTGCCGATGCCCTAGACCGGGTGCATCGCCGGCTGGCGAGCGAACATCCGGTCATGACCGAAACGGCGGCGCCGGAACTGGCCCGGCGCATCGACCGGGCACTGCCGGCCCATCTGCCGTCTGCACCCAGCGGCGTCGGGCGGTTGCAGTGGCTGCAGGCGGCCGCCGCGGCTCTTCTGCTGGTGGCCGTGTTCATCGCCGCTCTATCTCTGCCTGAGCCGGCCCCGACTCCGGCAGCCGAATTCGCCCAGGCTTCACCGAACGACCGTCCAACGCTGAACCGTCTGTCCGCCTCCGGCGACCTGCTGCTGGCTGTGTCCCGACGGGCCGAATCCCCCATGCATCAGGAAATCCAGCATCTGCAAAAACATGCCGCAGATACCGGCCGCTTCATCGTCGATTGCCTGGATCTGCGGCTGACGCCCTGACGCGACCGGGCACCACTGGTCAGCCCCGATCCATCCTCGGAGCCCCACATCGGGTTGCCTGGTCAGTTCGGCAGACAGATTTCTCCCCGCAGGCAGATCTCACTCTCCCCGCCGACACGGACCCGTTCGCCCACCGCCTCGCAATACAGGGTTCCGCCCCGTGACAAGAGCTGGCGGGCCCATGCATGCAGGCTTTTCAGGGAGCCCCCGTTTCATGTGTGGCAGCCGGCCGCAGGTAGCGAAGCGAGCGTGGCGAGACGTCCGCGCCTCCTGCGACCGAGGCGACCATCAGCCGGATTTCAGGCGCCACTTTTCCAGCAAATCCGCCAGTTCACCATCGGTCTGCTCTTCCAGTCGAAGAAAGGCCTGGTACGGTTCTCCCGCCAATCCCAACAGGCGGACGAAAGCCGGCTCCGTTTTGAAGCCGGCATGCTTGAGATCGCGGACGGCTTGTCGCAACGGCTCACCGCCCAGGTGCAAGAGGCGCCACATGACGGTCAGGTGGCGATAGGCATTTTGCCGCGTCACCGCGATGGGGGCGCTGAAAATTTCCACGGGAAACCCAGTCGTCCGGAAGCGGGCCACCCACTCCCGTCGTTCCGCGGAGCGGCAATGGAACCGGAAACCGGGCTGCCGGCCGAAAAAACGGCGCAGGGTGGTTTCGAACGACTGGTCCTCCTCCACCTGGCAGATGATGTCCAGATCGCTGGACTCAATGTCCAGGCCGACGCACACGGTGCTCACCAGGGTGGCGTGGTACCGGGCCAGCCGTTCCGGCAACCCCAACCGCCGGAGGGTGGTCCACGCTTGCCGCTGCTGGGATGTGCCGTTCTTCAGGTAATCGATGATTTGCCAGTTCATGGTTTCCGCCTGCTGCGCCGGTGTTCGCCGAGAACAGCCTTTCGCCCCTCCCCCGTCATCCTGCTCTCCGGTGGCCGGGCTCACCCGGTGTACTGTGAAGGTTTGGTCGGATTGCTGAAACAATCCGTCAACGGCCGGATTACAGGATGAAAGGGGAACCATTTGCGAGACCAACGCGTATTACATGAAAGAAGGAGTCGAGATTACATGAACAAGCGTACGACCGGTCACAAGGAAATGAAATTCTCGCTGAAACTGCTGATCATGGGGCTGTATATCGCCGGTTCCCTGTTGCTGTTCTATCATCTGGCCCGAACGGATGTCACGCCGACAGCCCTGGCGGAAAACTCGAACCCACCTTCCGGTCCAGTGGCAGCCGCCGTCTGTCCGTCCCCCGGCAGTCCCCTGCCCAGTCTGACCCGTCCCGTCTCCCCCATTTACCCGGCATGGTTCTTCACGCCAACAGCCCACGCGAGCCCAGACGGCGGCCCGCTCACCTGTGGCGCCGGCGCCCTGGATCCAGAGGAATCGGCTCCCCACAACCCGGCGGATGAAGTCGAGAGATCCAGTGACCGGTCCGGGGCCTCACGCATCGGTTCATCCGGGAAATCCCCATCCGACACTTTCCCCGACCGGACCGGTTGCCGGGATCTCCCCTTCCCGCTTCCGATCAGGATACCATCTCCCACCCGGCTGGTGCTTCCCTTTCCCCGCTGAGGAAACGCAACGCTCTTGGCTGATCCGTTGGCCAATCATGGCCGCAAAAGGAGTTCTTACCCCGGCACCGTTACCCGGATGAAATCCTCTTGCAGCACATCCTCCAGGCTGGAGACGTAGGAATCGATGTCCGTCGCGGAGATGGCGAGTGGCGGCTTGATTTTCAGCACATTTTGCAACGGGCCGTCGATGCTGAGCAGGATCCCCTTTTCTCTCAGCCGTTCCACGATGTACACCGCCTGCTCCCGGGCGGGCGCGAGCGTTGCCCGATCCAGAACCAGTTCCACTCCTCGGAACAGGCCTAGACCACGGACATCCCCCATGATGGGATGACGCGACTGCATGTCGCGCAACGCTTCGTCCAGCCGTTCGCCCTGACGCCGGGCGTGGGCCTGAAGCTCTTCCGCCTCGATGACGGCCATCACTTCCCGGGCAATGGCGCAGGAGACGGGGTTGCCGCCGAAGGTGTTGAAATATTCCATTCCCGTATCGAAGGAGGCGGCAATCTCGGGTGTCGTCACCACAGCCGCCACGGGATGGCCGTTGCCCATGGGCTTGCCCATGGTGACGATGTCCGGCACGACGTCCTGGGTCTGAAAGGCCCAGTAATGGCTGCCCACCCGGCCGAAGCCCGTCTGGACTTCATCGGCGATGCAAACGCCGCCGGCCTGGCGAACGAGGGCATAAACCTCCTTCAGGTAATCCGGCGGCAGCACTACCTGGCCGGCGCAACCGGGAATGGATTCGGCCAGAAAAGCCGACACGCCCTTCTTCTGCGTACCGAGCTTTTTCAGGACTTTTACCGCGGCCCGGGCATATTTACCGCCGATGCCGGACTCCCCGTACTTGAAGGAACCCCGATAGCCATCGGGCAACGGCAGCACATGGACATGCGGCGGCGCGCCTTGACCTCCGGGACCATC
>JAFGRT010000198.1 GCA_016935015.1 Acidobacteriota bacterium | reverse complement strand
CCGGTTTTGCCGGCTGTGACATGATGAAACCAGAGATCAGCATGATCAGAATCCAGAACCAGACAAACTTCAGGGTTTCTTTTCCCATGTGGCTGCTCCTGTTGGAAGCAATTTTCGATCTGTGTTTTGCCAATGCCCAATCATTGATATTTCTATCGAAACCCGATACTAATCAATATACGCGGCCACCCGCCGAATGTTTCGGTCAAATTTACGGGGATGTGAATGTTTCCTCATCCGCCCCCGGATCGGCAGAAGGTCAGCGGGCTTTGCCGCCGCGCCAGACGGCGCCAGGAGTTCACCAACCATTGTCACCGAATAGGTGTTGGCTTACAAAAAGGCCGAACGTGTGATTCCCCCGCGGGCGGGCGGGGCGAGCGGACACTGGGCAAAAAATCGTGTTCCCCTGAACCTTCCCGTCAGGCTTTCCGTAAAAAACCGGGTGCAACCTGTGGTGTATGATGGATTTCCTGTGCGCCAGGGGGGGGGTGTCGATGCATTTTTCGCATATTCAGAGTGACAGTTGCCGCCATCGCCGGTGTTTCAATCATCGACCGGCCCAGGCAGACCATCCCCGGTCGCCGGTTCCGGCAGGCGTGGTCGATGGCGAGACGCCGCCGGTCCGCGGGTCTCCCCGGCCTCACCGGAGCGGGCCGGTCGAAGGCGATGTGTCGTCGACCCACCGGTGCGGGTGAGGCCGTCCGGATCGACAGCCGCATCATGCGGGCCGCCGGCCGTCGGCCGCCACACCGAATTCAATCACCGAAAGGAGCTCTTCATGTTCTGGCTGAAGCGAATCATCCCCGTGTTGCCCATCGTTCTCGTTCTGTCGTCGTTCACCGCCGCGGACACCGTCCGCCGCTACGCCCTGGCCATCGGCGTCAACCAGGGGGCTCACGCGCCCATCCCGCTGCGCTATGCCGTGACGGACGCCGAGCGCCTGGCTGACGTCCTCCAGGAAATGGGCGGCGTCCGGACCGGGGACTGCCGGGTCCTCCGCGAACCGGACCTGGCCAGGGTCCGGACCGCCCTGGCGGAGCTGGCCGTCTCCGTCCGGCAAGGCCGGGTGGAGAACGCCCGGACCGAAGTCGTCGTGTACTATTCGGGCCATGCCGACGAGGAGGGCCTGCTCATCGGTTCGTCGCGGCTACCCTATCTGGAATTGCGGGAGAACATCGACCGGCTGGACGCCGACGTCAAGGTGGCCATCATCGACGCCTGTTCGTCGGGTGCCATTACCCGCCTGAAAGGGGGCGTCCGGCACCCGGCCTTTCTGTCCGACGCCGCGGCGGACATGCGCGGCTACGCCTTCCTGACCTCCAGCTCGGAGACCGAGGCGGCCCAGGAATCGGACCGCATCCGGGCGTCGTTCTTCACGTACTACCTGATCTCGGGCCTGCGGGGGGCGGCCGATGCCAGCGGCGACGGCCGGGTGACCCTCAACGAGGTCTACCAGTTCGCCTTTAACGAAACGCTGGGCCACACCGTCAAGAGCATGGGCGGCGCCCAGCACCCGGCCTATGACATGAAACTGGCCGGCACCGGCGACTTCGTCATGACGGACGTGGGCGGATACCGCGCCGGCCTGGTGCTGCCCGAAGGCCTGGCCGGCCGCTTCTACATCCTGAATAGCGACCGCCAGCTGGTGGCGGAACTGCAGAAACCGGCCGGGCGGCCCATCCAGCTGGGCCTGAGCCCGGGGGAGTACGTGATCTACCTCGAGGCCGACGGCCAGCTGCGCGCCGCCTCGTTCCGGCTGGCGCCGGACCAGACGTTCACCCTCGAGCGCGGCCTCCTGATTCCGGCCAAGAAGGAGCCGACCATCCTGCGCGGGCCGACGGTGTATTCGCGCCACCCGTCCATCCTGGCCGGCCGGCACCGCTTCGAGCTGTTTTTCGGCGGTACGGCCGGGGGAACGACGGCGCAGGTGGGGGTTCCGGGTGTCCACCTGGATAGCAGCGGTTTTGTCGGCGGCTTTGCCTACTCCTTTTGTCCGCGGGAACACATCGCCCTGCGCGTCTCGGTTTCCGGTTCGCTGCTGAAAGACGAAACCGATATCGGCATCTGGCCCGTGGTCTCCACCACCGATGTGAGCGCCGTGGCCCTGCTGTTCGGGGCGCGCTACTATCCCTTTTCCGGCCTGGCGGGACCCATCCGGCCTTACGTGTCGGTCGAGGCCGGCCCGTACTTTTTCAACTGGAACGATCGCCGCGTGGGCACACTCGACGTGTCCAGCTCGTCCCGATACGCCACGACCTTCGGCTTGCGGCCGGGCGCCGGGGTAGACATCTTCATCGGCCGCCACGTGGCCATCGGCCTGTCCGGCGGGTATCACCTCCATCCTGATGTGGAGATCGGCGGCTACGGACCGGTGGATTCGCGCGGCTTCGAAGTGTGCGGCAGCATCAGCCTGCTGCTGGGCAAGGGCGACGGACCGTGACGGCCGTGGGCCGGACTGAACCGTTCAACCCGGCCGGGACGATGTCCGTATTCACCCGGCGGGAGGTCTATGGAAATCGAGTCGTTGTATCGCCGCTACGGACCCATGGTGATGAGGCGCTGCCGCTATCTCCTCCGGGATGAGGCCGAAGCGGAGGACGTCACCCAGGAGGTCTTCGTGCAGCTGCTCCGGCACCGCGGGCGCTGGGTGGCCACGTATCCGTCGAGCCTCTTGTACCGCATCGCCACCAATCTCTGCCTGAACCGGATTCGTTCCCGGAATCGGCGGAAAGAGGAACACATGACCCCGAGACTGTTGACACAGATCGCCGCCTGGCGGGACATGGATGCGGGACTGGTCCTGGGCGCGCTGTTCGACCGGCATCGGACCAGCACCCGGATCATGGCGGTGATGCACTATCTGGACGGGATGACCCATGAACAAATCGCCGCCGAGTTCAACATGTCGGTTTCCGGGATCCGGAAACGGTTGCGCAAGTTGCGGGAATCGCTGCATGCATTGGAGGCGTCATGAACGGTCGGCCCATTTCCGACTGGCAACTGGAACGCTATCTGCTGGATGAATTGCCCCCGGCGGAACGGCAGCGGACCGCCGGCGCACTGGCCGGCGATGTGGCGCTGCAGGCGAGGCTGGAGCGGCTTCGCCAATCCGACGGGGAGATTCTGGAGCGCTACCCGCCGGCGGTTATTGCCGAAAAGATCGCCGCGCGTGCGTCGCGGCGAGGGGGCGCGGCGACGGGACGAAACCCCGCCGCCCGCCTTTTCACGCCGCGGCGGCTGGCCGGTGCGGCCGTCCTGCTGTTGCTGGGGGTGAGCCTGTGGCTGCTGCGGTCCCAGCTGCCCTTTTATTCGGCCGTCCCGGAGGAGGGGATCCGGAGCAAGGGGCCGGGCCTGAGCCTCACTGTCTTCCGCCAAACCGCCGACGGCGTCGAAGTGCTGCCCGACGGCAGCCGGGTGAAAACGGGCGACGTCCTGCAGCTGGCCTGCCAGGTGGCGGAACCGGTCCATGCCGCCATTCTCTCCCTGGACGGGCGGGGTGTCATCACCCGCCACTGGCCGGAGACAGGCGAGAACGCGGCCCGGCTCGAGGGAGACGACCCGCAGGTGTTGGAATTCGCGTACCGCCTCGACGACGCCCCCCACGGCGAGATCTTCATCCTGGTGGTGGCCGATCAGCCCTTCCCCCTGGCCGTCATCGAGGCGGCCATCCGTCGGCAGCCGGTGGATTGGACGGCCGCTCGTCCCCTCCGCCTCGACTTGCCCGCCGAATACCGCCACCGCTGCCTCGCCCTGTTCAAGGAATGATCTGACGGGAGACGGCGGACCTGGAACCGGCTATAAGGGGTCAGGGGTTCAAGCTCCTTCGCTCCACCAATCATAGGAGGCACTGGCGGCACCCCCGCCAGTGCCTTTTTCGTGATCGGCGCCTGCGGCCGGATATGAGGGCCAGGCGGAACGTGATGCTCGCGGCGGCGTGTTTTTTTTCGCCCGATGGGCGTCGTCGCATATTTTCTGCCGGGACATGGACACGCTATCGGCTATAATGGACCCACTGTGCTCACCTGACAGACCAACAAGGAGGATCCCCGATGATGAAGACCGTCATGACCGGCCTGCTGGTATCCCTGCTCATGGCCGGCGGCTATGCCCGCCCGCAGGATGTGACCACCGTTACGACGTCCGATGAGGAGATCAGCGATCATCTGGACCTGGAGGCGGTGGCCTCCGTTTTCGGTGATTCGAAAGACCTGGAGGATTTCGAGAAACGGCTCAACGACCCCCAGGCCCAAATCTCCAATCTCGACCTGAACGGCGACGACAAGGTGGATTACCTGCGCGTCGTCGAGGCCGCCGAGAAGGACACCCACTTGGTGGTGGTCCAGGCCGTCATCGGCCAGGACCAGTTCCAGGACGTGGCCACCATCGAGGTGGAGAAGGACAGCCAGGGTGAGACGCGGGTGCAGGTGGTGGGCGACGTGTACATGTACGGCCCGGGCTATATCATCGAGCCGGTCTATGTGCGCCCGCCGCTGGTGGTCTCGTTCTTCTGGGCGCCCGTCTACCGGCCGTGGCGGTCGCCCTATCACTGGGGCTACTATCCGCCCTACTACCGCCCCTGGCGGCCGTACCCGGTGCACACGTATCACCGGAACGTCAGCGTCAACGTCAACGTCAACCATACGTACAACTACACCAAGGTGCGGAACAGCCACACCTCCGTGAACCTGCACAACGAGGTCCGGAAGAACGATTTTGCGGCCACCCACCCCGACAAGTCGTTCAGCCGGCGGAACGAGGGGGTGGCCAACAAAAAGGATCTCCAGACCCAGCGGAAGACCGCCCGCGGCAAGAGCGCCCATCCGTCCGGCGCCACGGCCGCCAAGGCCAAGGGCCAGCAGCCGAAAGCCTCGTCCAAAAAGGGCCAGGCGGCGAAATCGGGTTCCACGTCCAAGAGCAAATCCAAGGCGAAGGGGAAATCCAAGGCCAAATCCAAACAGAAGAAATAGCGGGCCGCCCCGGGCGCGAGGAGAGGGGGGCGCGGGTTTCGTTCGTTGTCGCTGTCATTTTCGTAATCGTCATCGAATCATGCCATTGGCCAGGTGAGAAGTCCGACCACGACCACGACAACGATCATGACCATGACAACGAAAAGGAACGGAAAAAGGACACCAGACAACCACTTCTCGCCACGGCGAGAGAAAAGAGGATGTCTCTCGCGGTGACGCTGAGGCGCGGGGAAGAATGGGGCATAGGAGATTCATAGCGGGAGGTCTTTCTTTGCTCTGCGTCACCGCGTCTCTGCGAGAGAAAAGAAAATGGTTCTCGCGGTGACGCCGAGGCGCAGTGAAGAATTTTG
>JAFGRT010000197.1 GCA_016935015.1 Acidobacteriota bacterium | reverse complement strand
GTTGGCACCGCCGAAGTCGCGGGCCGAACGGACGTCCAAGTCCAGCCAGATGATGGACCCCGGCCGCACCGGATCGGTGGTGTGGGCCATGAAAATCTTCTCGATAATGGTATTGCCCATGATGGTCTCCTACAGTTTTTGCGCCACGGCCTCGGCCATCTCCAGAGTGGAATGGGTGCCGCCCATGTCGTAGGTGCGGACCTTCCCCTCCTCGATGACGCCGGCGATGGCCTTTTCCAGCCGGACCGCCATGTCCAGTTCGCCCAGCCAGTCCAGCATCAGCTTTACGGTCAGAAGCATGGCCATGGGATTGGTCTTGTACTGGCCGGCGTACTTGGGGGCCGAGCCATGGGTCGGTTCGAACACGGCGTAATGGTCGCCAATGTTGCCGCTTGAGGCAAACCCGAGGCCGCCCACTAACTGGGCGCACAGGTCTGAAATGATGTCGCCAAACATGTTGGAGGCCACCAGCACGCCGTAGTTCTGCGGGTTCTTCACCAGCCACATGCACATGGCGTCGATATTGGTCTCCCACAGCTCGATGCCCGGATAATTCTTGGCCACCTGGCGGGCCATCCGCACCATCAGGCCGCTGGTCTCGCGGATGACATTGGGTTTTTCGACGATGGTCACCGTTTTGTAGCCGAATTTTTTGGCGTATTCGAAACCCTGGGTGGCGATATTACGGGCCGCTTTCTCCGTCACCAGGCGCACGCTGACGGCCATCTGCTCCAGCGGCACGTCGGCAAAGCGCCTGGCCTTGGGAGAATGCTGCAGGAAAGCGTCGAACACGGCCGCAGGCACGGGGTGAAACTCGATGCCGGAATACAGATCCTCGGTGTTTTCCCGGAAGACCACGATGTCGATGTCGTCGCGGTAGTTCAGCGGATTACCGGGGTAGGCCTTGCAGGGCCGCAGGTTGGTGTGCAGGTTCAACGTCTGGCGAAGGCGGACGATGGGGCTGGTATAGACCAATCCCTTGCCTTGCAGTTCCGGAATCAGCTCGGCGGCGGCCTCCTCCTTGGGCTTGGACGTAATGGCGCCGAACAAGGCGCAATCGGTGTGGGCAAGGGTGTCCAGCGTCCGCTGCGGCAGGGGGTCGCCCTCGGAGCACCAGAACTCCCAGCCGATATCGGCCGGTATGTACTCTGCGTCCAGTTTCAGGGCGTCCAGGACGATCCTGGCCGCATCCATGACATCCACACCGATGCCGTCACCGGGCATCCAGGCAATCTTGTACTTGGCCATCCATGCCTCCTTACGATTATTGAATTGATCATGTTACATTCATGATGAAAATAAGCGAGCCGGCCACGCCCGCTGAGGGGCGGCCCGCCCGTCCGTTGCCGGTGTCGACCGGCGTCACGCATTTTTCTGGTACTTGGCTCTCAAATACGGAATGAGGCCACCCGAGGTCAGGATACCCTGCACCTCCGCCGGCAGCTCCGGAAACTTCCAGGACTGCCCGCCGGCCTCGATACAGCCTCGCTCCAGGTCAACGGTCACCGCCTGCCCGGCCTGCAGGGCATCCACCGCCGCCGGGCACTGCAGGGCCGGTAGTCCCCAGTTGATGGCGTTCCGGAAGAATATGCGCGAAAACGACTTGGCGATAACAGCGCCCACGCCGGCAGCCACCAGACAGGAGGCCGCCTGTTCCCGGGAACTGCCGCAGCCGAAATTGGTGCCGGCCACCACCACATCGCCCTTTTGCACCTTGCCAGCGAAATCCGGATCCAGGTCCTCCATGGCATGCCGGGCCAATTCCGCCGGATCCGAGACGGTGTACGTATATTTACCGGGGAAAATCACGTCGGTGTTGATATCGTCGCCGTATTTCCAAACCTTGCCCTTGATGGTGCTCATCGCCCACCTCCCTGGAAGAATTCCCGCGGATCCGTGATCAGGCCCGTCAGGACGGAAGCCGCTACCGTAGCCGGACTGGCCAGGTAGACCTCGGAATTGGGGTTGCCCATCCGTCCCTTGAAGTTGCGGTTGGCGGTGCTGAGGCAGACTTCGCCATCGGCCAGGACGCCTTCGTGGGCCCCTAGACAGGGACCGCAGCCCGAATTCATAATGACGGCGCCGGCCTCGGCCAGGTCGGCCAGGATGCCCTGCCGCATGGCGTCACGGTATACTTCCTGCGAAGCCGGAAAGACCAGCAGCCGCACCCGCCGGCTGATGCGCCGCCCCTTGAGGATCCGGGCCGCCAGGCCCAGGTCTTCCAGGCGGCCGTTGGTACAAGTGCCAAGGACGGCCTGGTGGAAGGGCGTTCCGGCCTTGTCCGTCACCGGGGCCGTGTTGTCCACCGTGTGGGGGCACGACAGGGTCGGCACGAAATCGGCGGCGGCGTAGCGGATGACCCGCTCGTATTCCGCATCGGGATCCGACGTCACCACGTCGAAATCGCGTGAAGACCGGCTGCGGACAAAGGTCAGGGTCTCCTCATTGGGCGTCATGTAGCCGATCTTGCCGCCCATTTCCACCGTCATGTTGGCCAGCACCATCCGCCCGGCCAGGCTCATCTCGTCGATGGCCGAACCGGTAAATTCCACCGCCTTGTAGAGGACGCCGTCGGCGCCCAGTTGGCCGATGATGCTCAGAATGACGTCCTTGGCGGTGACGCCGGCCGGCAACCGGCCCCCGATCTCGATGCGATGCGTTTCCGGCACCCGCAGCCACAGTTCGCCGGTGGCCCAGATGGCCGCCGCCTCGCTGCGGCCGATGCCGGCGGCGAACGCACCGAACGCGCCGTAGGTTGTGGTGTGGGAATCACTGCCCAGGATCAGCTCGCCGGGACAGGCGAAGCCCTGCTCGGGCAACACCTGGTGGCAGATGCCGGCGTTGATGTCGAAAAAGTTCTCGATGCCCATTTCGGCGACGAATTCGCGCACCACCTTGTGGTTGTTGGCGTACTTGTCCGAAGCGGCCGGTACGCAGTGGTCCAGGATAATGACCACTTTTTCCGGACAAACCACCCGGTCGACACCGATGCCGCGGAACGTCTTGGAAATGGCGGCCGAATTGTCATGACTCATGACAAAATCGGGCTTGACCGTCACAATGTCACTGGCGCTGACAGCACGGCGGCCGGATTTGGCCGCCATGATCTTCTCGGCGAATGTTTTGCCCATACGCCCCTCTCCCTTAATGCAAGGTTTCAAGATTGGTAAAATCCGCGTGATGCAGAATCACCGCCTCGGGAGTCCGCAGCCCCGCTTCGGACGGAGCGGTGTGCACTGCCACCATGTGGGTCACTTCGTCCGGCAGGCCCAGTTCGGCGCAGATGACGGCGCCGGAGACGGGGTGCTGCAGCAGCTGGCCCAGGCGGCTGCGAACGAAACGGCCGTTCTCCTCCCGGTATTCCAGCAGCTTGCCGACGTCATGCAGCAGGGCGCCGGCCAGCAACACATCCCGGTTGATGGGGATCTTGCCGTTATAGATCTCCGCGAACACGTCGGCCACCGCGACACAAACGCCGACCACGCCGCGCAGATGGTCCAGCATGGAAACGCTGGTGCTCGCCGCGGAGAGGGAATAGGGCATTCGGGTCAGATCCTCCACCGTCCAGCCGCCGCGGCGCAAGGCCTCCAGCCAGACGTCTTCGGTCTGTTGACGCAACGAGGCGTCGCCGATCAGGGATAATTCGGGAATCATGTGTACCAGTTTCGCCCGCATCCAGGCCTCCGTGTCGACCAGTCGGACCATGATGTCTGGGGCCGCCAGGTTCGTCTGGAAATGGGCATTCTAGCATGATCATCAAAGGAAAATCACCATTTATCTTTTATGATTTACGCGATTATTCACCTGAGGGGACAGAGCCGAAAAAAGCCTGCTGAACGCCCCCGCAGGATTGGCCATCCGATCCGCCAGACGCGCGCTCAGCGGAGGATGAAGCGCAGTACCACCGTCCCCATTACCGGCCGCGGCATGCCATTGATCAGCAAGGGTGTGTAAACCCATTGCCTCACCGCGGCGACGGCCGCCTGCCGAAAGAGCACGTTGCCGCTGATGACCGTCACCTCGCTGACGCGGCCGGACTCATCCACCCGCACCTGGAGAATCACCGTGTCTTCCTTGCGGGCCAGGCGGGCCGCCAGCGGATATTCCGGCTCCACCCGGTGGATCAGCCGGGCGCTGAGCACCGTCGCTTTTACCCGGACCGGTGCCGGGGCGGCGGGCGGCAGGGGCGGCGGGGCGACCTCGGGACGCCCGCCCGCGTAAAGGTCCATGGCCTCCGCCGGCACGCCGATGGTGCCCGGGATGCCGGTTTCACCGGGCGGCCCCCAGCTGGCGCCATCCGTCACCGCCGCGGGGTCCATCAGCAGGAAAGGCTCGGCCGGCGGCGGTATGTGATCGGAAATTTCCCAGGGGGCATAGACGGCCCCGGGCTTGACCGCCATCGCCGGGCGCGCCGGCGGGCCGGCTGTTTCCGGTGGCGAACCGCCGCGGCCGGCCCGGGGCGGCAGGGGCGGCGGCACGACAACCGGCGGCCCCACGAAGGCCAGGACGTCACCCGGATCCGGCATGACCATTTCCGGGCAGAGCAGTGGAACCAGCAGCAGGGCCCCGACAAATGAGGCGTGGGTCAGCAGGGCGACACCCAACGAGGTGGACGATCGGTGGCGGGCGGCGCGGCCCGATGAAACGACCAGTCGGTCAAACATGCGACACCTCCTCACACGCTTCCCGCAGGGAAGCCGATGAAAACAGGTTTTTCGGATTCACAAACTGATCCGGCCGGCCAGACACGGCATACCAAACGGTTTCGCGGTTGACGCCAGCCACCTGCCGCCGAACCGGGCACCGGCCGGCTGAATACCGCCAGGCTTTCCGGTTTTGTCAACCGGTGCCCGGTCGGCAGGTGAGAGAGCCTTCCCCTGATCTATGGTTGTGTCCCGTTTGGCGCTCCATCCTGTTAGACCCCACCCCGCAGCGATTGTTCCCCGGAGCAGCACCGCCGGTGGGGTGAAGGATCCCTGAATATGTCATGGCCAACCGTTGGCGGTTGTGGTACCGTATCACCCGGCCGGTGACATCCGGCCACCGGAGGTTAACGTGTCCGCCTATATGCCGTTCCAGCGTGAATTCGTCCCGGGACGTTTCCGACGCCGCCTCAACCGGTTCCTGGTGGAAGCCGACCTGGCGGGTGAAACCGTCCTCGCCCATCTCCATGATCCGGGTCGCATGAAAGAGCTGCTGCTGCCCGACGCCGGAATCTGGCTGGAGCCGGCAGCCGCTCCCGGGCGCAAAACGGCGTACACCGTGGCGCTGGTACAACACGGCGCGCGCCTGGTGTCGGTCAATTCCATCCTGCCCAACCGGTTCGCGGAATTTTGCCTGAAACGCCGGGCCATACACGAGTTTCGCGATTACGAGCTGGTGGGACGGGAGGTGCGCCACGGCCGCAGCCGCTTCGATTTCCACCTCATGGCGGCGGGCATCGATATCCTGCTGGAAGTGAAATCCGTCACCCTGGTTCAGGACGGCACGGCACTCTTTCCCGACGCTCCGACCATCAGGGGCACCCGTCATGTCAACGGGCTGGTGGCGGCCGCCCACAGCGGTTATTGCGGCGCCATCCTGTTTCTGGTGCAACGGGATGACGCCCGCTGGCTGATGCCCCACGCGACCATGGATCCCGCCTTCGCCGCCGCGTTGCGGGACGCCTACCGACGCGGCATCGAGATCGTGGCCTATACGTCCCGCCTCAGCCTCACCGGCATCGAACTGGGACGGCGCATCCCCGTCCGGTTCGCCGGCCATGAGTAACTCTTTCTGACCATAGCCCGGTCGTTCGCACACCATGGCCAACGATCCTGACCGGCTGATCCCGCTCCTACCGGGCGGTTGGGGGGGCCGTACTCACTACTGCTCGTGAGCCTATTTTCCTTTGCGTTCTCCACGCCTCTGCGGTTTAATAGGATGGAAGAACCTATACTGCGGAGAAAGCCGCATGACGATGTCCGAAGGCCCACCACCGGGCCGGACTTCCGACACGGAATTGAGTGTTACGGCGTCAGCAGAGCCGGAGACCGGCGAATCCGGCGTCGCGACATTCGATGACGTCGCGCTCTGCCAGGCCTGCGCGCGCGGAGACCCCTCCGCCTGGGAAGAATTTTACCGCCGCTACCGGCCGTTTTTGCTGCGCGTAGCCCTCAAGATCAGCCGGAACGCTGCATCCGCCGAGGAACTGGTTTCCCAAATCATTGTGCTGCTCATGGAGAAAAACAAGTTGGCCCAGTATGGCGGCCGGGGGTCGCTGCCGGGCTGGCTGCGGGCGGTGGTGGTCCACTATTTTCTGGACGAGCAGCGGAGGGCCCGGCGCTTCGCGATGGATTCCCTGTCCGCCGAACAGGTCAACCGAATGAGCGCCCCGGCCACGGAATCCGATTGCCGGCGTCACTTCTCCCCACCGCTGCTGGCCGATTGCGCCCGCTACCTGTATCGCCATCTCCGCCGCCTGCCGGCGGACAAGGCCGGTTTCATGAACATGTACTATTTCCAACAGATGACTCTGGCCGAATCCGCCGCGGCCCTGGGCATCCACGAATCCACCGCCAGCCGTTGGAACGCCCGCGTCACGCGGAAATTGCAGCGCGACCTGGTGCAGTTTATGCGGCGGCAGCACGGCTGGAGCCCGTCGGAAGTTTATGATTTCCTGGAAAAGTGCCTGGAATTCATTTCGCAGCACCTGGAAACCTTTCGGCGCCGGGCGGAAACGGAAGAAAATCTGCAAGATTTCGAGAACGGGACGTCTCATTAGTGATGAAACACGAAACCTTGACCCTGTTTATTCGCCGCCTGTTCAACACCTTCACCCATGGTGAGGCCGGTGATGAGTGCCCGGATGAAAACATCCTGGCCGCCTGGCTGGAGGATGAGGGAATGTCGCCCGCCGCGCGACAGCGCCTGCGCCGGCATTTGTACCGCTGTCCGTCCTGCCTGGAAAAAGCGCTGTTATTGCGGCGGCTGGCGGGTCAGGAAGGCCCTCTTTTCCCGCGCCGTTCGGCGTCCCTGTTCCAGTTTTACCCGGCCCTCCGCCCCCTGGCCTCCGCCCTGGCCATGGTGCTGGTGGTAGGTCTGCTATACCTGGGAGGCAGTTCCCTGATGCGGATTTCCGACCAGAGCCGGATGTCGACGCCGGTCGCCACCCCGCAGTGGGATGCCGACGGTCCGGCCGACGCAGCCCACGCCATCCGGCAATCCGGCGAGGCGGATTTCAAGGGAGACCGCCCGGAAAAGTCAGAAGGCGATGCCGTTCTGGCAGACAAGGAAACGTCAACATCACATCGGACGGACTCTCCCGAACCGGCCCCCAGCGCGCCGAAAAGTCAAGCCGAACCTCCGGCCGAAAAGGAGGAATTCGCCCCCGTCCTGGAACGTGAGGACACGCAACCGCCAGCGGCGACGACGCGTGAAGCCCTGCCGTCATCGACGACTGTCAGGGCCAAGGCGGTCACTCCACCGCCCACCGGCAACGCCGCCCGTGAAGAAGAAGCGGAAGCGCCTGCCCGGGAGGCCAGGTCGGCGGATCTCTCCTTTGCCGCTCAGCCATTGAAACCGAGCGCACTGGCCGGAGACGAGGCCGTCGGCGGCGTCGCCAACGAAAAGAAGCAGGCCGGGCCGGATTCGGAATGGATCACCAATCCGCACCTGATCCTGAGGGATTTGTGTGGCCGGATCGATCCCGTCGCAGCGCCTCGACTGGCGGCGGGCGACCGTGTGTTTTTCCGGATCGGCGATGCATATGTGGAAGAGGGGATCTGCGCCGACATGCAGCGCCGGATCCGTTTTCTGACCGGCCCCGACGCCCGATCCGCACGCAAAGAGCTACACCTGCCGCCCCAGTGGCGCCACGTGTTCCTTCGCGAGGGCGAGGATATCGTTCTGATACACACCAGCCAGGTCACCGAGTAGCTGTTGCCCGAACCGACGGCGGCCATGCGTCAATCATCTGTCACCCGCAGCCATTTCAGGATCTGGCCGGGGGGCGGGATGCGGCCGGTGGACTTCACCCGGCCATCGATCACCAGCGCCGGCGTCGCCAGGGGACCGAAGGCGGCGATTGCCTGCAGGTCGGTGACATGTTCCACTCCGGCTCCAATTCCCTCGCGGACCAGCAGATACCGGACCTCCTCCAGCAGCTGCTCGCAGCGCGGGCACCCGGGGCCCAGCACTTCGATTACCAGCCCGCTTCCGCCTTCATCCGGAACCGCTTCACCACGATATTTCCGGTATTCCCACCAGAAAGCGGCGGCATATTCCGCCTGCATGCCCGCCGGGATGTAATTGCGGCCCGCCATTCGCGCCAGTAGCAGATCCCGCATTTCGGAATCCGACAGATTGCCGGCCTCCCCGGCCAGGCGCGCGCATTCTTCTGCCAGGCCGACAACGCCGACCCGAACGCTTCCGATCCGAATCTGCTGTATGTCCACCGCCATGCAGCCTCCTCACCATGACCGAAATCACCGGTCGAGGGTACCGCTACCGCCTTCAGGACAGCAGGATTTCCGGGGAGATTGTGCCACCGTCGTGGGCGGAGATATGCAGCATCCGGCCCCCTTCCCGAGGGACACGCCGTCAGGTCCCGGTGGCCTGGTAGATTTCCAGGTCCGGCTCGACCGCCACCCGAAAACAGTCCACCGGTTGCTACGGACGCGCCGCTCGACCGAGCGATCCCTGCTGCCGGGGCCTCATCAGTCGAAGGTGACGAGCGTCCTTTCCACCGTCAGGATGCCACCCCACCGGCGCAGCTGTCTCTTCGATGCTGCCTTCAGAATACGACCTCTCACGGCTTCTGCGCCCCGGTCCGACAGCCGCAGCCGGCCTGCCCGGACAAACGGATTACCAGATCTTCAACTGGTAATTCAGGCAGTAATAGATTCCCACCAGTACGAAGATGCCACCGGTGATGCGGCGCGCCCAGAATTCGAACACCGTCACCTTTTGAAACGCCTTGCCGATCCAGTGGGCCCCGAATCCAACCAGTACGGCGAAGCCGAGCACGGGCAGGCCTGTCCCGATTCCGTAAAGGGAAGGGAAAAGGAGGCTCGACTGGTGCGTGGCCGCCAGCGGCAGCAGGCTGCCGAAGAACAGGCCAGCCGAGATGGGACAAAAGGAGAGCGCGAACAGGCATCCCAGCAGCAGCGCGCCCAGCAAACCGTGATTTTCCAGCCGTTTCTGCGCGGCCGCAGTGAAGTTCCCCCTTCCTGAGGGGAGCTTGAAGAGACCCAGCAGGAACAGCCCGGCGACGACGAGCACGGGGCCCAGCAGCTGATTCATGGAATTCTGTAAAAACCGGGCTACGCCGGGTATGGACAGGATGCCGGCAATGAGAGACGCTCCCAGGACGGTGTAGGCGATGACCCGCCCCAGAATATACAGCAAACCGGCCGATACCACACGGGCGGGTCGCCCCATCTGCTTGCCGATGAAGGACACGGCTGCGAGGTTGGTCGCCAGCGGACAGGGACTGATGGACGTCAGAATCCCCAGCCAGATGGCGCTCCCGACACCCAGAACGAACCCTTCCATCATTCCCCTCCCAAAAAGGCCGTCACCTCGTCGGTAATGTACCGGGTAAATTCCGACTGATCGTTGAGAAGCTGCCATATCTTGGGCAGGTTTTTCCAGCGCGCCACGCTGTCACCGGATGTCTCCACCAGAACCACCGACTTGGTAAAGAGCTGGAAATCTTCCATGTAATGAGCGTTGCCCGGTTCGTCCACATTAACCATTTTCCAGACGATGATTCCGTCTTTTAATTCCTGGGCGAATACGGACTCCAGCACCTCACGGGTGTATTTCTCGATCTTGGTGCAGGAGGGACAGCGCTGGATTGTAAAAAAATAGTACACAACGGTTTCATTGCCTGACGACGATCTCATGGCATCCTTTCCGTCCTGGCCCTTGGCCGGGCCATGTGTTCCGGTCAGAATGCCGGCCCCGATAATCAGCAATCCACATACCACCATCCATTTGCTCATGATTGCCTTCCCATGAATGATCATTTGGCTCGTTTTCGAAGGACGATGTCACTGAGTATCCGGCGACGACGCCTGACGCAGAACGTCCTTCATCTCCTCGCTGCCGGGCACCCGCCCCACGCTTTTCACCTCCCCGTCCACAGCCAGGGCCGGCGTCATCATGACGCCGAAACCCAGGATGTCGTTGATGTCTGTCACCTTGACCAGTTCGTACTCGATGCCCAGTTCGCGGGCGGCGGCGTCGGCCGTGTCGGCCAGCTTGGCGCATTTGGGGCAGCCGGTGCCCAGAATCTGTATCTTCTTCATTCCTTGCTCCTCAGGGAAAAATTTCTCCGAATATCAAGCCGCTGATGGTGGCCATCACCACCACCAGCGCCACGAAAACCACGGTCTTGCGGGTGCCCATGATGCTGCGGATGACCAGCATGTTGGGCAGGCTCAATGCCGGCCCGGCCAGCAGCAGGGCAAGGGCCGGCCCGTTGCCCATGCCGTTGCCGATGAGGCCTTGCAGGATGGGAACCTCCGTCAGGGTGGCGAAGTACATGAAGGCGCCGGCCACCGAGGCGAAGAGGTTCGCGCCGATGGAGTTGCCGCCCACGGCGCCGCTGATCCATGCCGACGGAATCAGCCCCTCCTCCCCCGGCCGACCCAGCAGCGCGCCGGCCACCAGCACCCCGAAGAAGAGCAGCGGCAGGATCTGCCTGGTAAAGCCCCAGGTGGCGCTCAGCCATTCACCGGCTTCCCCCTCATCGCGTCCGGTAATGACCGACAGGCCGATGACGGCCACTACGAAAGGCAGCTCCGGCTGCCCGGGACGCCACAATGCAACCAGCGCCGTCGCCGCGGCGGTCAGCAGGATGGGCCACCAGCGCAGATTAAACCAGCGCACGAGGATCACGGCCAAGGCGGCGCCGAAACAGGCGGTGATGATCCATTTGGACGACCAGACGGCGTGCCAGACCCCCACCGCTGCCTCCGGTTTGCCCCAGTTGGCAAAAACCAGGATGCCCACCATGGCGCCGAAGTATATCATGTTCTGCCACAGGGGGCGCGCCGTCTCCGATTCGGGGAGGGCGGCCTGGGCCCGGGCCTTGGCCAGCTCCTCCTTCCGAAAAATCAGGTGCATCAGCAGGCCGATGATGATACTGAACAATACTGCCCCCACGGCCCGGGCCACGCCCAGCTCCACCCCAAGGATGCGGGCTGTGAGGATGATGGCCAGCACATTGATGGCCGGTCCCGAGTAGAGGAAGGCGGTGGCCGGCCCGAGGCCGGCGCCCATGCGGTAGATGCCGGCGAAGAGCGGCAGCACCGTGCAGGAGCAGACCGCCAGGATGGAACCCGAGACGGAGGCGACGCCATAGGCCACCACCTTTTTGGCCCGGGCGCCGAGATACTTCATCACTGCGGCCTGGCTGACAAATACGGCGATGGCGCCGGCGATGAAGAACGCCGGCACCAGGCACAGCAGCACATGCTCCCGGGCATACCACCGGGTCAGGTACAGGGCCTCCATGACGGCATGTTCCAGACGGGACCAGTCCAGGGGTAAATAATAGAATCCGGTAAAAACCAGAGCCATGCCCAGCAGCGGTTTCCATTCCTTTTTCCAATCCATCATTCGATCCTGCTCCTCGAGTTGTCGACGGCCAGCCCTGCTGGGGGGCTTACCGGGAATCGCTGTCCCCACTAGTCGATCTGTTCCTCGATCAGGTCCGCCTGTTGGCGCGCCGAACTGGTCATGATGTGGTCGATACACTGAAAAAACGTGAGCACACACGGCATGCGGAGGGAGTACCAGATCTGCGCCCCCCGTTTCTCGGCGACCAGGATGTGCGACTGACGCAGCAGCTTGAGGTGCCGCGACACGGTGGAGATATCGGCGCCCACAAGTTCCGTCAATTCACAGACGCACCGTTCGCCCCGGGCCAGTTCATCCACCAGAAACAGACGGGTTGGATGGGCCAGCGCCTTGAGGATCTCCGCCCGTGCGGCCAGGTGTTTGCTGTGAATGCTCACCATCGACTCTCCCTCGTTTTAATAGTCCACAGAGCACACAGTCAAGGATGGATGATGGCCACCGGAATGTCAAGAAGATAATTGTTTATTTGGCAAAATGACCAAATTCCGAGCCGAAGGGCAAAATACTCACCACGGCCTGGCTGTCGCCAACGGGTGGTGAGGACAACCCTGCCGTAAAAATCGGGGGTGCCGGACCCGCCGCGGGCAGTCCTGGACGGTTTTTCCGGAATACCTCCCCGCCCGAAGTTTCTACCCGAACCGGCCCGTGATGTATTCTTCGGTTTTCTTTTCCCGGGGATTGGTAAACAGTTCCGAGGTAGGGGCGAACTCGATCAGGACGCCTTCGTAGAAAAACGCCGTGTAATCCGACACGCGGGCTGCTTGCTGCATGTTGTGGGTGACAATGATAATGGTGTAGGTGCCACGCAATTCGCGGATCAGGTCCTCAATCTTCGACGTGGCCCGGGGGTCCAGGGCCGACGTCGGTTCGTCCATCAGAAGTATTTCCGGATCCACGGCCAGCGCACGGGCCAGGCAGAGACGCTGTTGCTGACCGCCGGAGAGCCCCAGGGCGTTATCCTCCAGGCGATCCTTGACTTCATCCCACAGGGCGGCTTGCCGACAACTCTTTTCGAAGACCTCCTGCAGATCGCTCTTCCTTCTAATACCGCAGAGCCGGGGCCCGAAGGCGATGTTATCGAAGATGGACTTGGGGAAGGGATTGGGTTTCTGAAACACCATGCCGATCCGCTTCCGCAGCAGCACCACATCGGTGTATTGGCTGTAAATATCTTCGTCGTCGAATATCAGTTTGCCCTTGGCATAACAGCCCGGGATCAGGTCATTCATCCGATTGATGGCCCGCAGAACGGTACTCTTGCCGCACCCGCTGGGTCCGATGATGGCCGTGACCTTTTTCGCGGGCATGGACAGGTTGGCCTTGACGATGGCTTCGGTGTTCCCATAAAAAACTGAAAAATCTTCCGAGATGACGTGACCTTTTTCCGTCTCCGGATTCAGGATCTTTTTCTGGTGGATGGAGTCCTTGGATAGTTGCATTTTACTTACCCGCACGTTTTTGGCATCTGTTTGACTCATTTTACCGCATTATCCTCTCAATTTCTTCGATATTCTGGCCCGCAGAACGATGGCGGCAAAGTTCAGGACCACGACCAGCAGGACCAGCGTAAACACCATGCCGAACTGCACATGCCGGATCTGGTCCACCGCTTCATGCTCCGTCACCAGGTTATAGATGTTCCAGGGCAAGGCCATCGTCGGCTGATTCAAGGTTTCAAACAGCCCCAGCGGCTGACCGACACTGACGGCGGCAGTGAAGATGATGGGCGCGGTCTCACCGGCCGCCCGGCCCATACTGATGACGATCCCCGTCAGAATGCCCGGCATGGCCGCCGGTAGAATCACCTTCAGAATGGTGTAGAGCTTGCTGGCCCCCAGGCTGAGGGAAGCCTCCTTGTAAGCCT
The DNA here is from genome assembly GCA_016935015.1 of Acidobacteriota bacterium. Taxonomy (GTDB): domain Bacteria; phylum Acidobacteriota; class JAAYUB01; order JAAYUB01; family JAAYUB01; genus JAFGRT01. The sequence goes on along the minus strand of JAFGRT010000197.1, from coordinate 22,664 downwards.
TGGGCACGGCCAGAATGGCCTCCTCCGCCGCCCGGATAATGGTCGGCAGCACCAACAGGGTAAGGGTCAGTGAGCCGGCCAGAACACTTTTCGACTGAGATACTTCCATGGTGTTGATGAAGAAGGCCAGGCCGAACAGCCCGAACACGATGCTGGGCACACCGGCCAGGGTGCTGATGGCGGTCCGCAACAGGCTCACGATCTTGCCTTCCTTGGCAAATTCCGCCAGATAGATGGCGGCGATGACACCGATGGGGATGGCGAAGAGCATGGTCCCAATCACCAGGTAGAAGGTCCCCAGAACCTCAGCGCCGATCCCGCCGAAGAAATGAATGTCATGGGATTTGTCCGTCAGAAACTGCCAGTAGAACGTAAATTCAGGCAGCATGAGTTTCTCCAGATTTTCCTCCATGTAGGGGAAGATCTGCTCCACGGTCGTGCCGCGAAAGGAGTCGATCCGCGGCACCAGCACCTTTGAGCCCATGGCGGAGGGATCGGAATAATCCCACTGCTCCTTATACATCACCAGCTTGAATGTCTGCTGGGCCCGGTCCCAGCGGGTCTCGCCGTAGCGGTCGCGCGGCAACACCGGTTCGGGCTCGTCCGGCCGGGGACCGAACAGCGCTTTCAGACTGTCGTTCAGGCTGTCGATTTTCTCCGGATATTCCCAACTGTTTTCAATCTCTTCATTTTCGACCTGTTCCTCGAAAGCGGCGATAGTGTCATAAATGAAACGGCGCTCAGCCCAGACCTCGTCCAGTTCTGCCTTCACTTCCTCCGGATCGCCCCGGTCAAACAGATCCAGCTGCATTCGTCGATACTCCACCGTATCGAAGAACAGAAAAGCCTGGATCCCGCGCACGAAAATGGGCCCCAGCACGATCACCAGCGAGAGAGTCAACAGGATGACCGACATGAAGCCCATGCCGGTGAAGGATTTGTCCAGTATTTTGCGGGTGTGTGCTTTCATGGCCTAGACTCCCCATTTTTTCTTCGAGCGCATGACGGCCCATTCGCTGATGAGGTTGCTGAAAAAGGAGATCAGCAGCAGGAACAAGGCCATGGCAAACAGGACGTGATAGCGCGACGAACCGGTTACATGATCGGCTTCGCCCATATCACCGGCGATGGTGGCCGTCAATGTGCGCACCGGTTCCAGCACATTGTACCAGGGCGAGGGGATCTGTGATGCATTCCCCGAGGCCATCCAGACCACCATGGTTTCGCCGATGGCCCGCATGATGCCCAGGATGATGGCGGCAATGATCCCCGAGCGGGCCGCCGGGATGACCACCTTGGTGATAGTCTCGGCGCGGGTGGCGCCCAGGGCGTAACTTCCCTCGCGCAGCTCACGGCCCACGGCCTGCAGGGCGTCTTCCGACACACTGACGATGGTGGGCAGGGCCATGATCCCCAGAATGATGGACACGTTCAGAGCGTTGGTGCCGCTGGAGATCTTGATGGCGCTGATGGGCGCATAAAGAAAGTACAGCCCCACGCTGAAGATTCCCATCAGCAACAGCAGGATGGCGGTCCGTTGGACCTGGGTGACATTATCCCCGAAGATGCGGTCGGCCAGCATATCGCCCACGACGAAGGAAACGATCAGCGCCAGTGGCGCACCGAACAGCCAGACCAGGATGCCCAGGAGATGACCGCCGCTGGTCTGCAGAATGGGCGCAAAGACCACCAGGGCGAAAAAGCCGTAGGCGACGGACGGGATGGCGGCGATGATCTCGATGACCGGCTTGGCGAACTGCCGGACGGAGAAGGGCAGGATATCACTCAGACTGACCGCCGACAGCAGCGCCAGGGGGACGGCAATCATAGCGGCAAGGAAAGTGACCATCCCGCTGCCGAAAATAATGGCCAGCGCACCGAACTCCGGCGGAGAACCCGACGGGTACCAGCGGATGCTGGTGAAAAATTCCGTGAAGCCTTCCAATTGAAAAAAGGGAATGGCGTCGATGGCAATGAACAGAATGATAAAGAAGACGGCAATCAGTGACAAAGATGTGACCAGGAAGAGGAATCCTTCAATGGAAAATGACACAAACCGCCGCCAGCGACTGGTCCCCTCGCTGATGTATATGCTTCTTTTGGCCGATCGGCCGGGCGTCGGACCCGCATTCAATGTTGTTTGGCTCACAGCAACCTTTCCGTTTCCATCAAGGAATGTGGCTGAAGAATGTACCGGCCGAAGCATGCGCCCCGGCCGGTACATTTTCAGATATCCGGACTAATACTCGGTAATCGGCACGAAACCGATGGCTTCCACGATTTCCTGTCCTTTTGGACTCAGATAATAGTTCACAAAGGTGAACAGGTGCGTACCCATTTTCGGGTAGCCGTTGGTGAACATGAACAGGGGACGGGCAATGGGATACTTGCCAGATGAGATGGATTTTTTCGTCGGGTACACGCCACCGACCGTCAAGGCCTTGACGGACTTGTCCAGGAAGCCGATGCCCACATAGCCGATGCCCGCCGGGGTGCTCTGCACGCGGCCGCGCACCGCGCCATTGCTGCCGACGTACTCGCAGCCTTCCACGATCTTTTCCTTTTTCATGACCAGGCCTTCGAAAGTCTCATAGGTGCCGCTGTTGGTGTCACGGCTGATCATGACGATCTTGACATCGGGGCCGCCCAGATCTTTCCAGTTGGTGATCTTGCCGGTGTAGATGTCCTTGATTTGAGCCATGGTGATGGCTTTCACCGGGTTGCTGGGGTGAACGATCATGGCGATGCCGTCCAGAGCCACGCAATGGGCCACGGGCATGATGCCCTTTTCCACGGCGGCGGCGAACTCCTTGTCCTTCATGAAACGGGACATGTCGGCGATGTGGCAGGCACCGTTGATCAGGCTCTTGGCGCCGTTGCCGCTGCCCGACTCACTGACGGAAATGTTCACATCAGGGTTCTCTTTCATGTAGGCTTCGGCAAAAGCCTTGGCGATGGGACCGACGGTGGTAGAGCCGTCGAGGACGATTTTGTCGGCGGCCATAACCACCGACATGCTCATCAGGGTCAGAGCGGTCAACACACAAGTCAAAAAGAATCGCATACTCTCCTCCTAGGAATGGGTTATAACAGATGGCGGATTATGCGGATGGACTGTTAGTCGGTAATAAAGGTAATGTTAGCGCTTTGTTATTTTTCAAGGATCGGCGTGGCTGCGGTCGACTCCCGCGGGAAATCCTTTTGAATCTCAGGATTTTCGGGCACATGTGTCCTTCCGCACAGGCTTTTTACCAGGGTAATTTCAGGCAAATGATCCATATCTAACACCAATTTCATACCGCTCTAACAAATCAACTGTACAAGGATGATTTACGTACTGGCGGTAAAGGACGGTTGTCCTTACGTTATTTTCATTGTTGCGCGTTCGGCAGCTGGTATAATGACAGGAATCGCCGGCGGGGCGGGTTTTCAATTTTCCGCAGCGTCCATGCCAGGTTCATTTGAACACCGGACCGGAACCATCGGCCCTCTCCATCGCGGCCGGATTTTATTTTGAAGGAGTATGGCATGCCCATCCACATGTATCGGGAAATCGAAAGCTTGAAGAAAAAAATTCTGTCGTTGAGCGCGCTGGTGGAGGAAAGCTTCCAGGGTGCCGTCAAATGCATTGATTCCCATAATGATGAACTGGCCAAAAGTGTCATCACCGCCGATCCCATCATCGACGAAATGGAAGTGGAAGTGGAGGAGGATTGCCTGAAACTGCTGGCGTTGTATCAGCCGGTGGCCGTGGATCTGCGATATATCATCGCCTCACTCAAGATAAACAATGACCTGGAGAGAATCGGCGATCTGACCGTTAACATCGCCGAAGAGACCATCGCCCTTTCCCGCATCCCCCATGTGGATCCCCCGCCGGAGCTGCTGACCATGGCCGGCAAGGTCCAGGAGATGGTGCGCAAAAGCCTGGATTGCCTGATCGATCTGGATGAGGGACTCGCCGCCCAGATCTGCGCTGATGATGATGAGGTGGATGCCCTGCATCGCCAGATCCTCAACCGGGTGCAGCGAACCGACCGCGACTCGGCCGGTATCCTAAAGCAGATGCTCCATTACCTGCTTATCGCCAACAACCTGGAGCGGATCGCCGACCATGCCACCAATATTGCCGAAGACACCATCTACATGATTGAGGGAGACATCGTCCGCCATCGCCTGCAGGAATCGTAAGTTCCGGAATGTGATGCTATTTCCCCCAAAACCCGCTATAATGATGGGAGTCTGACGGGAGGCTCCCGCGTCATGCGACTGTTTCTGGCTTCACGCTCGCCCCAGCGGCGGGCGATTCTGAAAAACCTCGGATTTGAAACGGTCCTCCTTGAATCGCCGTTCACGGAGATCATCCCACCGCTTCACCCTGATCCGCCCAGCCTGGCACGACATGTGGCGGAACAAAAAATGGCCGCTCTGCCGTGTCGGCCGGCCGGATCCGGCATCCTGATAACGGCGGACACGTTGGTCTATCAAGACTGCCAGCTGATGGGCAAGCCGGCGGATGAGGCCGACGCCCGGCGAATGCTGCTCCTTCTTTCGGGTGTCACCCACGCCGTCGTTACGGCGATCTGCCTGCAGGACCTGGACAGCGGCCGGCAGATGACGTCCGCGGCCGTGACCGAAGTCGAATTCGACACCCTTGCCCCGGACCTGCTGGCGAATTACCTCCTGTCCGGCGAATGGCGGGACAAGGCGGGCGCATATGGCATCCAGGGAAAGGCCGCGCTGTTCGTCCGGGGGATCAACGGTTGCTACTTCAACGTGGTCGGTTTCCCGGTGAACCTGTTTTATCATCTGCTTAAACTGTTGTGGGGTGATCCGTTGCCCATCTTTCCTGCATCCAATCAGTGACCCAGAGGTGAGTATGAACCCTGTTGGCACCCTTACCGTACACATAGGTCTGCTGCTGATCCTCGGCGGCGGAACGATCTGGGCGGCGGCGCCCGTCCAGGCTGGCGCGGGCGAGCAGTCCGGCGTGGAGCCACCCGTCGAAGACGAGGCCGTACCGGCGGATCCGGCCAAATCCTACTTCCACTTTCTGCAGGCCCAGGAATTTCTTAGCGAGCGGCAGTACACGGCCGCCGGCGAAGAGTTTGAGAAGGCGCTGCAATTCAATCCCACGGATGTGGAATTGCGCTATCAGTACGCCGAGTTTCTGGTTCAGATCCAGAAAATGCCCGAGGCTACCCGGCAGCTGGAACGCTGCCTCAAGGAATCGCCGGATTTCGTTCCGGCCCTCCGGCTTCTGGCGCGTTTTTCCCTCAACCGGTTGAGCAACCTGACTCCCAATGATCCCGATTACAGCGCCGCGTTGCAGGAGACTGTCGGCCGCTATGACCGGATTTTACAGCTGGATGCCGACGACAAGGACAGTCTGTATGAGCTCGGCAAGCTTTATCTCAGCGTTCGCAATTTGGAAAAGGCCGAGGAGTATCTGACCCGCTTCAACAATCTGGCGGGCAAATCCCTGGAAGGGCTTTACTACCTGACCCTGACCTATTTTCAGGCCGACAAACTGGAGCAAGCCCTGGCCACCATCGCGGTGCTGGACAAGGAGCGTCCCGGCTGGCATCAGATCAAAATGCTCAAAGCGGATATCCTGGGCCGGATGAACAAGACCGGCGAGGCTGAAAAGCTGTATGGCGAAATGCTGGACTCGTCCCCTTCCGATCCCAATCTCTACATGAACTACGCCTCGCTGCTGGCCAACAACAACCAACCCCGCCGTGCCATCGAGATCCTCGAGATGGCGCGCGGGAACTCTTCCGTCAGCGGCGAGCTCCTAGACATGCTGGGCCGGCTGTACCGCGACGAGCTCCAGTACGACAAAGCCGTGGAAGCCTTCAAGGACGCCGTAACCGTTCAACCCAGCATCTGGAATTTCCGCTACAATCTCGGCGTCACCTACGCCCGGATGGGCGATGTCACCAATGGCATTCCCATTTTCCAGTCGCTGGTTCGCGATCTGGAAAGCTCCACCGAATCGCTTTCCTCCGCCGATATGCGCAATCGCCATATCTTTCTGCTGAATCTCGGTTTTTTGTATGCCGACGCTCGCAAGTTGTTCAGCGCGGTAAAAGTATTCGAAACCCTTCGCCGGGATTTCCCGGATGTCAAGGAGCCATCTGTGTACATTCAGCTGGCCACACTGTACAAGGAATTGGAGCAGATGGAAAAGGCAGGGGAAGTGATCGCCGACGGTCTGGGAAAAATGCCCGGCAATGTTCGCATCCTGGCCACCCAAGCAGTGATCCGTCTCGCGGACGGCCAGCCGGAAGATGCCATCGCCGGCTTCCGGGAAGCCACCGCCGGACTGGAGGAGATGGACACCAGCTATTACCTGGGGCTGACCTCTATCTATACCGAAGCACAGCGGTATGACGACGCTCTGACCGCGGTGGCCGAGGGTCTGGCAAAATTTCCCGATGAGGCGCCTCTCTACTTTCAGAAAGCTACCGTTCTCGAAAAGGCCAAGCGTTATCAGGGCGCTGAGGAGGCGCTGCAAAAAGTGTTGGAACTCGATCCGGAGAATGGAAATGCGTGGAATTATTTGGGCTACATGCTCATTGATTATGCCATCGATGTCGGCCGGGGAATCCGCTATGTTAAAAAGGCCCTGCAATTTGAACCCAAAAATCCGGCCTTCCTGGACAGCCTGGGCTGGGGCTATTTCAAACAGCAGAAAAATGACGAAGCCCTTGAGCTCCTGCAAGCGGCGGCCAAGGTCCTAACGGATGATCCCACCATCTTCGAGCATCTGGGAGATGTTTATGCCGCCCTGGGCCAAAGCCACAACGCCCGTGACAGTTACGAAAAATCACTCTCGACGCTCAAGGATGCGGCCAAAGCCCAGGAGATCCGGCGCAAAATTCAGGCCCTCAAACCCAAATTACTGCAGAACAAGGAATAATGCCCCCGCTACGCATTCCATCACCCGCCGGGTTTTTGGAGGGGTGCCTGGAATACCCCCCCGCCTACACCGGCCGATGGGCGGCACTGCTGTGCCACCCCCACCCCATGTACGGCGGGAACATGCAACACAAGGTGGTGGTCCGGATGGCCGACGCCCTGCGTGAGTGCGGTGCGGCCACGTTGCGGTTCAATTTCCGGGGCGTGGGCCGAAGCACGGGACAGCACGCTCATGGTGCCGGGGAAGAGCTTGACATTGCCGCCACCTGGGCTTTTCTGCGGCGCGAGGCTCCGGCCGCCCAATTGATCCTGGGCGGTTTTTCTTTCGGCGCCTGGCTGGCACTCAAGGTCGCCTGCAGCCTGCCGGATCTCCGCTATCTCCTGGCCGTGGGTCTGCCCATTGACCGGTATGATTTGTCCTTTTGGCCGACCGACCATCCGCCCCTGCTGCTGATCCAGGGGAGTCGCGACGAATTCGGCAACCGGTCAGTGATAATGGAGTTCGCCCGTAGCGCCGGCGACCGGATTACCGCCGCCATCATTGAGGATGCCGATCATTCGTTCACCGGGCGGCTGACACCGATGATGCGCTCCATTGGCCGCCATTTCCAGCCGCTCTTGTCCCCGTCGGCCATCCAAAAGCCTGATGCATCAACGCCGTCCGACCAATCAGAGAAAAGCTCATGAGCACCACCCTGCAGGACATTCTGACCGTCGAAGCTGCTGCCGTCGGCCTGACGGAGTTCGGGATCAGCCCTCCGGTTATCGATCCTGCCGCCGTATGCGCGCTGGACCGATGGCGGGCGGCCGGTTTTTTCGGGGGCATGGAATGGATGGCCGACACCGGGCGGCGCCGGACCGAGCCATTTTCCCTGTACCCTGCCGGCCGCAGTATTATCGTTTTCGTCGTGCCATACTTCTGGCCGGATGCCCCCACCCCCAATCTGCGCATCTCCCGGTACGCCAGGTCCCGCGATTATCATCACCTGGTGACTGCCAAGCTGGAGCGACTGTTGCAGCGGCTGCGGGCCCAGGTACCCAACCTGGACGGACGAATCGCGGTGGATACAGCGCCCCTGTTGGAACGGCCGCTGGCCGTCCAGGCCGGCCTCGGCTGGCTGGGCAAAAACAGCTGTTTCATCCACCCCCGCTTCGGTTCGTGGATCTTCCTGGGCGAACTGATGATCAATCAGAAACTACCCTTCAGCGAACCTGGCGGCGAGTCCCACTGCGGCGACTGCACCCTTTGCCTGGAGGCCTGTCCCACCGGCGCACTGGTCGCACCCGGCGTCCTTGACGCCCGCCGCTGCCTGTCCTATCTGACCATCGAGCACCGCGGCATCATTCCTCCCGCATTCAAGGGCCACCTGGACGGCGCCCTGTTCGGCTGCGACCGCTGCCAGGAGGTGTGCCCCTTCAACCACCGAGCGGCGGCCACACCATTGCCCGACTTTCGTCCCCTGAAAGAGATTACGGAACTGACAGCCGACCATCTGGCCGCCATGAGTGGTCACGCTTTTCGACGGGCACTGGGGCAAACCCCGCTGGCGCGGACGCGGCTGGCCGGTCTGCTGCGCAATCTGGTCGCCCTGCAGGCTGAAGAGGGAGCGGCGATTCTGTCGCCCACGACACTAAAAAAAATCCTCAACCGCTCTGAACTGGCCCGGCGGCAGCACGAAGCGTTCCTTGCCTCACCTACACCGCAAACCAGGGATTGAAATATTTCTCGATGCCGATGGTCGTGGAGGGTCCATGGCCCGGCCAGACCCGGATGTCATCCCCCAGCCGAAACAGCTTGTCGCGGATCTGCCGAATCTGACGGCAATGATCTTCTCCGTCGGCGGTGCTCCCGACACTTCCTGCCAGCAACGAATCACCGGTGAACAGATGCCCGCCCAGCAAATAGCATAGATGACCGGGGCTATGACCGGGAATCCAGAACACCGTGATTCGCAGCCCGCCGGGATTCAGGCAGCACTCGTCATCAAGCAGCACGCTGGCCCCCGCCGCCCCTTTTTCCACCCGATGGGCGTAGACATCCATCCGTTCCCAGTTTCGGACCAGGTCCACGCCGACAATGTGGGCGGTATGAAGATGGGTCAGCAGGATAGCGGTCAGCTGAAGTTCAAACTCCCGCACGTAATCATGGATCAGCTCGGCGCCTCGCCCCGGATCGATGAGGGCCGCCTGGCGGTTGTCCAGGTTCCAGATGAGATAGGAGTTGACGGAAGCCACGGTCGGTGACGTCAACTTCTTGACTTCGTAACGATCCACCGCCATGGTGCACCTCGCTCAGAGCTCCGTTTGATCCATCTGGAAATCCTTCAGGTGGGCATCCGTAAAATCGGCCCGCTCCAGATGGGCGTCGCGAAAATCAGCGCCTCGGCATTGGGCTTTGCGAAAATGCGCCTCTTGAAAGTCCGCCTGACGGCAATCCGCCCCCTGGAATTGGGCACGGGTGAGAATCGCCCGCGTCAGACGGGCGGAATTCAGGTTGGTTTCGCGAAAATCGGCATCCTCGGCCAGAATCCCCACCGCATTGGCGTTTTCCATATCCGCACCCCGGAAGTCGCTGCCTCGGCACCAGGCGGCGCCCAGCACCAGATCCCGGGCCTTGACGCGTTTGAACGATGATTCCCCCAGAAACGCCGAGGAAAAATCAGCCCCGAAGAGCCTGGCCCCATCCCAGATGGAGCGGGGTAAAAACGCGCCGTGAAAAGTGCTGTAGGAAAAATCCGCGTCATCAAACCGGATCTGCATGCCGCGCACCATCTCGAAATGGCAGTATCGAAACGTCGACTCCAAGAAAGTCACGTCTTCCAGGATACTGCCGGCGAAGATGCACTCATGGCCGTCCGCTTCCGAAAAATCACAATTCACGAACACCGCGTTTCGGAAAAGACAGCGCTCAAAGACTGTTTTACTGAAATGGCAATGGATCCAGGTGGTATGGCTGAAATTGGTGTCCTCGATGGTGTAGCCGCCCCAGTCCATCTTGCTGAAACGGATTTTGCCCAGATTGAAGCCGGACAGAAATCGTTCCTTCCGCAGGCGGGTGTTGATGTCCTGGAAATAGCGGTCAGGAATCTTCAGGTGATGCCAACAATACGCCGCCCCTGTCAAGACCGGCAGGAAACAGCCCGGATGCTGACAAACTCCCGCGCCGAGGAGGTGTTCTTCCCCACCCAATGAATCTCCTAGGGTTTAAGACTCAGACGCAGCTTCTCGATCTCCTCCCGCAGATAGTCCCGTTCCCTGGTGACTTCGGCGGGTACGCGTTCCCGGTAATACCTTTCCGCCTGGCGGATATGTTTTTCCAACAGTTGATGGAAATTGCGCTGATTGGCGGCCGTTCTCAATAATTCCTTGTTGTAGAGAATGATATCCGAAACACTGACCCGGGCCAGTCGCCGGGCCTCCCGATGAGAGAGGGGCACTTCATTTTCGTCCTCAACGATGAGCGGCGGGAGTTCCGTTGCTTGCTCTACATCGTAGACCGTATCCTGGCTGGTCAAGGCAGGGGAAACGTCCCGGACGGCCGCCGGTCGGTCGCTGTCGGACAGTTTGCCGAACTCCTCCTCTAGAACGGATTTTTCCTCTTCCAGTTCCTCCATCCGATCCTGACGGGCCTCCGAAACCTTCTTCTCCTCCTCGTACAATTTTCGCGCCCGTTCCCGGTCTTCGGCGGCCACATCCAGGGCCTGGCGTGTATCGTCAATTTTCGTCCGGTAGTCAGCGATATCCCTTTCCAGTTGCTTGATGTGCTCATCCAGCTCCTGCCGGGCGCGGACCTGCTCCTCCATCTTGCGGCTGTTTTCCTCGGTCAGCACCTCGCTTTGCTTCAGTTCCGCTTCCAATCGTTCCAGATCCGCCTTCCACGTTTCCCGCTGCGCCTGTAACTCAGTCAATTCCAGCTGCAGGACTTCCAGTCCGGCGCCCTCCTCGGTGGCCGACCGGACACGATCCAGCTCCTGCTCCAGCGTTTCCTTACGATTTTTCAATTCCTCGTACTGCTTCTGCTGATTGCCAATGGCTTCCTTGGCCTGCTTCAGCTGCTGCTGCAAGTTGCGCCGCTCTTCGCTCATCTCCTCCTGGCCTTCCAGCTGGAGATGCAAATTGGCCTGGGCCTCTTCCAAGGCGGCCTTTTCATGCTGCACTTTCTCGGACCATTCGGACTGTTCCATTTGCAGTTGCTGGACTTCCTCGCGCAACGCTTCCATGAACTCCGCCGCCGCCGCTGGCTCGCCTTCCAGTTCGGCCGATACCCGGACGACTTCATCCTTCAGCTCTTCATACCGGATTCGGAGGCCGGCCAGCTCCTCGCGAGTCTGATTGATTTCCTCCTGCACGGCGGCCCGTTCCTCCCCCATGTCCGCCACACTCTGTCTCTGCGTATCCAGTTGAACGCGCAATTCCTGCAGGCCGGCCGATTCCTGCTCCAGCTTCTCTTCCCAGCCGCTCCGCTCCTCCAGCAGCTCCTGCAGTTTCCGCTGCAACTCCTCCGCCGACGCGATCTCTGCATCGGACTGAAGCCCTGTCCGCGCCTCTTCCAGTCTGGACTTCTCCCGCTGCGACTCTTCCACTTGCTGCTGCAACGAAGCGACCTCTCCGGAAATAAACTCGATTTCCTCGCGAAGCATGGTGACTTCCTCGCCGCCTTGCGCCGCAGCGTCCGATGCCGGCACCTTTTCCTGCAGCGCCGCCAACTCATCCCGTCCCGTTTGCAGACGTTCTTCCCATTCGGTTTTTTCATTGACCAGCTGGCTGAGCTTTTCCTGCAATTCCTCCAGCTGCCCCTGGTTCTCCACCTGGGCCTCTTCGCGTGCCTGTTTCTCGATGGCCAGATGCTCCCGCGACGTCTGAACCTCTTCATATTCTTCCTTGAGCGCCGCCAGATCCTGTTCCGTCTCCCGGATCATGGTGTTCAGGCGCTCCGTCATCTCCTGATGATCTTCCAGCGCCCGCTCGCCCAGCCGGATATCCGCCGTGACATTTTCCTTTTCCTTCATCAGGCTCTTGAGCTGCTGTTCCGCCTCATTCCGGTCACCCTGGACGGTTTGCAGGGCTTTTTGAAGCTCCTCCGTCACCAGCTCCTTCTCGGCGATCTCTTCCCGGATGGAGTCACAGCGCGAGCGCAGTTCCTGATTCTCCCCTTCCAGCATCTGGATCTGGCTTTCCAGTTCCGCCTTTTCCGTCTGGATCTTTTCGATCTTTTCCTCGACCAGGGAAATCTGGGCCATCACATTCTGCCGGGCGGCGATCGTGGCATCCACTTCCCGCTCCAAAGACGATTTACGGCTCCCCAGCTGTGCCAGTATCTCCTCCGCCTCCTCACGCAGTTGCGCCGCTTCGGCCAGCTTGCGGTTCAGGGCGGTCAGAGCGGCCTCCTGCTGTTCGCGCAAGGTCCGCACGTGGACAAGTTTGCTTTCCCCTTCCTCGATGAATGTACGGATTTCGGCAAGGGCATCGGTCGATTTTTCGCCCACCAGTTTCAGCAGCCCATGCATATCGGCCACGTCGGCTTCCTGATCCGATTCGACAAACCCGATTTCCGACGCCAGCAAATCATTGATCTCATCCAGGGTTTTTTCTTGATCCCGACCGCTGATCACTTCGAAGATGCTACCCAGAATGGTGCGGGTATGGTGCAGTTCGCCCAGGATGGCGGCTTCCTTTTCACCCAGAAGATGCTCGATCTCCTGAATGCGTCCCTTCGCCTCCAGTGCCTGTTGGCTCAATTCTCGGAGTTCCTGGACCGAGGCCCGCAACCGACCCATTTCAGGCGCACTCGAGGCAACGTCATCTTCCTGGATCTTTCTGCCATCCGTCTCCGGAACAGGACCGGCAACCAGGTCTTCCTGCTTCAGATCCGAACCTGCCGCGGAATTATTACCGGAGGGACCATCACCGGCCGCCTGATCCAACGCGCCCGTCGCATCCGTGTCGCCGAGGTATACCTCTTCATCTTCCGGGACCTCCGCCGCAGAAACAATATCTGGTTTGGCGGCATCCTTCTTTAGTCGATCCGGCGAGATGGACGTTTCATCCTTGTCCGGTTTTTTGAATAATCGGCCCAAAAAACCCATAGTGGCTCCCTTAGCTTAATTTAAATCCAATTGCGGGTATAGCATAGCCATTTTGCAAATTAAACTCAACACAAAATATTGGAAAAAAAGACTTGCATTTCCTGGCCGAATCTCTTATATATATTTAAGTAGAGTCTTCCCCCTAGACTTTGCAACACGCTCCGGATAGTTCCCCCCTTAACCTATCCGGAGTTTTTTTATTTTCATGCATTTTTTTTTAGATAAACGGCGCCGACCAGACGCCATCCGTCCGGTCTCCGTGGCCCGGCCAGCCCTCGGTCGCCACGGATCCGGGCGAAGGTCTTACTCCACGTCCATCGAAAAAACGACTTCCCGCAGAAAACGGGCGGCTTCCTCGGGCGGGGTGGGATTGATGTAGAAGCCGGTCCCCCACTCAAATCCGGCCAACCGGGTCAGGCGGGGAATGATTTCCATGTGCCAGTGATAGTCATATTCCACCGTATCCCAGTAGAAGGAGCGGCGGGGTTGGGCATTTACGTTGGGGACCGTGTGGATCATAAAATTGTAGGGCGGATCCCGCAGGGCCAGCTGAAGTCGCATCAGCACTTCCTTGACAATGCCGGCCAGCGCCCGAATCTGGTCGGGGCGGATTGATGCAAAATTGTGGTTGTGGATCCGGGGGATGATGATCAGTTCGAAAGGGAAGCGGGAGGCATACGGGGCGTACGCCACAAAGTGATCATTGGTGCAGACGATGCGTTCCTGCTTTTCCAGTTCATAGTCCAGAATGTCACAGAAAAGGCAGCGGTTCTTCAGTTGGAAATGGTCTTTGGCCGAATCCAGCCCCCGGGCAACGGTCAGGGGAGTGACGGGCGTGGCGATGATCTGGGAATGGGAGTGGCTCATGGTCGCCCCGGCCGCCCGTCCGTGATTTTTGAAGATCAGGATATACTTGAACCGTTGGTCACGGCTCAGATCATGCCAGCGGGTTTGGAAAACCGTGAAGACATCCTGCAACCGTGCCACAGAAAAATCGGCCATCTGATGGTCATGGCGCGGCGTCTCGATCACCACTTCGTGGGCGCCGACGCCCCGCATGCGATCGTAAACGCCGACACCCCGTTTTTCCAGTCCACCCTCGATCATGAGCGCCGGAAACTTGTTGGGCACGACCCGCAGTTCCCAGCCCGGGCTGTTGGGTGGCCCGTTGTTGGGACGGAGGGCCATGATCTCTGGCGGGGTCTTGTCCTCGCTTCCGGGACAGAACGGACAGAATTCCTCCTGTAAGTCTTCACGGGGCAGCTGAAAATCACTGGGCCTCCGGCCCCGTTCCACGGAAATAATCACCCAGCGCTTCTGAATGGGATCATGGCGTAGCTCGGACATAACACCTCTCACTCTGACGTGCACCGGTCGGTGTGGCCGCGGGCTGAATGCCGCCCGTGTCTGAATCCTGTGCACAAGTCTCAGTTTCGTTTCGCTTCCTGCTCCAACATCAGGGTTACTGTTGATTGGCAGCGGCCGTCCCGCACGGGTATCAGCAAACAAACAGCCAGCCCCTGAAACGTTTTTTCCATCCGGTCGATGGCCAACGAAACCGTATGGATCGGGTACAGGGCCACGTTGCATCCCCCCTGGACCGAAACGGCCACGCAGTACCCATCCCGTGCATTGACAATTTCCAACCGGGAGACCGCCGCATCATTGCGTCGCTCGTCCAGGGCGAAGGCAGTCGCAGGCTGACCGGATATTCGCCCCACCAACCGCGCATCCTCGGGACCAGCCAATCCCAGGGTCCACTCAATGCCCAGCCAGCCGTCGAAACCGTCCGGTCCCTGGAGATCATAGACCACGTCCAGGCGGGTACCGGCTGTGGTCACGGTATAGCTCTTCACCAGAGTAAAATCATTCTGTCGGGCGGACATGGCCAGCGGCTGGCCGGCAGCGGATTCCAGGCGGAAAGGCGTGTCCCAGAAGGAAGCGGCCGCTTCCGCCAAACCGGATTCCAGTTCATCGGCTTGCGGCAGATGCGCGTACACCCTTTCACGGGCCGACACCCGCTCCGTCCGGTCGAAGAATAAAGCCAGGCTCTCCCCGGCGATGGCGACATCCGGCGCTTCGATGCGAATGGCACCTGTCGCCTGCGCCGTCTGATGGTATTTTTCCTCCCAGCGGGAAAGAGCGGCCAGCAGATTTACCCGCCGCGGCTTGAACGACCACTCCCGAACGCCGCCACCAAGGCCGGGCACCACGACCAGAAAGGCGTCCCGGTCATCCACGATCACTTCCTCACGGCCGTCCTGGTCAAAATCCGTCATGCGGATCTCCGGTCCGCCGGAAAAGTCACGTCCCGCCATCTGGTCCAGCCCTTGCTGGGCCTCCAGCAATCCGGCATAGGCTTGGTGGCGGAGGTGGGGGAAATACAAGCCGCCGAACACGCCATGCCAGAACACGTCGTTGCACTGTGACCGGAGCAGGGCGTCATAGGCCGGGGTTGCCCGGCGGGCGTCGTCCGTAAACCCGGCACTGACCTGCAATATCCTTTTCTGCAAATAATTGGCTTCGGGGTACCGGACCAGGAAATTCCGCCAGATTCCACCTCGAAAGAACGGCTGCAGATCGGCCAGCGTGCCTTCTTCTTCAAAGCGCTTTTTCCAGCGGTAATAGGCCTGGGCACTGGCCGGCGGCAAGGCCCACTGGCCCATTTCCTCGTAAGACGCCATGGGCAAGGCCGCCCGGCCCGCCGGCGCGTGGGCGGCATGGTACTCCCGGAAGGTGGTGGTGCGGACCAGGTCCGGCTGCTCCTCGAGCCGGGAAAAAAAACGTTCCAGCCATCTCTTTTCATACACCCAGGCATGGGTCTGCGGCCAGGCACCGAATTTTTCGGCGTCGTCCATCATGACCGCCAACCGGCGTCCCTGGGCATGCATGCGGCGAAATTCGGCCATGACCTCGTCCGGTTCCACCCAGGGAATCAGATAGCGCATTTTTTCACTGATGGGGAACACCCCGACGTGACGATCCAGCTCATCGACGATAAAGTAGCCGTCCACTTCCGGTTCGGTGAATCCGGCAGCAAAAAAATGATAGTCATCCAGGGCCACATAGCGCACCCCGGCCGCGGCCAGGTCCGCGGCCAGTGCCGGCTCCCAGACTCGTTCCGCCAGCCAGGCGCCCTGGGGGGTGCTACCGAACATGTCCTCGAGTTGGCACGTCAGACGATGGATTTGCTCCTGCCGGTCCCGGGGCGGAATCATGGGAAAGATCGGCTCATACAAGCCACCGGTGAAAATTTCCAGTTGCCCGTCCCGTACTTTTTGTTGCAGTTCCGCCAGGTAGCCGGGTTGATGTTCCGCCAGCCAGTTCAGCAAAAAGCCGCTACAGTGCCAGACAAGACGGATGGAGGGAAACCGCTGCCATGTTTCGAGAAACGGGCGATAGGCCCGGGCGAAGGATTCTTCCATGACCCAGCCGAAATTTCCTACCGGTTGATGAAGGTGCACTCCCAGGATTATCTGCAGCGGCGACTTGCGGTTGATCATCAGACGACCCAGTAGTACTTTTCGAGTTCATCGATGGCGATTTTTTGGGCGATGAAACCTTCGTGGGGCATCCGTTCCGCCAGATTGCCGTTGATATAGATGGCCAGGGCAAATTCCAGTACCTGATTTTCATGGATGCCGATCTCTTTCAGCGGGATCCCCAGTTCCACGATGGTCTGGACACCCACCAGCGGGATGGGCTTGCGCTCCGGCGCCTCCCCTTCGGCCTGAAGCTGGATTCGTTCAAACGTCAGTGTTTTCTTGTCGTTATTCTTTTCCATGCGAAAATAGACATTTCCCGGCTTGCGGAACAGAATTTCCACGATGAACGGATATTTACGGTCGTGCAGCAACGCGCTGTCCACATCCAGCCGGATGTAGAAATTATGATGATCGAAACCGAAATGGAAGCCGTGAAAAATCCGGTGGATCTGCTGCATCGTCGAGAAAGAGTACTGGTTCGAGAAATACCCCGCCGCCAGCCATTCGAAATAATCGGTAATGCGGCCGTCCAGCTCGGGAGTGAGCAGTTCGAACGGCGGCTGCACCTTGTACCGGCTCACCTGCTGGACGATGGGTTCGGACAATTCAGCCGGCGCTTCCAGGCCCAGGTGCTGCCAGGCGGCTTGCAAATGCTCGCGAAAAAGCTGATCGAACTCGCGGTCATATTCGGAAAAGTGATCTTCGCCATACCACCAGAACCAGTCGCTCCCCTCGGCGATCATCACTTCCTCATGGGCCCGGGCGATGGCCGCTGCCGTTGCGGCTTCATTCCGGTCTGCGGCCACGGAGACCTGCTCCAACTTTTTACGGGCGGCACCCAACAAATCCCAGGCCCGGTTCTTTTCCTGATGACCGACCCAGGTGGAAAACGTTCCGTAGATCCAGGAACCGGCCTGCACGTTGTCCAGCGGCGGGCACTGCCGCCCCAGATCCAGGTATTCCGAAAACGTCACGGCCCGGAGAAAGGGACTTCCCGCCAGCTTCGCGTAAAAGGCCCGCATAAAGTCGATACCGTTGGAAGGGTAATATTCCCAAGCGTTTTCTCCGTCCAGGATGATGGGCACGACATAGCGGTTGGCATCCTCCGGGAGCATTTTCCGGATCAGGAGCAGCCGGCTGATGAGATCATTGGCCGCCGACTCCCCCTCATAGGTGGAATAGGTGAAGCCGATCATATCCGACAAGAGGTGATCGCGAAAGAAGAGCCGCATATCCCCCGCCGGCGTCTCAAAGCGGTAGGGTGTATATTTTCGTTCCGGGGTGAAGGCGCCCTCTTCGCGCAACTGACCCGACCGACACAGCGACGCCTTCAACACTTCCTCGTCGGTGGCCGCCCATTCAATGCCGGCTTGGCGCATAATCGGCAGGATCTCGTTGGAGAGGGCACCTTCCGACGGCCACATGCCCCGGGGATCGGCCCCGAAATGTCGCCGATAGTGCTCGATGGCCTTGAGGACATGCCACTGGACATCCTCCGGGTGATGGTAGTCATGGCGGGGCAGATCGATATTGGGCAGCGCCTCCCGGGCGGAGTTGATATTGTGCAGCAAGGGCAGGATGGGGTGATAGTAGGGCGATACCGACACCTCGATCTGGCCGCTGTCGCGGGCTTCCCGGTAGATGGGAATGATCTTCTTCATGAATTCATTCTGGATATGGAAAAGCGAACGCTTGTCCTCTTCTGTGAAATTGCGTTGCTTTCGGATCAGGCTGTCGACTTCGGGATTCCGCCGCAGGGTGTTGCCGCTCCAGGCCAGGTTGTACCATATCTGAAGATCCCGGTAATCCTGAACGGAAAACTGGCCGGCCTTCTCTCGGAGGTTTTCCGCTTTACCCACGTGCCCCCGTTTCTCGAACAGTTCCTTGTACCGGGGGAAAGGTTGGATCATGTGGTCGAAATTGAGAGAGAAAAAATTTTTGAGCAGGAACAGTTTGTCGTCAATGGTCAGCTTGTCGCTCTTCTTCCGGCTGATGAGCAGGAAATCGTCTTCCATGGAACGTTCACTGTAATCCTCCAGCTGCTCCAGCAGTGACGGGACGAGGTTGAAGGTGACGTGTACTTCGGGAAATTCACGGACGACGTCCACCATGTCATAATAATCCTTCAGGGCATGCAGGCGGACCCACGGCAGGAGGAAACCGTTCTGCCGCACCCGCCGGTAGATGGGTTGGTGCATGTGCCACAGGATCAGGATATACAGGGGATCATTTTTTTTTGGTTGAATGGTCGTCGTCATAATTCAACACCTGTTGCATACTGCGAAGATACAATGATAGCATTTAGATTCACGATTCAGAAGGCATTATTCACTTTTATTTTGGTGGAAAATCTGATATATTCCCGATAGTAAGACTAAGCAGAACAAGAATTTATGGAAAAGATTCTTGTCATTGACCAGCAGCCGAACGAAGTCATCCTGTATGACGGGAGCCGGCCGCGCTACGTCATTCGCGGCAATACGGTTTATCATCAGAATCAGCCGTTATGGGAAATCAAACATGCCGGCTCGTCCCTCTTCGCCGGGACGTGGAAGATTTTGTCCCTGCCTGACCGTGTGCCTCTCGCCGGTTACCGCTACATCCATTCATCCTTCCGCTATGGCGAGGACCTGAAACTCCGGCATTACGGTCTGGACATCGAATTCCTGTTCCGCCGGGTTGACCCTGAAAAGGACCGCTGGCTCCTCATTTCGCAATCCGGGGAAAACATCATGGAAGCGTTCCCCGGCTCCGGCAGCGGCGCCTTGGAGTTTCACCTGCAGGGCAGCTGTGATGAAGAGCCGCTCTGGCCCCTCATCTGTCTGCTTCTTTTCGATCGGCTGAGTTACGACCGGGTGTGAAGCCTATTCCGTCACGTCCAGGCTCTCTCCCCCTTCGAAAGGACCGCATATATCCGTCCCTGGTCATCCCATCACCAGGTCCTTAAAACAACGGAGGGCGGCCAGGCCGCCCCCATGGGTTCTAATGAAATGCGGAACAAACCGCCGCCGGGCGATCCTATTCGCTCCCGCGGATACCGGTGTAGGCGCTCATGCGGGCACCAAAGCTGTCCAGGTAGATCATGTGGCCGATGATTTCACCGTCGGCGGCCACCTTGATCCAGGCGATCTCCGCGGCGACGTCGGCGAAAATCTCGCCGACGCTCCAGCTCGCCTTGCTCTGGGGCGCCAGGAGATCCGTATAGACATCCAGCTGGCTGCCGTCGGCACCGAAGGCATAGATGGCCACATTGTTCTCCCGGCGCGAGAGATCCGTCACGCTGAGGAAGGAGTCCCAGGTGGCGCTGCTGAACTCGTCGGGCGCGATCTTCACCAGCGGGAAGTAGAGCGTCGGGGCACCGTATTCCTGCCCGACGATGCCGTCATACTGGTACGGCAGCCCCGTGGATCCCCCGCCGGCCATAAACAGCTCGAAACCGAGCAACGGCTCCATGGCGCCGACCTTGAGGTAGGCGGCATCCGCCAGGAGTTCATCGGTGAAGAAATAGCGCAGCGGACGGGTCATCTGCTGCCGCGACAAAACATGTACGCTCAGCGGATCGACCATGCTCAATCCGGTGGCGTCGTACAGCTCCAGATAGACCTCCGTGGCGAGGGTACCCATATTGGAGAACGTGATGCCCGTGAAATACAGGTCCGGATCGGGAATCTCGCTGTACATGAGCTGATAAGGATAATTGGTCTGACCCTCAGCCAGGGTCTGGATGGTAAGGGTCGGCGTTTGGGACGAGGATTCACCACCTGTGTTTTTCGCCTTGAGATAATAGGCGTACAACGAATTTGGCTGCAAGCCGCTCACCGTGTAATGGGTTTCGGTGGTGGTGGCGATATCATATTCAAAGCCGAGGGTCTTGTCCCAGATGACATACGAAATACCCGGTTCGGGGTTGGGATTCCACTCCAGATAGATCTGGGAATCGCTGAGCGGCACGCCATGAAACCCGGTAGGAATGGACGGACGAACTTTTTCGCCGGACTTGACTGCCTTGCTCATCGCCAACGGATCACCGAACAGGTCCGTGGTCATCGAGAAGGCGGGCAAACCGGACAGACCGTTGTCCTGGCTGTTGCCGAACAGCTCGAAACCGAACAACGGCTGCGGCGATTCCACCTTGATAAAGCGCACCGTTGTCGGATCGACGGCGGGGAACAAGAATTCCAGCAACCGGATATACTTCCCGCCGGCCGGAATGTTCACCACCGTCGAGGTCAAGTCGTAGCCGTCCTCATCGATGGCCTGCAGGGTGACCTCCACGGGCTCCATGTGGGGATTGATCAGTGAAATACCCGTGTACCAGAGTTCTTCCACAAAAACCACGTAAGGGAAATACAGATCCATGGAACCGCGAGCGAACATGGGAATGGTCACAAACGTTTCGCCGTCGGGGGTCCCGAAGGCCAGAACGCCGCGCAGGGACGACTTGCTGACCACCCGGACCCAGAAATCCTGGGCCAGGGTTGCGGGACTAAAGATGGCCGCGGCCTCCCCGTCATACGATGCCCCGGCGGGGAAGGACTCCATCCTGACTTCCTCCAGCCAGGTGCCGTCGGCCGCGTAGGCGTTGAAATGGACAGGGTTATCGTCCGGCCCGATATTGATGATGGAGAACTGGGTCCACCAGTTGTCATTGCTGGCCACCTGGGCGCTGACCAGGGGCAGGGCGAAGGTGCTCTCCGTCACCTCGGTACTGGGTGAGGAATCATTGCCGGCATTGTCCCGGGCCTTGACCATGTAACGATACGAGGTGACGGGTTGCAGGAACAGATCCGTGTACGCATTGGTCGTCACCGTGGCGATGAGCTGATCATCGCGGAAAATTCGGTATTCGGCCAGGCCGCTGCCACCCAGCTCGTCCGTTACCGCCGTCCATTCCAGATGGATGCGCGTGTCATCCAGGGCGGTGGCCGTCAGGTCGGGGGGCGCCGGGGGCGGCGTCTGGTCGAAAGGCGGCGTCGTCACCTCGGCGGTGTTGGAAAAACCCGAAACATTCGAGGCCTGGTCAAAGGCCGTCACCTTGTATGAGTAAGGCGTCATTTCCTCCAGACCGGTGTCGGTGAAACTGGGGGTTTCCACGGTCACCAGCAGTTGGTTGTTTCGGTAGAGCTGGTATCCGGCCAGGCCGCTGCCGCCCTGTTCATCCTGCACAGGATCCCAGGTGACCAGAACGGTGGTATAATCCTGGGCGGTCGCCGCGAGGTTGGCGGGCGGCGGCGGGGCGGTGAGATCCTGGACCCTGGTGGTGATCTCGACAATATTGGAATAGCCCGACCGATTGCCGGCATTGTCGTAGGCCCGCACAGCATATGTGTACAAGGTTTCCGGCTGCAGGTTTCCGTCGGTGAAGGACAGGGACGTCGTGTTGGCGATAAGGTTCTGATCGCGGAAGATTTCGTACCCAGCCAGGCCGCTGCCGCCCGAGTCCGTGACCGCCGACCAGCTCAGCTGCACCTGGCTGTCGCTGAGGGCGACGCCCGAGAGGCCGGCCGGCGCCGGTGGCGCCTGGGTGTCGTTGACCGGCGTCGTCACCTGCACCACGGAGGTGGGCGCCGACGTATTGCCGGCGTTGTCCACCGCCCGTACGGTATAGCTGTACGGAGTTTCCGGCGTCAGATCTCCGTCGACATACGTGTTCAGGGTCGTGGAAGCGATGAACACACCACCACGATAGATGTCGTATTCCTTGAGGCCGCTGCCCGAGTCGGTCACCGGATTCCAGGTCAATTCGACACCGAAAGGTCCGGTGGGTACACCCGCCAGATTGCTCGGAACGGGAGGTGGCGTAGTATCCGCAATGTTTTCTGTCACTTGCAGCTGGGCCGAATATTCGGACCAGTTGCCGCTGGTGTCGTAAGCCCGTACTACGTACGTTTTGGACGTTTCGTCCCAGTCATTAACGCGATAGTAGGTAAAATCGGAGTAACCCAGGGTGTAATAGGCTGGCCCGAAGGGCGTCTGTTCCACTTCATAGATGCGGTAGTAGTCGATGACGATACCATACGGTGTCGCCGAAGGGTCCCACTCGAGATCGGCCCAGTTGTTGTAGGAGCCGGTGCAGCGAAGATTCCCGGGGATACCCGGTTTGGGTATCGTCGTGGCGACGGTCAGCATGTTGGAACGCGTCGATTCCACGTCCGCCGTGGAAACGGCT
>JAFGRT010000035.1 GCA_016935015.1 Acidobacteriota bacterium | reverse complement strand
TGATTGTCCAGGTATTTGATCAGGGTGACTTTCATGCCGTCGGCTTCCCGGTCGAAACGAATCTCGTCCAGCAGGTGGCGGGAGACGAAGATCCCCCGCCCGGTGTCCTTGAGCAGGTTTTCGGGGGACGTGGGATCCGGTATGCCGTCCGGATCGAAACCGGCGCCCTCATCCTTGACGGTGACGGTCAGCTGATCATCCCCGATAATGAAATGGATCAACACCGTCTTTTGTGGATTCGCTTGGTTGCCGTGGAGAATGGCGTTTTTTACGATTTCCGTCAGGGCGATGGCCAGATCGGAGCGTTCGTTGTCGGTCATCCCGGCGGCGTGTCCCATGTTGTGGGCCACTTTGTCGATCTCCGGCACCTTGGCCAGGATCGATGGAATGCTCACGTATTTTTCCTTCATCGGACTCCCGCTACGATATCGATAGGCGAAGGATCATCATAATTCAAAACAGATGACCTCGCAACAGCTTTCACGGATCGCTGTCCGTGGATCCATGGCTGGTCGGCCTACGTCTGGCGGCCCGACCGTCCACTCTCGCCGCCACCACCCCCACCTCATGGCATGGCGCCCAGGAAATAGATGATCATCATGGCCGCCAGGCGGCAGGTGCGCCGGTCCACGTCGTAGCGCGGATTGACCTCGGATATTTCGAGGATCCGGCTGCGGGCGTCGCTGCCGGCCAGGCGGGCCAGGGTGCAGATTTCGTCGGCGGTCAGGCCGATGGGGTAGGTGGCGCTGACGCCTGGCGCGTCGACAGTCCGTACGGCATCGAGGTCGAATCCCCAGAAAATGGCGCCGGCCCGGCGTTCCTTGAGGATGGTGCTCACCAGCCGTTCCGGGTCGCGCTGCCGCATTTCCTCCAGAGTGAACACATGAACGCCCTTCCGGTCCACATAGCGGCGGTAGGCCGGCGCGTTGACATCCTCCTTGACGGCCAGTTCGTAGAAATTGGCCGGCAGCAGAAATCCCCCTTCCATCAGCTGGCGGTAGGGGGTGCCGCTGTTGCGCGGCTCATCGGCCCGCACGTCGAAATGACTGTCGATGTTGAAGGCCAGACAGTCAGGGACGACCTGCGCCAGGGCCCGCCCGTCGGGATAGGAGATGTCGTTGCCGCCGCCCAGCACGACGATGGTCTTGCCGTCGGCCAGCAACTGCCGGACGATCCGGCGCTGCCGCTGGTGAATCTCTTCCAGGCTTCCGTCCACCGAAACGTCGCCCAGATCGAACAGGGCATGGCGGCTGATCTTTTCCGTCACGGGAAACGTGTAGAGCATGCGGCGGATGGCGTCCGGGGCCCCCCGGGCGCCGGCGCGCCCCCGGTTGCGACGAACCCCGACATCCTGGGGGCAGCCCAGGATCACTACGTCGGCGTCGTCATAGCGTTCCGCCGTCCGGGCCACGGCCTCGCCCAGGCGGCGGTCCAGGGCGTCGTTCCGGGAATGGAACACTGACGGATCAGGGCGGATGGTGTGGTCAAAAACGTTCCAGTTCATGGCGGTCTCCCGCTTCTCCTCTCAGGATGAGGTCCCCGGCCGTTCTTCCGCCGGCGGGTCCGCGCCGCAGGCACGGGGCAGGCTGTCGATATGCAGCGTCTGGGTCGGAAAGGCGAATTCGATGCCGCGCTGTCCGAATTCCTCTTTGAGGGCCAGGTTGATCTGCTGCTGGATGTTCATGTAAAGAGCGTAATCGTTGCCGAGGACATAATAGACCGTCTCGAAATGGAGGCTGAAATCGCCGAAACTGGCAAAATGGCTGCGGTCGAAGCGGACATCCTCAATTTTCTCAATAATTTCACGAATGATGCTCGGGATCTCACGGACGTGCTCGAGGGACGTGTCGTACGTCGTGCCGATCGTAAAAACCACGCGCCGCTCCTCCATCCGCTTGTAGTTCCGAACGCGCGAGCCGGTGAGATCGTTGTTGGAGAAGACCAGCTGCTCGCCGCTGAGGCTGCGGATGCGGGTGGTCTTGATGCCGACGTATTCCACCGTGCCCATATATTCTCCGACGATGATAAAGTCACCGACCTCGAAAGGCCGGTCAAACAGGATGGAAACGAAGCTGAACAGGTCGCCCAGGATATTCTGGGCGGCCAGGGCGACGGCGATGCCGCCGATCCCCAGGCCGGCCACCACGGCGGATATTTCGAAACCGAGATTGTCCAGCAGAAACACCACCCCGAGGCCCCAGATGGCCACCTTGGAAATCACCAGCAGTCCGTTGATGTTCTGCTCCCGGGCCAGGGCCGTCTCCGTCTTGCTGACATGATGGCGGACCAGGTATTCCACCAGTTTGCCGATGAAAATAATGCCGAACAGGGTCAGGGCGGCCACGCCGGCGATGTGCAGGATCCGCTCCAGATTGGGATGCAGGGTCAGTTTCCGGACGGCAAAAAAGAATGCGCCAAAGTAAAGCAGCGGCAGGCCGGTTTTTTCCACCAGCGTCAGGATGAAATCATCCAGCAGCGTCGCCGTTTTCTGGGACAGGACGCGCAGCCGTTTCAAAACGAAATGGCGGAATATCCGGATGATGAGCACGCCACAAAAGAAAAGCATGGCGAAAATCAGGTAGTCGGCGACGGTATTGTCCCACATGGACTGGCTGAGAAAATCTTGCCACATCGTTGAAAAACCTCCTTGGTCTGGAATGGCGGCCGGCAGGGCGGCAGGTATATATACTGTGGATACGGATCTACCCGGAGCCGATTCAGCCGGACGCCCGGGTCGCACGAAATACGAAGTCGTCCGCTGCTGGGGCAGTGCTTTGTCACCCCCTCGCCGTCGGCGAGACAGGGTTCATCCGACATATAACGCAAGGTTCATACCAGTCAAGGCGGGCCCAGGCCGGCCGGGCGACGGCGGCGCAGCACCGGTCGGCCCATGAACGAGAGTCCCGCCGACCGGGATCGATTCCTTCCCTGGAGGATGGATTCCCGTCCGGCCGCAAAGCCGGGAATACATATCACTTTAAAAATGAAAAGGATCGGATGAATCATCGGCCCTCCGGCCGGCAGTGTTCCGGCCCTATTCCAGGGGACGACGAATGCACATGGATGAATCCCCAGACATTTCAATGGCATCGGCTGATACGGGTGGTATGTCGTTTGCACGTTCAATACCGGGTGGCTATAATGAAGCGGGACTCCATTCCCATCCGGTTCAACCTCTCGTTTCCATCAACGCCGATGAATATCTGGTGGGTGAAAAACACGGAGCATGGGCCGGTGGCTGCGGTATTGCCGGAGCACCCTTTCGTCCGCGGAAGGTTGAATGGTTGCTCCGAACGGACGGGCAACAAAGGAGACAATGATGAAACAACCGCATTCCGATGATAACGGGCTGTACATCGTCATGCTCAGTATCCATGGGCTGATTCGCGGCCATGATCTGGAACTGGGTCGGGACGCCGATACCGGTGGCCAGGTGCTGTACGTGATCGAGCTGGCCCGGGCGCTGGCGGCGCATCCGCGGGTGACGAGGGTGGACCTGCTGACCCGGCGGGTGGAGGATCCCAAGGTGTCGGATGACTACGCCCGGCCCGAGGAGGAGATTGCCGGCGGCGTCCGGATCGTCCGGATCCCCTGCGGTCCGCGCCGGTACCTGCGCAAAGAATCCCTGTGGCCCTACCTGGACGGTTTCGTCGATCAGGCCTTGCAGCATCTGGGGCGGGTCGGCCGCATGCCTGATGTGATTCACGGCCATTACGCCGATGCCGGCTATGTGGGCGCGCAGATCGCCAGCATCCTGGGGCTGCCGTTTCTGTTCACCGGCCATTCCCTGGGCCGTGTCAAGAGGGAGCGCCTTCTGCACCAGGGGATGAGCCGGGCGACCATCGAAAAACGCTATCGCATCGGCACGCGCATCGAGGCTGAGGAAATCGCGCTGGAAACGGCCGATCGGGTCATTACCAGCACCCATCAGGAAGTGGACGAGCAGTATGCCATGTACCATCGCTACCAACCGAAGCGGATGGTGGTGGTCCCGCCGGGGGTGGATCTCAGCCGGTTCAGCCCGCCACCCGCAGAATCATTCAACCCGCCCATCGGCGAGGAACTGAAGAGGTTCCTGCGGGAACCCGACAAGCCCATGATCCTGACCATCGCCCGCCCCGACGAGCGCAAGAACCTGCACACCCTGGTGGAGGCCTACGCCCGGCATGAGCGCCTGCGGGAGATGGCCAACCTGGTCATCGTGGCCGGTTCGCGGGATGACATCCGGCAGATGGACAGGGGCGCCCGCCAGGTGCTGCAAGGCCTGCTGTTGGCCTTCGACCGCCATGACCTTTACGGATCCGTGGCCTATCCCCGGCAGCATCAGCCCGAAGACGTGCCGGATCTCTACCGGCTGGCCGCGGCTTCCCGCGGCGTGTTCGTCAACCCGGCCCTGACGGAGCCGTTCGGTCTGACCCTGCTCGAGGCGGCGGCCAGCGGGGTGCCGGTGGTGGCCACCGAGGACGGGGGGCCACGCGATATTCTGGGGTTGTGTCATCACGGCCGGCTGGTCAACCCGCTGGACGCCGCGGCCATCGGCGAGGCCATTTTCGAAGTGCTGCACGACCGACAGAAGTGGGCCGAGTTTTCCCGCAACGCCGTGGGAAACGTGCACGAGCACTTCACCTGGAGCGGTCATGTAAAAAAATATCTGCGGGAACTGGAAGCGGTGGCCGAGCACAAACGGCACCACCACACGGCCTATGGACGCGATTATCATCTCATCGATGTCGATCGTCTGCTCATCACTGACATCGACAATACTCTCATCGGCGACGGGGAATCCCTCGGCCGGCTGAAAGCGCTTCTGGCGGGCGCAGAGTCTCTCATCGGTTTCGGCATCGCCACGGGGCGCCACCTGGCACTGACCGTCGAAGCGCTCAACGAATGGGACATCCCCATTCCGGACATCCTCATCACCTCCGTGGGTACGGAGATCTATTACGGCCCCAAACTCACCGAGGATAAGACCTGGCGCCAGCATCTGAATTGGCACTGGCGACCCGACGCCATCCGCGATCTACTGAATGAACTGCCGGGCCTAACCCTGCAGTCCGACGAAAACCAGCGCCGCTACAAGATCAGCTATTTTATGGACAAGGAGGACGCGCCCAACCGGCGCAAGATCATCCGCTTCCTGCGGGAAAAGGGGATGCGGGTGAACGTGGTGCAGTCCCATGGCTCGCTGCTGGACATCACCCCCATCCGGGCGTCCAAGGGGAACGCCCTGCGCTACCTGTCGTGGAAGTGGAGACTGCCGGCGGAGCGGGTCCTGGTGGCGGGCGATTCCGGGAATGACGAAGACATGCTCAAGGGGAACATGCTCGGCGTGGTGGTCGGTAACTACAGCCCCGAGCTGCGACGCCTGCGGGGCCGGCCCCGAATTTATTTCGCCGAACGGGAATTCGCCGCCGGCATCATGGAAGGAATCGAACACTACAATTTCCTGCACGACATCCGCATACCCGAAGAGGAATCCTATGACTCACAACCTGTATAAGTTTATGATGGAGAACCGAAAGCCCTTCTATCTGTTTTTCCGACGATGTATCCATCTGAAACGGAAATTCCTGCTGCAATCCGACCTGTGGCGCGAATTCGAGGCCTTCGGGGAGACGGAGACCGGCGCGGTTCTGCGGGACAGTGTGTTCGAAGAACTGATCCGCTCTGCTCAGGTGGCGGCGATCCAGGAGCCGTGGATGTATGTCTCCTTCCGCTCAGGGATCGCCAAATGGCGTTTTCTGCGCTTTCACGTGAAGGATGTGGTATTCGACGAGGTATCGGTGGCCCGCTTTCTGAGCTTTCAGGAAAGCCTGGTCAGCGATGACGGCAATGCGGCGGAATGGGCGCTGGAGGTGGATCTCCTGCCGTTCAATCGGGGCTTCCCCCGCCTCAAGGAAACGCGCTCCATCGGCCGGGGGGTGGAATTTCTGAACCGTCATCTCTGTTCGGTGTTATTCGCCGGCAACGGGGAGGGGAATGCCCGGCTGCTCCGCTTTTTGCAGGTGCATAAGTACAAGGATCAGCAGCTGATGCTCAACGACCGGGTGGGTCATGTGGAGCAGCTGCAGCAGGCCGCCCGCGAAGCCGTGGAATTTCTGGAGAGCCGCCGGCCCGAGGAGGAATGGACGGCCATCGCCCATGATTTGCAGGCGCTGGGTTTCGAGTCCGGCTGGGGGCGCACCGTCAAGCAGATCCTGGTAAGCCTCAACCTGCTCATCGATATTCTGGAGGCGCCGGAACCGAATATCCTGGAAGAGTTTCTCGGCCGGGTGCCCATGATCTTCTCCCTGGTGATCCTCTCGCCCCACGGTTATTTCGGCCAGTCTGACGTGTTGGGGCTGCCCGATACGGGCGGGCAGGTGGTCTATATTCTCGACCAGGTGCGGGCGCTGGAGAAAGAAATGCGGCAGCAGCTGTATGACCAGGGCCTCGACATCCAGCCGGAAATCCTGATCGTCACCCGCCTGATCCCCGATTGCGGCCCCACTTCCTGTGACCGCCGCACGGAAAAAGTGGTGGGCTGCCGGTATGCCCGCATCCTGCGGGTGCCCTTCCGCAATGAGGCCGGTGAAGTTATTCCGCACTGGGTGTCTCGCTTCCGGATCTGGCCCTACCTGGAACAGTTCACTCTCGATGTGGAACGTGAAATCATGGCCGAAATGGGCCACCGGCCGGACCTCATCATCGGCAATTACTCCGACGGCAACCTGGTGGCGACCCTGCTTTCGCAACGGCTGGGCGTGACCCAGGGCAACATCGCCCATGCCCTGGAAAAAACCAAGTATCTGTTCTCGGATTTGTACTGGCAGGACAACGAGGAGCAGTATCATTTCAGCACCCAGTTCACCGCCGACCTCATCGCCATGAACACGGCCGATTTCATCATCACCAGCACCTATCACGAGATCGCCGGTAACCGGGATTCCATAGGCCAGTACGAGAGTTATTCGGCCTTTACCCTGCCGGGCCTGTACCGGGTGGTCAACGGCATCGACGTGTTTGATCCCAAGTTCAACATCGTTTCACCCGGTGCCAATGCCCAGGTGTTTTTCCCGTATCACGACCGGGAACGGCGGCTGCGGGAATTGCATGCCGAGATCCGGGCCATAATCTTCGGCCGTACCAATTCCCGCGCCCGCGGCGCCATGGGCGATGATTCCAAACCGGTGATCTTCGCCATGTCGCGGCTGGATCACATCAAGAATATCACCGGCCTGGTGCGCTGGTATGCCCGCAGCGAACGACTGCAGCAAACGGCCAACCTCTTCGTCGTGGCCGGTTTTGTGGACGGAAACCGTTCCAAAGACGATGAGGAACGGGGCCAGATCGCCGAAATGCACCACCTGTTCGATGAATACGGTCTCGAAGACCGGGTGCGCTGGTTCGAGATGCAATCCGACAAAAACCTGGTGGGCGAGCTGTACCGGTTCGTGGCCGATACCCGGGGCATTTTCGTCCAGCCGGCGCTGTTCGAGGCCTTCGGCCTGACGGTGGTGGAGGCCATGGTCTCCGGCCTGCCCACCTTTGCCACCTGTTTCGGAGGCCCCCGGGAGATCATCGAGCACGGCGTCTCGGGCTTCCACATCGATCCCAACCGGGGCGACGAGGCGGCGGCGCAAATGGCTGATTTCTTCGACCGCTGCCGGGAGGAGCCGGACTACTGGGAAACCATTTCTAACGGGGGCATCCAGCGGGTGGAGGCCCGCTACACCTGGCAGCGCTATGCCCGCCGCCTGACGACCCTGGCCCGCATCTACGGCTTCTGGAAGTACGTGTCCAACCTGGAGCGGCAGGAGACGCGCCGCTACCTGGAAATGTTCTACAGCCTCATGTTCCGCCAGCTGGCCGAGCGCTCGCACTGAAGCATCGGCCGATCTCGCCCCGCCAGCGGAATGGCTGACTCTCGACGTGTGCGCCGGCGGATAATGCCAAACCCGTCATGGCAGAAAATCCGCCGATTCACAAGACTTTTTGCCCGGTCGATGTCATAATTGAGTCCAACCCGTCACATTATATTCATCGGGAGGTCGATCCATGAAAGTCTTTTCCCTGATGTTGATTTTACTCGTTACCGCCGCCGTCGGCTGCCCCGTCAACGCCGCCGAGTCCGCTACGCGCTCCACCCTGCCGCCGGAACCGGCCGGCGAGACCCTCTTCGCCACCTTCTCCCTGTGCGCCATCGATCCGGCCACGGGCGAGTGCGGCGTGGCCGTGACCACGCGCGTCCCCTTCGTGGGGCGGGCGGTGCCGTGGGTGGAGGCCGGCGTGGGCGCCGTTGCCACCCAGTCGTGGACGGTAGTGGAATACGGCCGCCAGGGGCTGGACCTGCTCAAGGAGGGCGTCGCCCCGGCCGAGGCGCTGAAGCGGATGCTGGCCGAGGACAAGGGCGCCCAGCTCCGCCAGCTGGGCATCATCAACATGAAAGGGGAGACGGCGGCTTTCACCGGCGACGAGTGCGGCGCCTGGGCCGGCAGCCGCCAGGGCGAGAACTACACCGTCCAGGGCAACATCCTGGTGGGGCCCGAGGTCATCAGCGCCGTGGCCGAGCACTTCGAGTGGACGGCCGGCAGCGGCATGCCCCTGGCCGAGCGGATGATCCGGGCCCTGGAGGCCGGGCAGGAGAGCGGCGGCGACAAGCGCTGGGGGTACCTGCAGTCAGCGGCCATCAAGATCGCCGATCCCAACCACCCCGGCCGCGGTGGCGACCACATCAGCCTGGCCATCGAGGTGGGCGAGCACCCCGCGCCGGTGGCCGAGCTGAAACGCATCTATTTCACCACGGCCCGCCGCTTCGGCTACCGCCAGTTTTCGGAGATCCGGGGGAACGACGTCCTGGAGCTGAAGCGGATGTTGCACACCCTCGGCTACTGGCACCCGGAGCTGGAGGAATTTCCCGAAGCGCCGAAGTTCAACGTGGATGAGGGACTGCGTGAATCCAACCCCGAAGAGTACCGCAGGAAAGTGGAGGAATTCCGCCAGGCCCGTGAAGCGTACATGGACACCCATGCCGTGTTCGACGCCGAGGCAGTGGCGGCGGTGGACGCCTTCCGCAAGGCCAACGACCTGGAGTGGGAGGGCAATCCCCGCGGGCTGGTGGATGAGCGCTTCATCCGCGAGCTGTGGATGAAGCATCTCTATCATGTGAAACCCGCGGCGGACCCGGTGCAGGAAACGGAAAAATAATCCGCGAAGAGACCCCGACGGGTGACGCCCGCCCGGTCTGTGCTGCCGGACGGACCGGCGGGCCGCCGGGGCGAATGTTTCTATTGTCTTTCCCGGGCGGAATCTGCTACAAAGAACTCTTTATCCCCGCTGGAATATTTCACCGGCATGGTACGGCCGGCTCCGGCGGGAATGACGAGTGATCTTTACCGACCCTGTTTATTCACCCATCTCCGAGTCAGTGCCGGCTACCGCGGCGCCGCCGCCACGCCGCCTGACCGTCAGGGTAAGGTTGGAAACGGCCTTGCCTCCCGTTACTTGGAAAGGAGAACCTGCATGTGCACCTTTGTCCGTTTTGTCATCCCCGTATTGATCTTGTTCAACATGATTCCTTCCTGCCTTGCCGCGGAAAAGGCAAAGGAAAAGGACCATGCCGTTGCCTCGGGCGAGAAACCGGTAGTCCACATCACCGAAGAAGTGGAGGTGGTGGCCAAGGCGCCCGAGGCGGCGCCCATTTCGGCCGTGGCCACCGTCGACCGCGCGAAGATCGAGGTGGTGGCCCACAAGGACCTGGCCCAGGCCCTGGCCTATGCCAGCGGCACCTATGTTTCCACCGGCACCAAGCGGGAATCCACCCTCCAGATCCGTGGTCTGAGCTCCCAGAAGATCGTTCTGCTGTACGACGGCATCCCCATCTACGAGCCGTACTTCGGTTCATTTGACCTGAATACCCTCATCGCCGAGGAAGTGGAGTCCATCAAGGTGGTCAAGGGGATGACCTCGGTGCTTTATGGACCCAATGTCCTGGGCGGCGCCGTCAACGTCATCACCCGGCGACCGGACGCCGACACCTTCCGCTTCACATCCACCTACGGCAGTTTCGACGAGGTCCAGGTGGCGGCCACCGGCACCGCCCGTCGCGGGCCATTCGGTTTTCTGGGTTCGTTTTCCTACAACCGGGTGGACGACTTCGATTACACCAACACCAACGGCGATCACCTTCGCCGGGCCAACACCGATTACGACACCAAAAATTTCACCGGCAAGTTCTACTATTACCCCGGTGAGAGCAGCGAGCTCATGGCCGAGTTCGGCTACATCACCTCGGAATACGGCCTCCCCTGGGCCATCGAGCATTACCGCGAAAGATACTGGCGCTTTTCCGACTGGGACCGCTGGCTGTTCAACGTGGGCGGGACCTTCCCCCTGGGCGAGCTGGGCTATTTCAAGGCCCGCGGCTACTACGTCAAGCACCACAACGTGCTGGATGCCTATACCTCTGCCGAACTGGATGAAAAAGAGTGGCTCTCCACGTTCAACAACTATTCGTATGGCGTGTTCGCCCTTGGTTCGGTGCTGCTGAACCCCCGCAACGAGCTGAAGTTCAGCTTCAACGCCAAAAGCGATCACGCCCGCACCCAGGACGACCTGGACGAGCCGTGGGAGGAGTTTTCCCAGAACACGGTGGCCGTGGGCGTGGAGGATCATTTCGCCCTTACCCGGCAAATATCCCTGGTGGCCGGGGTCAGCGTGGATTATCTGAACAAGGAGGCCGGCAACAACAAAACGGCCTGGAATCCGCTGGGCGGGATCCGCTTTGCTCCAGCGGAAGACCTCCATGTGAGTTTTAGCGTATCCCAGAAATCCCGCTTCCCCACCATGAAAGACCTTTACAGCTCCACGGCCGGCAACCCGGATCTGCGCGAGGAACGCGGCACCAACTACGAGCTGGGCTTCGGTTATGACCATGGCTTCCGGATCACGGGCGCCGTGTTCACCAACCGGGTGCGCGACCTCATCGAGGGTGTCCGGATGCCGGAGGGATGGCGGGTGGCCGTCAACATCGGCCGGGCCCGCATTACCGGCTTCGAAGTGGGAATCGCCCGAGACTGGGCGGCGGTGCAATTCTCGGCCAACTACACGTATCTCAATACGAAAAACCTCGACACGGGTCTTGACCTGCCGCTGGTGCCCGAGTCCCAATTCAACGTGATGGTGAACGTCACCCACTGGCGGCACTGGCGGTTCAGCCTGTGGGGCATCGCCATGGACGAGAGCTTCGCCGATAACCAGGGCGAGCGGCTGCGCGTGCCGGCCTACATGATCGCCAATGCCGGTGTGACCCGCCGGTTCGAGTATTTCGACCTGTTTGCCAAGGTGGAGAATCTGCTGGATGCCGACTATGTGACGGAGCCGGGCTTCCCCATGAAAAGTCGGACCTTCCGGGTGGGTCTCCGTTTACACGTCGACCGGGATTGATGTTCGCCCGATGCGAGGGCCGGGAGGGCGGCCGCCAGCCGCGGCCGTTCCCCCGGGTATGGCCGGAACGGTATCGTTTTGGGTGGTGGTCCGTTACCTTTGATGATCCATCAGAAAGGACTCCCCATGAGAAAATCGGTTTTTGTGTTTATCCTGCTGGTTGTAGCGCTGGTGGTCGGGACGGTGCTGGTGTACCGCCGGCAGAATCATGACAAGATGGAATACCTGGCCGTGACCGGCGCCACCCCTCTGGCCCTGGCCGAGACGGTGCCGGCCGGTGTTGACCTGACCGTGGACGGCCGGGTGAAGCAGGTCTATCATTTTGTGGGCACCGCATTGCGGACACTGGCCACCACGCGCCTCCGGACGCGGGAAGTCGATCCGGATGGTAATTTCCTGGGCACGTATGCCCACGTCGGCATTCCCGTCTACAATATTCTCGAGGGGGTGGCGCCGGCCTATCCCCCGGGCACACCCTTCGACCGGCCGCTGGACCTGGTCGTCCGCTTCACCGCCCGGGACGGTCGTCAGACCTTTTACAGCTACGGTGAGCTGACCATGACCGACGACCACCTGCCCGTGACCTTGGCCTTTCACCGCATGCCGGTGCTCCCCTCCAAGGACCCGCGGGAATACACCCTGAACCGGTTCACGGAACCATTGACCGGTCTGCGGCTCATTGCGCCGCGGGATCCGGACACGGCCCGCTACCTAAATGACGTGGTGCGGATGACCCTCTTGCTGCCCCGCTTTCCCGAAGAGATGCTGCCGCTCGTGCGCAAGGGCACGGATTGCGTGGCCGAGTCCCTGACCTGTGTGTCGGCCGTGGCGATGGTCCCGGCCCGCTTCGAGGAGGTGCCGCTCCGGACAGTGACGGATTGGGTGCGGGTCGGCCACGGACGCGGCTTCAAGGGGATCGAGCCGGCTGTGAGCGGTTACGACATGCGCGCTTTCCTCACCCTCAATTTTCCGGGAGAAACGGAAGCCGATTACTTTTTGTTCGTGGGTTGCGATGGCTACCGGGCCCTCTTTTCGGGCCGCGAAATCTTCGCCACCACTGATGGTGAGGCCATGCTTATTCTGCCGGGGCACGTCCGCGAACCCGCAGCCGTCGGCTACACCCTGGCGCCGACGGCCGATTTCTTCGTGGACCGGGATGTGTGGGGGTTGTCCCACGTGGTTCATGTCACGGCCGAAGCGGTTCAGGCTGGCAGCTGACGGTGCCGGGCGTGGGCAGTACTCCGGGTTCGCCGAACCCGGAACTTTCTCCTTTTCGCATATTCTGATGAAGACGCGCCTTCCGGCAGAAGGCGGTTACGGGCGTCGCGCACGCCTGCCGGGCGTGGGGAACGAAGGGGCGATGGGGCGAGTGGGCGAAACGGCCAAGACACGTCCGCAACATTT
>JAFGRT010000196.1 GCA_016935015.1 Acidobacteriota bacterium | reverse complement strand
ATCTATTTCGGCCGGCCGCGGGAGCGGACGGAGAAGTGCGGCCGGTGGCAGGCGCTGGACACCATGGTGTATACGGACGAGGAGATCCGCCGCATCGCCCACGCGGCGTTCCGGCTGGCCGGCCGGCGGCGGGGGCGGGTGACGTCCGTGGACAAGGCCAACGTGCTGGAGTGCTCGCGGCTGTGGCGGGAGACGGTCACGGTGGTCGCCGCAGAATATCCCGACGTGGAATTGCGGCACATGTACGTGGACAATGCCGCCATGCAGTTGGTCCGCGACCCGGGCCAGTTCGACGTGCTGCTGTGCGGCAACATGTTCGGCGACATCCTGTCCGACGAGGCGGCCATGCTGACCGGCTCGCTGGGGATGCTCCCCTCGGCCTCGCTGGGGGCGGGCACCTTCGGCCTGTACGAGCCGGCGGGCGGCAGCGCGCCCGACATCGCCGGCCGGGGGGTGGCCAATCCTCTGGCCCAGATCTTGTCGGCGGCCATGATGTTGCGCTATTCGTTCGTTCTGGACGATGCGGCCGCGGCCATTGAAGCGGCCGTGGGGCAAGTCCTGGCGGACGGTTGCCGCACCGCGGACATCTTCCGCGGGGCGCCGGGCGAAATCGAAGTCGCCACAGCGGAAATGGGGGATCGGGTGACGGCTGAGCTGGCGTGACAGTCACCGCGTGCCGGACCCTATCCGGACTGCGCAGAACTGTTGTTTCGAGCCGCGACCAGGATGGTCGGCGGCCACGAACGGGGAGGTGCTGGACCATGAACATCAAACTGGCGGCGAAGAACAAAGAGTCCCAGCGGGCGGTTCGTGTCGGAGGGCTGGAGTTCGGCCGGGATTTCGTCCTGGCGGCCGGTCCCTGCAGCGTGGAGAGTGAGGAACAGATGGCAGCCATCGCCCGGGCGGTGAGCGAGGCCGGGGCCAACCTGCTGCGGGGCGGGGCCTTCAAACCGCGCACGTCTCCTTACGCCTTCCAGGGACTGGGGCTGGCCGGGCTGAAAATCCTGCAACGGGCCGGGCGGGAAATGGGACTGCCGGTGGTTACCGAAGTGCTGGATGCCCGTGACGTCCCTTGGGTGGCTGATTACGCCGACATGCTGCAGATCGGGGCGCGCAACATGCAGAACTTTTCCCTGCTCAAGGAAGTGGGCCGCGCCGGCCGCCCGGTGCTTTTGAAGCGGGGAATGAATGCCACCCTGGCCGAGTGGCTGAGCTGCGCCGAGTACATCCTGCATTACGGCAATCCGGACGTGGTGCTGTGCGAGCGGGGTATCCGCACCTTTGAAACCCACACCCGGAACACCCTTGATTTGAGCGCAGTACCGGCACTGCACCAGCTGACCCATTTGCCGGTGATGGTGGATCCCTCCCACGGTACCGGGCGGCGGGAGCTGATCCCGGCCATGACCCTGGCGGCGGTGGCAGCCGGGGCGGACGCGGTGATGCTGGAAGTCCATCATCAGCCTGACCGGGCCCTGTCCGACGGGGACCAGGCCTTGCTGCCCGCCGAGTTCGCGCGCCTGGTCCGGCGGATTCAGGTGCTGCGGGACGCTTTGCGGCAGCTGCCGGATATCCCCCCCGACCCGCTTGCCGGCGGAACCGGCCCGAATCCTGAGAACAAAGAGGAGGTTACGCCATGAGTCTGGACGGCATTCGCAAGGAAATCAGCCATATCGACGCCGAGCTCCTGCTCCTGATTCATCGCCGGATGGAATTGGCCGTGGAGACGCGCCGATTCAAGACAGAAATCATCCATCCCGAACGGGAACAGGAGGTGTTCTCCTTCGTGCAGCGTTCGGCTCACGGCCTGGTGGGGCCGGAGTTCAGCCGACGCCTGTTCGCCGAGATCATCTGCGAAAGCCGCCGCTTGCAAGCCGAGGATTATCTGCTGGTCGGATTTCAGGGCGAACACGGCGCCTACGGTGAGGCAGCCGCCCGCCGGTATCTGCCGGAAGCGGCGTGTATTCCGTGTCGGACGTTTGCCCAGGTGTTCGAGGGGGTAGCCAGCGGCTCGCTGGACCGGGGGGTCGTCCCCCTCGAGAATTATCTGGGGGGTGTTGTGGCGCCGGTGAGCGAATTGCTGGTGGATTCGAAACTGGTCATGGTCGGCGAAATCCGTTTTCCGGTCCGGCATTGCCTGTTGGTTCCACCCGGCACGCATCACCGCGACATTCGGGTAGTCTACTCCCATCCCCAGGCTCTGGCCCAGTGCCGTGAATTTCTCCGCCGTCACAATCTGGAGGCGCGTCCCTTCTATGACACGGCCGGTGCGGCGCGCATGCTCTTTCAGGACCGGCCCGAGGCGTCGGCCGCCATTGCCGGCCTGTTGTGCGCCGATTTGTACCACCTGGATGTCATCGGCGAAGCCATCGAGGACCACCCCGACAATATCACCCGTTTTGCCGTGCTGGCAAGGGAAGCGATGGCCGGCGGCGGGGACAAGACCTCCATCATTTTCTCTACAGCGCACCGGGCCGGTACCCTGTATCGGGTGCTGCAGGTGTTTGCCGACCGGGGGGTGAACCTGACGCGCATTGAGT
>JAFGRT010000195.1 GCA_016935015.1 Acidobacteriota bacterium | reverse complement strand
TATTTTGAAGAAAGCATCTAACAACCTCTTCAACCCGGACCGGCAATTCCGCCGCCTGCCTGTGCGTGTACGCCCGCAGACAGGCGCCCCATTGCCAGCCGGTTATGTGTAGCGTTAGCGCATAAAGTTGAGTAGAATGTAGCCTCGATGGAAGTGCAGTATCGTACACGCAACAATGAAAAGGAGAACTAGATGCGAAGTAGAGATGTCTTGATTGTCGGCGGCGGCCCTGCGGCGATTACCTTTGCTAATGAGTATAAACGGATTAAGCCGGAAGCTGACGTGGCACTGTTTCGTCCGGAGGCTCACTCGATGGTTTATTGCGCAATACCCTATGCAATCGAGGGGCTTTTCGATTCGAGTAAGGTTTTCAAGCGCGATGAGTTGGTCACGGACGCAGGGGTCGAGTTGTTACGGCGTAGCGTTTTAGCGGTGAACTTTCAAAAGCAAGAGGTTTCGGATGATGTCGGAGATACACATGGCTATCGCACTTTGTTCGTGGCAACAGGGGCGTCGCCGATTCGTCCGCCAATTCCAGGCGCAGACGCCCCTTACGTCTTTACTGTCAAGACAGAGAAAGACATGCGCGACATTATTACCCGCATAAAGAATGGGGCCAAGCGAGCGGTTGTCGTCGGGGCGGGGGCAGTCGGTATCGAACAGGCACAGGCCTATCGCAAGTGCGGAATAGAAACGTGGCTGATTGACATCGCGCCTTACGTGCTTCCCAACATGATTGACGAAGAAATGGCGACACATCTTAAAGAGGAGTTGGATAATTTTGGGGTACATACCATCCTGGGATCACGTGTGGAATCGCTGCGGAATACGGCATCCGGCGTAAGCGCCGTGCGGCTGTCCAGCGGGGAGGATATCGAGATAAACCCGGAAACGGATTTCGTTTGTTTCGCGGTAGGCATGAAGCCTGATATTGAGATATTCGCGAAAGCCGGATTGGCCACGACCCACGACGGAATCGTTGTGGACCCCAGAATGCGCACGAGTATTCCCAGCGTTTATGCCGCCGGCGACTGTTGCGCGTTCAACTCCGCTATCGACAACCGGCCCGTGGGTGGAAAACTGGCGACCGCGGCGGTCCCGATGGCGAAAGTAGCCGCGCGTGTTGCGGCTGGTAAAAACGACGAATATCCGGGCTTCTACAATGGGGCCGCGACCTGCGTCGGAGAATGGAGAATCGGATCAACGGGCTTTACTGCGGTAATCGCCGAAAAACGTGGAATGAGTACCATCGCCGGTTATGGAGAGACAACGACGATATTCCCGATGATGCCGGGGGCCAAAACGTTAAAGGTCAAAATTATAGCCGATCAACAGCATTTAAGAATCGTCGGTGGTCAGATCCTAAGCAAGTTCCCCGCAACGGATAAAACGGACATCGTGACGCTGGCGATACAGCGGCGGATGACGCTCAAGGGACTGTCGAGGCTTGCGTATAGCGCCCAGCCATGGCAAAGCTTTTTTCCCGCTCGCAATGCGATCGTGGCGGCATGTGAAAATGCACTCGACCACCTGGCGGCCAGAGGTGTACACATGGAACAAACGGAAATGCTGGAATGTGTGTGAGGTATGAAGAAAACAGGAGCCGTCATGTGAAAAGTGTGGGAAATCATGCGCCCACAAGGCGACGCACCGGACCGCTTTTCCGCTGCCTGCCTGTGCGTGTACGCGGGCAGGCAGGCGCTCCATTGCCAGCCGGATATGCGGAGCGTTGGGTGGTTGGGGCGTAGTTTTGAGACGTGGCAGTCAAGATGTGGCTGCGACCCCAGCAAAATCATGGCGAGGCAGTGATACATAAACCAAGCGATTGAGGTGAATGGCAATGATTTTAATCATTCGCGAACCGGCATCCGCAGAGCAACTTACCCAAATGGCGGAGCAATTTCGGAGTAATTTCATCAAGCTTGCTGTAGATATCGCCCGCGAGGTATTAGCAGGTGGCGGGGAACTCCATGCGGACTGCGAACAAGTTTTGTTAGAGGATGGTAGCCAACAAGCTGATATATGGGGAGCGGACTGGCACCCGGAAACGCGCACCGTTACGCTTGAATCGCTCATCAATATTCGCCCCCGCCAGCAGAATTTCAGTATGGAGGTTCAAGACCCAGCCTTATGCGCCCGCATTGAAAAGATCGTGCGGCGATTATTGGAGGTGAACTAAGGATGGCTCAGGAGTTAAGAGAACGTTACAAAAAAATGGGTTGGCAACACCAATTAGGCAATATGGCTTCCACGTTGGCCCGGATTGCGAACAATGCGCCGCTAGCTGAACATGATGAGACGGTGAAGCTGTGCTTACGCGAAGCGGCGTGTTTCATCGAGTGGCTGAGTCCTACAGCCCCCCCAGAACTGCTATTAGAATTTGCGGCGATGCAGCGGGAGTTACTGGCCTGGCGACAGATATGGCCGCTCGACGCTGCACGGGGGCTGCTCGCATTACAGGCCCGCCATCAATCCGATCGTGTTTTACAAATAGCCGGGTTCTATGAACTGCAAGCAACCGCCCAGCAAGCGCATGCACCCGACGCGGCTGCGCCGCTGTAATCAGCGGACAGACGAGCATTTGGGCCAGATATTTGGCGGAGGTGGCCACCCTGCACCCGCCGCGCGGGTGATGCGCGTCCCGTTGGGTGGCTTCAAGGAAAGCATACATGTATTTGAAATTTATAGGATAATTTGAATGCCAAAGAAACGACCCGAATCCGTCCCCGGTTCCGTAGCGCCTTTTTATTCAGCAATTGTGAATCTCACAGACGCTGTGTGTAACCAGCATCTGAATAGTGAATACGCGGAGCTTTCTCGTCGCTTGGCAGCAACTCTTGCCCGAAAACGCCCTTCTCCGATTATTCGGGGAAAACCTGAGATATGGGCTTGTGCAATTATCTATGCTCTCGGCACAGTCAATTTCCTTTTCGACAAATCGCAAACTCCCCACATGCGAGCCGATGAGTTATGCGCCGGACTTGGCGTCAATCAGAGCAGTGGTGCAAATAAAGCCAAAGTTATCCGCGACATGCTAAAAATGTACCCACTAGACCCGAACTGGTGCTTGCCAAGCCGATTAGACGACAATCCGGTGATTTGGATACTACAAGTTAACGGAATGA
Organism: Acidobacteriota bacterium; assembly: GCA_016935015.1. Lineage (GTDB taxonomy): Bacteria > Acidobacteriota > JAAYUB01 > JAAYUB01 > JAAYUB01 > JAFGRT01. The sequence goes on along the minus strand of JAFGRT010000195.1, from coordinate 12,700 downwards.
TGGTAGATGTTCGCTACATGCCGCGTGAAGTTCAGGTGATTGCTTACGAAAAAGGGTTGATTCCCTACATACCAGCCGACCGATAACATTCAGTTGGTTGCCAAAGCAAAGAGTTCGTGCCATCATAATGTCAATCCTTATGCCGGCACGTTCTTTTGCAGCCCGTGAGTCTTGCACAACAGCACACCGCCCTGCAGTGCGTGCATGCGGACGGGCGGGGGCTTTGCCCCGCGCCCCAGTGGAATCATCCCCGAAAGCGTGGTTCTGACGCCGGCTTTTTCCCGCCAAATCCCCGCCCGCCGGTAGCGCTTGTTGTTCGGTTGGAGAAGATGACAGACAACCTCAACTGGCAAACGATCAGCAGCGGCCTTGCGGAAGCCCGCGAGCAGTTGCAGGATTTGGAACGGAGAATCGCCGAAGGAGATCCTCCTGATCAGGCGGATCTCAAAATCTGCCTGCGTCATGCTTACCACCACATCAACGTCGCCTGGAACGCGCGGCATATCTCGACTGAACGCTACGCGAACCTGACCGCCAAAGATTTCGCAGACTGGGGAACCTACCCCACCGACATAGAAGACGATTGAGGAACCTAACAACGAAATCGACTGTATTGTCGCATACGCGCCAAAAAGTCATTTCCGGCGTGTTCGAGCCGAAGAGGAATGACGATGCCGGCAACACGACGGATCAATTACCGGAAGATCGCTTTTGATCACTACCCGTCGATCTGTGCTTGCTGCGGATTCGGAATACCCGACGTTCTCGAAGTTGCCCATGTAGACGGGAACCGACAGAATAACGAAGTGGAGAATCTCGTCATCCTCTGTCCCAACTGCCACAAGATGCACGATATCAATTTATTTCCCACGCACGTCGTGGTGGAGATGCGGGACCGAGAGAAGGCCGTGGACTGGTCCAAGCGGATGAAGGATGCCGGCAAGAAGGCGGCACTCACCAGAAAACGAAGAGAAGCCAGGAAAGCGGTCGAGACAAGAGAGAAAGGAAAGAAGGATTTACATTCGCATGGTTAGCGTTCGTGTTACAAAAACAACCTCGGTGGTGGTGGAATATGTGCGAAAGGATGTAGATTCGTTTATTATGAATGATATTTCATTGCCATCCGGCTTAACCCTGATCATCGGGTCAGGCTGTTCATCTGCCGGGACCCGTTCTATTGCATGGCCTTCGCCCAGCTGACGTGGCGCGAAAGCCTGCGCGGCATCGAGTGGCGTCTACGAACCGCGGGCCGCAAACTCTATCATCCGGGCATCCGCGGCTTCCAGTTCCGCACTACCCTGGCCCACGCCAACGCCCGCCGCGATTGGCGGACCTGCGAGCCCTGCCGGGGCACATTGTGCCTCTTCCGGTCATGACCCAAATCCTGTTCACAAGCCGTGGACAAGCAATAAACTTTCGTAGATAATAGCTGTTATAAAAAGGAGTCGATCATGATGGAAACCGTGATGATTGTTGCCGTGGTGGTGACGCTGGCCCTGCTCTCGGCCCTGGCCCTGCGCGGTCGCCGGGACCTGCGTGAGATCAGGCAGACATTGGCCGAAGCCCAAGTCACGCCGGAACGTCTGTTGGAGACCTTCAACGATCATCTGGCCACCCTCCGCCACCTGTCGTCCCTCTTCCGGGATGACGATTACCACTGGTTGCGGCAGGAGCTTGGCCTGTCCGCCGCCGCCCGGACGCTGAAACACCGGCGGATCCGTCTGGCCCGGGCCTATCTCAGGCTCATGCTGGAGGACTTCAACCGCCTGTCCACCATTCACCATGTCCTCGCGTCCGAGGCCACCGCCCAAGATTCCCGCGATCAGGTCGCCGCCATGACCCTGCGGGTCAAGTTCCGGATTTACCTGGCCTGTCTGCTGTTGCCCCTCAATTACGTCCGCCTCAACCTGTCCCCCCTGGCCGACCTGAGCCGGACCTTCAACGCCCTGGCCCTGCGGCTGACCGGCCAGCTCGAACACACGAACCGCTAGGGCTGCGCCGCCGGCAAACCGCCATGGGCCCGTCATCGACGGGCACGTCTGAAGTCTGTTCAGAAACGAAAATTTATTATTATATCACGAACCTGTGTCAGAAATTTGCCCGACCGGTCGAATTTCTGAAAACAGAACAGGGGGGAGCTTTATCTTCGCGGATTTACCCATCCGCGTCTGCCGCTGATGATGGCCCGCCGCCGGGCGCCAGGGGACTCACCGCGCCCAGACATTCCCGATTTCCGTCCATCTGAAGGCCCAACCAGCACCGCCGCCGCACCCGGCTGTGAAGGCGGGTCGCTCGTCGAAACGTGCGGCGGCCGTTTTCAGCGTGACACGGCGGGATCACCGGCCAACCGAAGGGCGTGTGCCGGACGCATGGCGGGCGGCCCGGCCATGCCGCCCGGTCAATAACGGCCATCGGCCCGGCGACAGGTCGATGGCCGTCACCCGGGAGCGGTTTACTTGGTCGCCTCCACCAGCAGGTGGGCGGCCGTCCGGATGCCGTTGACGAAATTCGCCACGTGAAACTTCTCGTTGGGGGAATGGATGTTATCGGTGGACAATCCCAGTCCCAGCAACAACACCGGCGCCTGAAGCGCCTGCTGGAAGGTCCCCACGATTGGAATGGAGCCCCCTTCACGGATGAACACCGGCTTGCGCTGGAAGCCTTTTTCCAGGGCCCGCAACCCGGCCTGCATCATGGCCGAATCGCGCGGCACCAGGACCGGATCGGCGTTGTGCAGGTTCAGCACCTCCACCTCCACGCCCTTGGGCGCGATCCGGCGCACGTATTTTTCAAATGCGGCGGCGATTGCGGCCGGCTTCTGGTTGGGCACGAGGCGCATACTGACCTTGGCGCCGGCCGTGGCCGGAATGATGGTCTTGGCCCCTTCACCGGAATAACCGCCCCAGATGCCGTTGACGTCGCATGTGGGCCGGGCCCACATGCGCTCCAGCGATGTGTATCCCGCCTCACCCCAGGCCCGCGGCGCGCCGGTTTCCCGGCGAAGGATGCGGTCGCTGTATTTGAGGGAGGCAAAGGCTGCGCGTTCGGACGAATCCAGGGACAGCACATCGTCGTAGAATCCGGGAATCTTCACCCGGCCGCGGGAATCCTTGAGTTTGGCGACGATGGTGGCCACGGCATTGCCCGGATTCTGGACCGTGCCGCCGAAACTGCCCGAGTGGAGGTCCTGGGCGGGGCCCTTGACGCGAATCTCCATGAAACACAATCCCTTGAGGCTGTAGCAGATGGCCGGCGTGTTCTCGTCGAACATGGTGGTGTCGCTGATGATGACGGCGTCACAGGCCAGCTTGTCGGCATTCTGCTCGGTATAGGTATAGACGTTGTGACCGCCGCACTCCTCTTCCCCCTCGATGATGAACTTGACATTGACGGGCAGCGCCGTGTCGGTGCGCAGGTAGGCCTCCAGCGCCTTGATGTGGGCGTAAAGCTGTCCCTTGTCGTCGCTGCTGCCCCGGGCGTAGATGACGCCGTTCGCCACCTTGGGCTCGAAAGGCGGATTTTTCCAAAGCTCCAGGGGATCCACCGGTTGCACATCATAATGGCCATAGACGAGCAGAGTGGGACGGGACGGGTCCTGGCCGGTTTCGGCGTAGACCAGCGGATGGCCATCGGTCTCGATTTTTTCCACCGCCAGCCCCAGCCCATCGAATTCCTTGACCAGGAAATCGGCAGCCTTCTCCAGGTCGGGCCGGTGCTTGGCCTGGGCGCTGATGCTGGGGATCTTCAAAAAATCCACCAGTTGATCGACGAAGGACTGCTCATTCGCCTGAATATAGTCCATTACACGTTCCAGGTTCATCCTTGCCTCCTCCAGTGTCGGTTTCGTCAAGAAAGGCTATTCTAGCGGCTTGTACGAGTGAAATCAACTCATTCCGCCGCCGCCCCCCGGAATGGTGGCGGGTATCCGTTTCCGCGAACGCCGGGGGCGGCTGAACCAAGCGCGCGACGGACCACCGGTCCGGGTCGCTCACCACATGGGCGGGTCACCAATCTTTCGTGGTATTCCGGACCTTTTGTGTGATATTCTTTCTCGTCGGTCCAGGGACCGCCGGAACACGGTGTTACGTCCTCATACCTTGAATCATCACACCGTATTTATAATCTAATCCAATGAGTCCGTTACAGGGCTCGTCTTTTTGGAGGATAGCATGGCTTGGGAATACAGCAACAAGACCACCAAGCTGTTCATGGACGCCGTCCAGGGGAAACCCGGCACCCACCTGGGTGAGCTGGAAGACCCGGACGGCCTCGGTGAGCACGGCTCCATCGCCTGCGGGGACTCCATGCGGTTTACCTTCCGGGTAGAACGCCACCCATCGGATCCCACCCAGGATATTATTACCGAGGCCCGTTACCTGACCTTCGGTTGCACTTCGGCCATCGCCGCCTCGGAAGCCCTGTGCGCCCTCATCGAGAACGGCCGGTATACGCCGCTGGACGCCCTGAAAATCACCAACAAGGATATCGTGGATTATCTGGAAGGGCTTCCGGAACAGAAAATCCACTGTTCGGTCATGGGCGCCGAGGCCCTGGAGGCCGCCGTTTTCAACTGGGCCCAGAAACGCGGCGTGGACCTGAAAGCCCTGGGCGTGGAAATGCACACCGAAGATCAGGAAGAAGGCCGTATCGTGTGCAAGTGTTTCTCCATCAGCGAACCGTATCTGCGGCGCAAGATCCGGGAACTGGGCCTGAAGACCATCCCCGAAATCACCAACGCCGTCAAGGCGGGCGGCGCCTGCATGTCCTGCCATCATACGCCGGGGGGGCTGCAGGACCTGCTGGATGAAATCTGGGTCCGCAAGGAGCCCGCCGAATCCCCGGGCGCCCTGGACGTCCACGAAAACGCCCATGCCAAGAGTACGGAAGACATCTCCCCGTATCAGTTCGCCAAAAAAATTGAAAAAGCCATGGATGACTATATCCGCCCCATGCTTCACCGGGACGGCGGCGATATCGAAATCGTCGACATCAAGGACGCCATCGTTTACTGCCGACTGGTCGGGGCCTGTGCCGGTTGCGTCGGCGCCACCATGACCCTGAAGATGATGGTGGAGAAAACCCTCAAGGACATGGTGGATGAACGGGTCAAGGTTATCCAGGTCTGAGCGAGGAAGGGCATGAATTCCAGAGTCATTTACGCCGATAACAACGCCACCACCCGGGTCGCCCCCGAAGTGGTGGAGGCGATGATCCCCTTTTTGCGGGATACCTACTTCAACCCGAGCTCCATGTACGATCCGGCCCATCTGGCGGCGGACGCCCTCGCCCACGCCCGGCGGGATATCGCCTCTCATTTCGGCGACATCGACCCCAAGCAGATTCTCATCACATCCTGTGCCACCGAGAGCAACAACACGGCGATCCACGGCGTGCTGAAAGCCAACCCGGAACGCCGGCACATCATCACGACGTCCGTGGAGCATCCGGCCGTCCTGGAAGTGTGCAAGGACCTGCAGCGCAGCGGCTACGAGATCACCTTCCTGCCGGTAGACGCCGACGGACAACTGGACGTCGGTGATTTCATCCGCGCCCTCGGCCCCCGCACAGCGCTGGTCAGCATCATGCACGCCAACAACGAGACCGGCGTCATCCTTCCCATCGCCCAGCTGGCTCGCCTGACCAAGGAAACGGATCCCTCCATTGTTTTTCACACCGACGCCACCCAGACGGTGGGGAAGCTCCCCATGGATCTCACCGGGGACTACCGGCATGTGGACCTGGTCTCGTTTTCCGGGCACAAGTTTCACGCCCCCAAGGGAATCGGCGGCCTGTTCATCCGGCGCGGCACCCGCTGCAAGCCGTTCATGGTCGGCGGGCATCAGGAATCCGGGCGCCGGGCGGGCACGGAGAATGTGGCCTTCATCGTGGCCATGGCCGCCGCCCTGAACCTAGCCTACGCCCGGCACGACGAGGACGAGGCCCATATCCGCCGGCTCCGTGACCGGCTGGAAGCCGCCATGGCCGAGAAAATTCCCTACTTCCAGATCAACGGCCGGAATGCCGAACGCTTGTCCAATACATCCAACATGTCCATCCACTTCGTGGAAGGCGAGGGGATGCTCTATCAGCTGAGCTCCCACGGTATCTGCGCCTCCAGCGGTTCGGCCTGCACGTCCGGCTCGCTGGAGCCGTCGCATGTGCTGCGGGCCATGAAAGTCCCGTTTTCCGCCGTCCATGGCTCGATCCGGTTCAGTTTCAGCCGCTATAACACGGACGAGGACATCGACCGGATCATCGAAGTATTCCCGGACATCGTCGCCAATCTGCGACGCCTGTCGCCCTACTGGGATATGACTGGCAACTGTCCGCGTCCTGAGGCAGGGAAAATGGTCCGGCGTTGATCTTGAGACCCGCCTCGCCATCCCGTGAGAATGCCGGCGACCATCCCTTTCGCCCGTCCCGCCGGCGAGCACAGCCTGATGAAATCGATCGATCCCTTTCGGCCGCTTACCGCCGGCGCCCTCCCCGCTCCCGCCGACGAACACTGCCTGGAGCGGTTCCGCTATCCACCCGCGCCGTTGCGTCACGGCTGTATGGCTCACGCGTTCACATGAAACCGGGGCGGTTGCCATCCGGAATATTTCCATGATCACCAGCTGATGACGGACCGTCCGGAGTCCTTCTACTACCGGCCGGGCCACGACACGGCTGACGATGACATCGCCCGGATGGTCCGGACCATGTTCCCGCCACCCATCTTCACTCCCGTCGGCTGGGTCCGACGGGGAGCATCACCTCTGTCGTCGACCTGACGCCCGATGCGCCGTGCCGGGTGGATGCGGCGGTCCGGAACCATGAAACCCTATTGGAGGACATGGGCGACATGACCATCCGCATCATCGGCAAAGAAAGCCACCCCGAAACAGTTTCCTGATGTACGGAATCGACGGGCCGGGTCTGGCCGCGCAGGGGATTCATCTCCATCCGGCGCGGCGCGGCATGGATGTGGTGAACCTGGAAATCGGCCATACCCCCAACATCCGGTGGAACAGCTTCCGGATGACCCGCCGGGGTCGGAAACGACTGGAACGGGAAGAAGGAATCACCCTCATCGAGGAGAGCATGGTCCCAAATGCCATGAACGTCCTCCAACCGTCACTGGTGGGACGGATTTTCCGGCCCCTCCCCTTGCCCACCGGAAGCACCTGACCATTTCCGGATCATCTGAAAGACCGCGGCCCGCTTGATGGGTTTGGAAATGTAATCGTTCATACCGGCGGCCAGGCATCTCTCCCGGTCGCCTTTCATGGATTCGGCGGTCATGGCGATAATGGGTACGTGATGATAGCCTTGGCGGCGGATGGTCTGGGTCGCCGTCTTGCCGTCCATCTCCGGCATCTGAACATCCATGAAAATCAGGTCGTAACCATCGGGATCCGCCAGGTATTTGTCCACCGCCTCCTGACCATTGCTCGCCACGTCCAGCTGGTAACCCGCTTTCTCCAGCATCCGGACGGCCAGCCGCTGGTTCATGACGTTGTCCTCGGCCAGCAGGATGGAGACGGCCTTGCCGCTTTCGGTCAACAGTGAGTGTTGCGTCAGGATGGCCGGGCGGGGTTGGTCCGGCGCCCGGTGCCGCGGTTCGCCCAGGATGCGCTGCAGCATGGCCAGCAGCTTGCGGCGGTGGATGGGCTTGGGCAGGTAGCCGTCAAAACCCACTTCCTCGAACAATCCGACCCGGCGTACCGTGGACGACGAGAAGGCCAGCAGTGGCAGCTGACCCAGGGGAGGTTCCAGGTTGCGGATCCGGCGGGCCACCTCGTCGCCGCTGAGCTCCGGCATCTGGATATCCAAAATGCCGACGGCAAAAGGATCCCCCTCCTGCAGGGCCTTCTGCAGGGCCGGGACCACCGCCGCCCCGTCGTCCAGGGCCGTGACGCGCATGCCGGCCCGCTCCAGGACATGGGCCAGCACCTCCAGATTGTTGCGGTTATCGTCCACGATCAGCACTTTTCGGTCGGCCAGTATCTCGGGGGCAATGCGACGCGGCCGACGCTTGTGCGATTGGCGGAACCGGGCCTGAAAATGGAAGACACTGCCGCGGCCCAGCTCGCTCTCGGCATAGACGTGCCCGTCCATCAGGCGGGCGATCTGCTGGCAGATGGCCAATCCGAGCCCCGAGCCGCCGTAGCGGCGGGTGGTGGAGCCGTCCACCTGCTGGAACGCCTCGAAAATGGCCTGAAGTTTATCGGCCGGGATTCCGATGCCCGTATCGCGAACGGTGACATGCAGGCGGATGCGCCCGTCCTCCTCACCGGCCGTTTCCAGCGACAACTCGATCTCGCCGCGGTCCGTGAACTTGACGGCGTTCCCCATGAGGTTGATGAGCACCTGGCGAAAACGGCCCGGATCGCCCATGACGAAACCCGGCACATCATCGCCGATGCGGCAGATCATTTCCACGGATTTCGTGCCCAAGCGGGGCAGCATCAAGTCACAGACGTCATACGCGATGATTTCCGGATCGAAATCCAGCATCTCGAAGGTGAGATGGCCGGCCTCGACCTTGGAAAAATCCAGAATATCGTTGATGAGGGTCAGCAGCAGTTCGCCGCTCTGGTTGATGGTGCGGGCGTACTCGCGCTGCTCCTCGTTCAGGGGGGTATCCAGCATCATCTCGGCGAAACCGAGGATGGAGTTCATCGGCGTCCGAATTTCATGGCTCATCCGGGCCAGGAACTCGCTTTTGGACTTGCTGGCGGCTTCGGCTGTCCGCCGCGCCTGTTCCGCCCGTTCCATGGCCTCCTGCAGCCGGGCATTGGCCGTCTGCAGATCCAGCAGCAGCTTGCTCTTGATGAACGCCGCCGCAATATGCTCCTTCAGTCCTTCCAGCAGGCGGATGTTCTGGTTGTCAAACGCCTTTTCGTCCTTCATGTTTTCGAAGACGAGATAACCGACCACCCGGTCCTCACCGCGGATGCACAGAACCAGCATGCTCTCCGGCACGCCGAGATGCTCCAGTTGCTTGCCCAGGGGCCGTGCCCGGATGTTTTTGGCCAGGAAGATGTCGGTCAGCACCTCGCGGGAATCGGCGATGTACCGCTCCAGCAGCTCCGCCGGCCGCAGGCGGAGGTGCGCCAAGCGGTTGACATCGTAACCGAAAGCGGCCCGAAAGCGGAAGGTGTCGGTGGCCTGGTCGTACACGAGGACCGAGGCCTGATGGATACCCTGGACCACGAACGTCCGCTTCAGCACCGAGGCCAGGAGATCGGCGAAATCCACCTCGAAATTGATCGTCTTCACGATGGTGTCGATCCGCTCCAGGTAGTCCCGTTTCTGGCGCAGTTCAAACGTCCGGTCCTCCACCATCAGCTCAAGGATCCGCTTTTCCTTCTCCAGCCGCCGGGAGCGCCAGTTGACCAAGGTATAGACCACCAGGCAGAAGAGAAGGCTGTAGACGACGTACGCCCACCAGGTCCGGTGCCAAGGCGGCAGGATGACGAAAGAATACCGGGCCTCCGAGCTCTCCAGCCCATAGATGTCACGGGCCTTGACACGGAAGACATATTCGCCTTCCATCAGGTTGGTGTATTCTTTTTTGGTTTCCGCCGACCACTCGGACCAGTGATCGTCATAGCCGTCCAGGATGACGGAGAAGAGATTGCCGGATTGCCTGTTATAGGCGGGCGCGCTGAATTCGAAGACGATGCTGCGCTGCTTGACATAGTCGAGTGTCGGCCGCAGCTCACCGGGCGGCGGTTGTACCGTGGCCCGTCGTCCCGGGGCAAAACGTTCATCACCGGTATGGTAATGGGTGCCGCAGAACAGGGTGTCTTCCTCGCCCAGCCGGACCAGCCGGATGAGGGCGGCGAACGGCTGGTCGAAGTCACCGGCAGCCTTGCGGTCGTAGCGGAACAGGGCCTCGGTGCCGCCGATCCAGACGATGCCGTCCCGATCGGGGCGAACGACCGTAATGGCCATTTCCGGTATCCGGCGGAAAGGCGCATCCCGCCACTGCCAGGTGCCGTCGCCCACCGGCTGCAGGAAACCGATGGGATATTCCCGGTTGCTGGTGGCCGTGAGCCAGATGTTACCGCGGTCGTCCCGCACCACCTGGGAGATCTCCCGCCCGGCTTCCTTCAGCTGCTGCTGAAAAAAGGGATCCCGTATAAACGTCCCGGTCGATGGATCGAACCGGTACACACCGCCGGAGGTACAAAAGAGCCAGTGGTCGTCCAACCATGCCACCCGAATGTAGTTGGTGCCGGCCAACCCATCGGCCGTGCCGTAGCGCGTAGCAACGGCGGATGCCGGATCGCCCCCGGCCCGGAATTCCACCCGGATCACGCCTTCCAAGGCGGTCCCCAGCCAGAGATGGCCGGCGAGATCCTCACCGATGCTGCGGATTTCGAAACCTGTCCCCGGAACATCCGGCTCCCCGACCCATGTCCGCCGTCGCTCGTCGTAACGCATGACCCGGAGACCGTCATCCATCCCCAGGTAAAGACGGCCGGGGAAAACCCGCGACGGCAGCATGAAAAAACAGGCTCGCCCCTCGCGCACCCGTTCCGCCCGATCATCGACGATGTGGAAAAGCCCATCGTTGGTGCCGCAAAGCAGCAGATGCGTCCCCTTTCCGCCCGGCAGTGGAAAATTCACCAGGCTCCAGCTCTGCTCCAGAATGCCCTGGACAGGCGTCAGGTTCTGTCCCCGCAGACGGTACACGCCGGCAAAACTGCAGATGTACAGATCATCCTCCACCCGCAACACATCGGTGACGGTGCGTTTCAGTCCCTTGGTTTCATTCCAGACCGTCAAGGGAGAATGGAGCTCCACCCGGGCGATGCCGCAACTGGTGCCCAGCCACAACCCGTTCTGGTGATCCACACACAGGGAATAGACACTGTCATCCACCAGGCCACCATCGACGCTGATGTGCTGCAGCTCCTCACCCTCCCGTGACAGGATGACCACGCCCGCCTGCAGGGTGGCAATGGCGAACGTGCCGTTCGCCAGAACCCGACCGGTGTAGATCTGGTTTCGACGCAGGAAGCCGTTCGTCTGAGGCGAGAGCTGGGGCAGGATGTCCCCGGCCGGCATGAAGCCGGCGACAGGGTCATACACCAGCAGACCGCGCTGCCGGGTGCCGACGAGAATCCGTCCCTGGCTGAGCGGCAGCATCATGTACAGCCGGTCATCGGCCAGGCGCTCACTCCCCGACACCGGCTGCAACCGGTCATCGACCATGACGAAGAGGCCGGCACCCGTCTCATGCACATAGAGTCGCTGATGGACATAAAAACTGAGAAAAAAGGAGTTCCGGCACGGATACCATGTCCGGACGGTGCTGCCGTGCAACCGCAGCAGTACGGTGTCGGTGTAGAAATAGATTCCTTGCGGCGTTGCGTGCACGGCCCACACATCCGTAAAGGACCGATCCTTTTCCGGAACAAGGTGCACCAGCGAGACGTACCGCAATTCGCCTTTGTCGCCGGGCTCCAGGAGTCCGAACTCTCCCACGGCACCGACGTAGATGATGCCGTCATCCCCGATGGCCAGCGCCCGCACCGTCGATTGGTTGGGAATCTTGATGAAACGCCAGGAAGAACCGTCGTACTCCAGAACGCCTTCGTCCCCGTTGCCAAAATACATCACCCCCCGCGGATCCTGTACGATGGACCAGTTCTGGGCGGAGCCTCGGTAGACCTGGGGGGTAAAATTCTGGATGAAAGGGATCCCGATCTCCGAGCGGATGTCCGGCCAAGCCTGCCCCATGAGGCAGACATAAGGGATGAGCACGAGCACAAGGCGGATGCCGACCATTGTCCGTCCATCGGTTGTGTGGTGTCTGAACCACTATTATTGTACTCAGCCAAAGCAGGAAAATCCAATATTTTCGGTGACATCTGCCGTCCAGACGGTCTTTTGGTCGGCTTTCCGTGACCCGCATCACATTCCCCACGCCCAGCGGACCGGATGAGGAATGGTTCGCACCGGCGCATCGGCGACCCTCTTCAGCATCCAATGCCGCCGTGCGTGCATCTGTTGTTACGTTGACCATCCATCCGACCGCCGCGGACCGGAACCTACGACCGCGACGGGCAAACACCCTATGCTCCCGGCAGGAGACCCATTCATGATGACCCGTTTGGCCATGATCCTTCTTCCCTTCCTGTACAGCACGGTCAGCATGGCGGCTGTTCAACCGACCGGCGGCGGTCCGGCGGCACCTCCCGACGCCGCCGGGCTCTACCTGGCCCTGGACAGACTGCAGGTGTTGGGCAGTGTCCTGTACGTAGCCGCCCATCCCGACGATGAAAATACCAGCGTGTTGGCCTATTTCGCACAGGGACGGCACTACGACACCGCATACCTGTCGCTGACCCGCGGCGGCGGGGGGCAGAATCTCATCGGCGACGAACGTGACGCGGAACTGGCGGTGCTACGCACCCAGGAGCTGATGGCGGCGCGCCGTCTCGACGGGGCGCGGCAATATTTCACCCGGGCGGTGGATTTCGGCTACTCCAAGTCGGCCGCGGAAAGCTTGGCTGTCTGGGGCAAAGAGCAAATCCTGGCCGATGTGGTCTGGGTCATCCGGAAATTCCGGCCCGACGTCATCATCACCCGATTTCCGGTCAGCGGGGGCGGTCACGGTCATCACACTGCCTCGGCGTTGCTGGCCGGCGAGGCGTTCCAGGCCGCCGGCGATCCGGATCGTTTCCCCGAACAGCTCGAGTAC
>JAFGRT010000034.1 GCA_016935015.1 Acidobacteriota bacterium | reverse complement strand
GAACGTGACGCGGATTTCCGTCAGGCCGGGATCCACGGCCGTGTCGCCGGCGGCGGGGACGGTCTTGACCACCACCGGCGGCAGGGTAGCCACCCGGACGCTGTCCCCGGCGGGAAAGACACCGGTCAGGACCAGGCCGAGCAAAGGAATGATAAACACGTTTTTCATGGCTGAACCTCCTCGGGCGTACGACTGCCCTATCCGGCACGCCCGGCCGAAGGCCCTGCGGCCGGACGTGCACCCAGACCCGGGCAGCGTTTACCCGCTCCTGTTTTGCGGAGCGGGGGATCATAGCAGGAGATTCGGTGCGGGATGGTTACCGGGCCGCTATCGTACTTGCCGGAAGCAGTGATCGCAGAGGCAATCCGGCGATGGGATTACACGTGCGCCGGGGAAATCTTGGGCAGGATGTCCCGTTCCGTTTCTTCGATGATCCCATTGGGCAGAGCCGTCTCCTCCTCATCGAACGGGAGCAGATAACGCATTTTTTTGGTATCGAAACGGAAGCGGTCGATACAGTTGAATTCTTTGGCCCAGGCAATGATTTTCTGCTCGAACTCACGGAATTTGCTGATCTTTTGGTCATCCGACCTCCAAAAGCGGAGGGCCGGTCGCGCCAACCTCATGATTTCAAGCAGCGTTAAAAAATCTTTTTTTGTGAAATTGACACTCATAGCCATTCACCATTGATAGAACTTGATCCACGGTACCCGGGGAGTCATTGTAACGCCGATGGTGGCCGGAATGAAACGAAAAATGACAACCGGCGGGTACTTTTCATGCGGCATACCCCAAATTGGATTCAGACGGGACCGGATGGGTTCATCCCCCATCCGGTGTATGGACGCAGCGGAGTCGGCCGACAGACGATGTAGCCCGATACGCGGATAACAGGGCATATGTTTCATGATTTTACAAGGCGTTCGGCTGACGGTGGCGCAGGCACAGAGGCCGGTCGGGTCAGTGCATGGTTAGAATATCCAGACGGTTCAGGCCGTTCTGGCGGAACTCTTCGTGGTAGTGTTCATATAGGGGTTGTTCCAGAAGGCCCCGATCCTCCGCATTCATGGCGTAATACTTATCCTCGCCCAGCTGGCGGATGAGATCCCGTTGCACCAGATTGTGGATGAGTTCGTCCCAGAAGCAGTCGTTGCTGAATTCATCGATGAAACCCTGGGCCAGGCTGGTGTCTTCAAACTCCCGGGTCGGGAAATGACGATTGGCTTCGGCATCGAACTCCACCAGATGATCGCAGCCGAAATGTGTGGCCAGGCGGTAGATTTTCTCTTCCAGCTCCCGAAAGGGGCGCGTTTCTTCGGGTTCGTCCGTCTTGAAGCCATGCATGACCCAATGGGCCATTTCGAAGACTTCCAACAGCAGCCGGTACTCTTTTTCGCTAAATTCGATCTTCATGCCGTGCTCCCATTGTCGGGTTGTGAAGTTTGGCGGCCTCTGCCGCCGGAGGGGGTGACGGCCGGCGCGACGGACTCATGGGTTCCCGATTCCGGCCGCCCGGGCCAGGGACTGCAGATCGGGCAGCTCCAGGTCGGGGCGGGCCTGGGCCGGCGGGGTGGCACCGCTGCCCGGTTGTCCCTGCCGGCGATTGATCCAGACTGTCGCCAGCCCCAGTTCGCAGGCCGGGGCGATGTCGTGAAACAGGCTCTGGGCGACATGCAAGATCCGGTCGGGGGGGATGCGCAACTGCTGCAAGGCATAGTGGAACGTGCGCCGGTCCGGTTTATAGGCCCTCACCTGCTGGGCGGTAAAGACGTGATCGAAGGTGACACCCAGGCCGGCGGCGGTTTGGGCGAACAGGTCGTCATCCACATTGGACAGAATGGCCAAACGATAGCGGGTCTGCAATGCCAGCAAGGCCGATCGCGAGTCCGGGAACGGGGGCCATTTGCCCACACAGCGGGCAAAGGTGGCCAGGTCGGCGGCCCGCGGCGCGAAGCCGAATTCCCGGCCGAAGGCGGCCAGCACCTGCCGCAGGACATGGGTGTAACGTGTGAACGGGCCCGCCTCAACGCGGGTTTCCAGCCGGCCGTAATGCGCCAGCATCTCCTCGCGGTTCAGCTTCACCCCGTACCGTCGCAGAATGGGTTCCAGGAATTGGGTGAGACCCGTTTCCCAGTCGATGATGGTGCCGTAGCAATCGAACATCATCACGTCGTATGTTGTGAAGTCCACGTCCTTTTCCTCATCGTCAGCGAGGGATCACCTATCTTGGGGGCCGGGGTAACGTCGCACACTGTTCCCGGTATTTCTCCGGTGGGTCCAGGTCCAATAAACGCTGGCAGACATCGCGAGCCGCTTCCTGATCGTCACCCCGTTTCAACAATCGGAGCAGGGCCGCTGCCGCAGCGTAATGGTGAGGAAAAACATCCCAGGCTTCCCGGTACGCGGCGATGGCGTCGGCCGTCTTTTTCTGTTTTTCGGCCAGCATTCCCCGGCCGAAATGCCAGCTCGAGATGCCCCATGCATCCACAACGGCCCGGCCTTCCGAAGAACGGATGTAATCGCCTGCTCGCTGGAGCAGAGCGGCCGCTGCGTCAAGGTCATCGGTCAAACGCCAACCGGCCAGCCGAACCACCGCCGAGAGATTCATTTCTTCCGCCTCAGCCAGTTCCTGTAGGATGGATGTCGCCTCGCCCTGGCGACCTTCCATAGCCAGCAGGCGGGCATGTATTTCCCGGACATGTGGATCATCGGCGGCCAGTTGCCGGGCCTGGTCCAGGCCGGTGTTCGCCTCTTCGCTGCGACCTTCCATGAAATAGACGAGTGCCAGATCAGCCAGGGCCGGCGGATCGTTCATGTCCAGATTTTCCAAACTGAAACGCAGAGGTTTGATGGCGGCGGACCATTGCTCCCGGGCCATGAAACCCCTGGCCTGCAGGTGATAGGGATTGACGGCGGCGTAGGTGTCCGGATACGGATCCAGTTCGAGGGCCTGATGGACGGCCGATTCCATTTGTTGCAGGTCGCCGGTCTGCCAGGCCAGATCGGCCAGGGCCACCCACAGCTCCACCGCCGCGGGCTGCTCCTGAACCTGGGCGGCGAGGAGGGCCGCCCCCCGACCGGCGTCTCCCGAGAAGCGATAATCCTCGGCCAATTCCAGGTATCCGCTGGTATTTTCGGGAAACTGTTCCATCATCTGTCGGTGAATGGCCATGGCCGCCGAGAGGTCCTCTTGGCGGCGGTAAACATCGCCCTTGGCCTGCAGGAGCAGCGGATGTGGGCCATAATCGGTCAAGGCCTGATCCAGGTAGGCCAGATGCTCCGCCGCTTGTTCCTTGTCGATGGTTCGCCGGCCCTTGGTTATCACGGCCAGAATTTCGCTTTCGCGGTAATCCGGAAGCTCACCCAGGCCCTCGATGAAGCGATACAGGTCCGGATCCTTCTTCTGTAGTTCTCGGCGGGTATGGGAATACACCAGGCGCTGGCCGGGCAATTTTTCCGGAGAGACATAAGCTTCGTAGCCGACGGCGAAATATTCCCACTCGTTGAAGTCGGCGTAGAAATCCATGGTGCGCCGCTCGCGTTTGGCTTTCAGAAACAGCCGGCGCATTTCCTGACGCTGGGCGCGGGGGAGAAAAGGATGGACCTGGTGCGCAAATTCATGGGCCAGTACGTTGAACCGGCGGTATTTGACATCCCGCTCCCAGTCGGCGCCGCTGGTGGCGTGAAATCCGCCGTTCCCCTTGACATCGTCCCACAGGCGCAGGTCGAAGGTGCGTTGCCCGCGCAGGCCGCCATTGTGGGGAGCCTGCCACAGCCAGTGATGAAACGGTTTGAGATAAAAGGTGGCGCCGGCGATCTGGAGCGCTGGGAAAAAGGATTTCAGGTGTTGCACTGAGATGCGGATGATCTTCTGCAGGTCGGCATCCAGGCCGTCGTAATTGATGAACACATCGCGTAAATACGGCGGCTCGGGGGCGTCCAGGGCGACGAACTCCTGCTCCATTTCCGCCAGGTGAGTATTGTGGCGGTCGCGGATGCGCAACAGGCATTGGGCCACACCATAATGGGCCAGCCCGTAGTGAGGGTTAAGGGTCAGCATCCGGAAAAACAGGCGGAGCGCATCCCGATACCGCTGCTGCTGATACAACACCGTGGCTTGGCCCATCATGGCCGAAAGATGGTCGGGCATCAGCACCAGCGCCTGAATGAACGCCGCCTCGGCAGTGACAAAATCACGGCCTTGAAGCGCCGTCTCGCCCTCGGCCAGCAGGCTGCGCAGGAGTTCGCCCACGGTGTCATCCTCCGGCAGCGGCTGGTCTTTGTAATCGTAGGGTGTCCAGCCGGTACCGATGAAGTAGTGGGCGTCACGGCAATAGGGATTGAGGCGAAGGGCAATTTCCGCCTGGGCGTAGCCCTCCTCCATCTGACGCTGCCCTCGCATGAGGATATTGGCCAGATTGGCTCTGGCCGCATCGTCATAGGGATCCAGTTCCACCGCCCGGCGGCCGGCGGCGATCCAGCCGTCGTTTTCCTGGCGGGAGCGGTGCAGCAGGGACTTGATCAGATAGGCCCGACTGTTGGCCGGATCTACGGCAAGACAGTCCTCCACCCGTTGTGCGGCGCGATCGTAATCATAGGTGGTAAAGGCGATTTCCGCCAGCTGGGCCAGGGCGGTGGCTCGTTGGGGATGGTCGGCGGGGAAGTCGGTCAGAACGGCCCGGGCCTGGGGAAAATCCATCCGGTCCATGGCCAGCCGGGCGGCCAGGATTTTCAGGACCGGCTCCGCCGGGGCCAGTGCCAGCGCCTGGTTCAGCAACTGTTGCGACGCCTCGAAATGGCAGCGACGGCGGTGTAGCTCGGCCAAGGCGGCCAGGGCCGGCGGTGATGGGGGGTCCAGTTCCCGGACGCGACGGAACACGTTGATCGCCTCCTCGAAGCGGCCGCTCTTGGCTAGCAGCAGTCCCAGCTGGCCCAGCATCCCTGTGTTTTCAGGCTGTTCCGCCAGTTGCGCCCGGACGGCCGTAATCTGGCCGTCCAGCTCCCGAAAAATATCCTCATCACCAGCAGCCGGTGTCGCCAGCGCGAAAGGGATGACCACCGCCACGATCATCACCGGCAGCAGACTGTTCCATGGAGTACGTTTGCTCGGCATATCCACTCCCGCTCGATTGACATTCATCTTATCATAGCCGAACTCGGTCGCCGATGGAAGAGGGAGTGGTCATCCACCCCCAATCAAGCGTCGGTCCCCGGGTCCGGTGCATGGGATGCCCGGCCGGCACAGCATGCTGTTCCTTGTTTAGGCGGCCTTTCCCCGAACATTCCGGCGAATTTCATCGTAAAAAGGGTACATGCCGCCGGGTCCATCCACCTAAATGCGGCAGATATGCTCATGCTGGTGGATTCTGTTTTCGGACGATGCTAAAATACACGCATGTTAAAAAATACACAAAATGAAAAATCCCACGGACAGTGGATCTGAGGAAGGATACAAATGGCCAAAAAGCCCCGTATTACCGATCTGACCCGCCGCGAACGGCAGATCATGGACATCATCTATAAACTGGGCCGGGCCACGGCGGTGGATGTGGTGAACAATCTGCCGGGTGCCCCGGTGAACGCCACCGTCCGTTCCCTGCTCGGTGTGCTGGAGGAGAAAGGCTATCTGCAGCATGACCGGTTCAAGGGCAAGTTTTACTACACCCCCACCATACCGGTGGAGCAAGCACGCAATCTGGCGCTGGAACATCTCATGAATACCCTGTTTAAGGGCTCGGAGGCCCGGGCGGTGATTTCCATCCTCAAGCAGTCGGAAGCCAGTCTGTCCGAAGAGGAGCGGCGGATGATCCTCGACCTGATTCAGCAGTCCAGGGAGGAGGGACGGTAACCATGTTGTTGCTGCCGACGGCCGCCACCCCCGCACTTGACTGGGTTTTCTGGTTCAAGTATCTGATGGATATCAGCATCAAGAGCGGACTGGTGATGGCCGCCGCCGGTCTGGTCACCGCCCTGATGCGCCGCCGGTACGCCGCGGCGGACCGCAATTTCGTCTGGACCTTTGCCCTGCTGGTGGCCGTCCTGCTGGCCGCGGGCTCGGCGGTTCTGCCGGCCTGGAATCTGGCGCTGTTGCCGGAACCGGATCTGGGCGGCGATGGCCTGGAGTTCAGCCGCCTGGTCCAGCGGATGAATCACAGCTATAACGGGGAGGACGCCGCCGTATCCCTGGACAGGCTCATCGATGACCTGCGCGCCCTGGTGCCCGGCCACGGGGCCGCCGTTTGGATAAAAGGCGTGCTGGTGATCTGGTTCGGCGGCAGTGTTCTCTATCTCCTTTGGCTGGCCGCGGGCTGGCTGGGCTTACGCCGGCTGGTGCGGCGGTCTTGCCCGGCAGACAACGCCTGGTATGAGCGGGTGCGGCAGATCGGCAGAGAATTCGGGCTGGATCGACGGATCCGGGTGGTCATCAGCCGCCAGATAAAGACGGCCATCACCGTGGGCATCTACCGGCCGGTGATCATTCTGCCGGCGGGCGCCCAGGACTGGGCGCTGCCACGGCGCCGCATGGTACTGAGCCATGAGCTGGCCCATATTCAGCGCCGGGACATGTTCGTGGAAACCCTCGTTCAGGCTGCCGTAACCCTCTACTGGTTTCATCCCCTGGTGTGGCTGGGGATCAATCGCTTGCGGGTGGAACGCGAACGGGCCTGTGACGATGCGGTACTGAATGCCGGTACGCGGCCCTCGGCTTATGCCGCCGAATTGATGGCGGTGGCGGCCGATCTGGGCAACCGGCGCCGGTCCCTGTGGGCGGCAGCCGTGTTGTCCCAGGGTTCGAGTCTCAAGGACCGTCTCCTCTGCATCCTTGATCCGCATATCATCCGTCGTTCCCGGGTACGCCTCTACGCGGCGACGGCCGGTTTGCTGATTTTGGGGTGTACATTGCCGCTGGCCGCTTTTGGCTTGTGGTATCCGGAAAGCCTGTTTCCTCCGCTGAAGGTCCTGGATGTGGACCCCCAGAAAATCCCCCTCTATATCTCCAACCTGACGGCGGATGAAGCGTCGGCCCGTCAACAGGCGGTCCTGAGTCTGCAGCATGTTCACTGGAAATATATGGATTATGTGGTGAAACATGCCCTGGTCCATCCCGATGAGAACGCCCGCCAGGCGGCCATCGACCTTCAGCTGAACCGGGATGAGCGGCGGGTCAAGTCCCTGCTGGCTATGGCGGCGAAAAAGGCCTCGTACCCCGTCAACCGTATCGCCGAGAATGAGATCAAGCGGATCAGCGGCCGGAAAACCATTCATGAACTGGTCAATGCCAAGGGGTATGCGCTGCTGAATGAGGGGGAATTCGAAAAGGCCATCGAAGTATTTTTACTGAACATCCAGGCATTTCCAGAATCATCCAACGCTTATGATAGCCTGGGCGAGGCCTACCTCCTCATGGGCGACCGAAAAACGGCGGCCCGCTATTACCAGATGTCCCTCAAACTCAATCCGCAAAATGACAACGCCGCCAAGATGCTGCAGATGATCGAATCGGGCGTTTCCCTGAAAAAGCCCCCGGTGAAAGCGGGGTAAATTCCCTGTTCCGGTTTGCACTTCGCGCGGTTTTCAACGATAATGACCGTGGCATGAAAGATTCCGCCCCGACATCACCGCCGGATTCCGACCAGCAAGACCTGGCCCGCCGTTACAGCGCCGTTAGCCACCTGGGGCCGCGACTGGGCGAGGCACTGGCAAGGCTCATCGATCATCTTTTCACACCGGTGGAGGCCGCGGTGTTGCGCCATGTCCCATTTTACCGGCCTCGCTCCCTGGCCGGCATCGCTCGCCGCGCGGGCCGGTCGGCGGAGGAGATCCAACCGCTGCTCCGCTCCCTGGCCCGACGGCGCATCATCGTCGGCGGCCGACGGGGCTATGCCCTGCTGCCGCTCCTGCCCGGCATATTCGAACACATGCTCATGACCGGGGTGGACTCGCCCTGGCACCGCCGCTTCGCACGCCTGCTGGACGAAGTGTTCGAAAGCGGCTATTTCGGCGATTACCTTCAGAAAAAGGTCCCCCTGGTGCGCAATATCCCGGTGGATCGGGCGGTGGATTCCCGAAGCCGGGTCGTGGACGACACGTTCATTTCCGCCATGCTGGACCGGCATGAGCATTTCGGCGTGCTGAATGTGTGCCAGTGCCGCCAGGCGATGCATTTCAACGGCCGGGACTGCCGCCGGGCCAGGCCGGAGGACGGCTGCCTCGTTTTCGGCGAGTTCGCGGTGGACATCGCCCGGCGTGGCAACGGTCGACAGGTTACCCGCGCCGAAATGCGCGTCGTCGTGGAAGAGCGCTGGGCCCGGAATCTGGTGCTCATGACGGGCAATGTGGGGGCCGGGAATCCCAATGCTATTTGCACCTGTTGCGATTGTTGCTGCTACCTGGTGCGCAGCGTCAATAACTACGGCGGCCGTAATTACCTGGCCCCTTCCCCGTTTGTCGCTGCGGTGGATGACGACCGGTGCACCCATTGCGGGCGGTGTGTGGCGGTGTGTAACACCCACGCCCATGTGCGGACAGACGGGCGGCACGGCTACCATGCGGAGGCCTGTATCGGTTGCGGATTGTGCGTCGATGTTTGTCCGCCTGCCGCCATTCGCCTGGTCGAAAATCCCGCCTTCCGGCCGCCTGCCAAAAGTTTCCCCCGGCTGGGTTTGCGCCTGTTGCCGCCGACAGTGGGATCCCTGCTGCTGGCCCGCTGGCGCCGCCGCCACTCAGGAGAGGATACCGACGGCGAAATCCCCGATTGATCCAGGAGCGAGACCGTTGATCCGTGTTTCCGGCCGCCGGTCACTTCGCCATTTCTGGAAACCGCGCCTCCGGCGTCGTCAAGCCTTCTATTTCGCGGGCAATGTATTCAATATGCGTAAGTTAGATGGAATCGATAGCGGTGGATGAACCGGGCGGGAGCGCTGAACGATCACGACCGGTTTCGCATCCAAATAAAGTGAACGAGTTCCGCAGCGCTGGGAAGCCGATCGAAACGTCGGAGACGAGAACAGACATGAGTATCTTCCGCGCCAATGTCATCGCCTTTCCCGATTCATGGATTGCCTGGGACGACCTGGCCCAGGCCTGCTTGCGCAACGAGGAGTATCGTTTGGCGGCCCGGTATTATCGCCGCTCCCTCGATCTGAATCCGCACAATGAGAACGCCCGTCACATGATCGCCCAAATCGAAAGCCGCCTGGATGACGAGAACGATTCGGGACCGAAGGACCTGGGCCGCCAGGACACGGATACGCCCGCCCGGTGCTGATGCCGCCGTCGGATTCTTTTCGCCCCCTTCAAGGAATTCCCCTGAGCCGCTATTTTATCACACGCGCCTGACCTGTTCCGCCGACCCCCGGGGGCCGGCGGGCGAGGGTGTTCCCCTTTCATTTCAACCAGTAATGTGGAATGGCGAAAATGCTATAAAAAGAATTGCATTCCCTCCCATAATCGCCCGCCGACCTCTTCCGCCTTGTCAGTGGGGAGAAGGTGTGGGACGATGCTGGAGTGCCCTGTACGGGCCGATCATTCCGCGCTGGTGTGGAGATCGTCTGTTTACCCGTATTCTCTTGCGGCCTGGGGATGGCTTGTCTGGCATTATCCGGGCGGCGAGGCGAAGCCGGAGCATCCGGTAATCCGGCTGTTTTCTTTGAATGGCCCTTTCGCGTGCTGCGCGACTATTTTTTTCGGCGCAGTTGCGCGGGGGTAAGGATGGCGTTGCGTCCGGTGGGTGAGGCTCCCCGTGGGGTCCGCGGTCGATGGCGGCGCAGAAAACCGCGTCGATGGTTAGAATCGCCTGTGCCGGCCGGAGGTGTATTCGGCGAAAAATCTCTTGACAGAGACTCCCGGATTGCTAGGAAATAGGTGACGGTGTTGTCTTTCATTCTGCGATGGTGGTGATTATTGTGCCGGAAAGATCCATCTCCCTCGGCCGGCCATCGTTATCCGGACGGCCTGTGCCGAAGGGGCTTGACGGCTGGCTGGCGCGGCGGCGCCCACTGATCCTGGCCGTCCTGCTGACGGCGGCCTGCTTGCTCCGTCTGGGCGTCTTTGTGGAGCTAAACGGCGGTCCGTGCCTGGGCATGGATCGCTTTGAGCTGACGGACATGCATTTTTTCCGCCAGTGGGCCCGTGCGATCACCGCCGGTGACTGGCTGACGGACCGCAGCCTGCATCCTTTGCATGAATGGCACCGCCAAATCGCCGCCGCATATTTTGCCGGCTATCCGGAAGCGAGGGCGAATTTCCCCGGCGATGATCGGGCGGTCGAGCAGGCATTATGGAACCGATGGTACGGCGGCAAGGGCTTTCACCAGGAGCCGCTCTACCCCTATCTGATCGCCCTCACCACCGGTCTGCTGGGCGATGATGTCCGCTGGGTGTTTCTCTGGCAGAGTCTGTTGGGCATCGGCGGCGTTTTCCTGCTGTTCGAGATATCCCGCCGGTTGTGGAGTGACCGGGTCGCCCTGGTGGCCGGTGTGCTGGCTGTCGGTTATGGTCCGCTCATATTCAGCGAATTTACCCTGTTGCGGACCGCCATCATCACCTGGACCGGCCTGTTCCTGGTCTGGCTGCTTCTGGCCAACCAGAACCGGACGTCACCCGGCCGCTGGTTCGGGGTGGGTGCCGCCCTGGGACTGGCCGTCCTGCTGAAGAGCATCTTTTTGTTGCTGGCCCTGGGCGTGTTGGCGGCCACCCTCAGCCATCGTCCCTTCGGCTGGCGAACGGCGCTGCGAACGGCGGCGGCCGTCCTGCTGGGGCTGGGGCTGCCCCTGCTGGGGGTGGTGGCCCGGAACCTGGCGGTGGGTGCCCCGATCGGCCAATTGTCGGCCGTCAACACCATCACCTTTGTGGAGGCCAACGTCGCCAGCCACCGTCCGGGCGAGGGCTTCACGTTTTCCGTGGCCCATACGCCGACCATCCTGCACCGTAGCGGCGGCCGTTTTCTGCCGGCGGTGGCGGAAACGCTGGCCACCCACGACGGGCCGATCAGCTATCTGCGACTGCTGGCGTCCAAGTGGCTCACCCTCTGGACCTGGTTCGAATATCCCAACAACTGTAATTTCTATTATTTCCAATTGCACTCTTCTGTGCTGCGCGGCTTGCCCGTTTCCTTCGGACTGCTTGCCCCCCTGGCGCTGGCCGGGATATTTCTGGCGGCACGGAAAAATGGCGGACGGCACTGGCTGTATCTGCTGGCCGGCATGCACCTGCTGGGTATGATGGCCACCTATGTCATCGCCCGATTCCGCATCCCCCTGGCGGCGGCGCTCATCCCCTTCGCCGCACTGGCACTGGTGCAGCTGGCCCGCTGGCTGGCCGCATGCCGCTTCCGGCCGGCGCTGATCCTGCTCCTGGCCGTTATCCTCATGGGCGCCTGGGTATACCGTCCGCTGAATAAACCCCTCATCCGGCCTGGCGACCACCTGGTGGCGTACGCGGTGCATACCATTCCACGCTACGAGGCGGCGCAAGCACGGGCCGACTGGGCGGCCTGCGCCCGTATCCTCGCCGAGTCGTTGTCCGGCGTGCCGGACCATTCCGCGCTGGATCGGGCGGCGGTGGCCCGGCTGACCGGCGACGAGCGACGTCTGGCCCGGTTGCTGGTACAGGTGTACGGCCTGTATGCCGGCGCCCTTTACCGGATCGGGGAGACCCGGGCGGCGGTGCAGTGGCGCGAAAGAGCCGAGGAACTGCGCCGGCGGCTGGAGGAAACTGAAAAGGAGTCACTGGTGCCCGGTCGGTCCGGCGGATCATAGCCTGCGTCCAGATGTGGAGTGAAGACCATGCGCAACGATTTTTTGGTGTTGTTGACGGGTTTGCTGTTGGGTAGCCTGACGGTAGCCGTGCCGGCCAAAGTGCCCGTAAAGGAGAAACCAGGGATATATACCCTGTTGTTGGAGCGGGTGGAGGGGCCGTCCCTGCCCGTGACCCTGTCGGTGCCCGAGGGATATTCGCCGGACCGTCCGGCGCCCCTGGTCGTGGCGCTGCACTACCGCGGTCCGGTAACACCCTTCTTCGGCGGCGGCATGTTACGGGAACTGGTGGAACCCGGTCTGCGCTCGCTCAACGCCGTAATGGTGGCACCGGACTGTCCCACCGATCGCTGGAACGATCCGGTCAGCGAAGCGGCCGTACTGGAACTCATCACGGACGTCCGGGCGGCTTACGCTGTCGATAGCGAAAAAATCATCCTCACCGGTTACAGTCTGGGCGGCATCGGCACCTGGTATCTAGCCGCCCGGCACCCCGGCCTGTTTTGTGCCGCCATTCCCATGGCCAGCGGGACGAATGCAGCCACGGTGCAACAGATTCGGGACATTCCCCTGTATGTCATCCACAGTACGGCGGACAAGCTGCTGACCATCCACAAGATCCGGGGTTTCGTCGAGGAACTGCGCCGGCGCGGGGTCTCGGTGGAATTCCGGGAAGTCCCGGGTGTGGACCATTTTGATGTGACCGCCTTTGTTGAACCGTTGCGCGACGCCGGCGGCTGGCTGCGGCGGCGGTGGGAGCGGGAAGAATAATCCCCCTCTGGGTGAACGTCTCGTTGTACGTTGGATTCACGGGCATCCGCCGATGGAGCGGCCGAATCATCCCCCGGCGAGGGGCCGGCGGCGAAACCGGGGCAGAATCGCCCCGGCCGCCAGGGCCAGGGCCGCGGCCAGGCTGAGCAGCACCAGCGGCAGGAAAGCCGGCGGATCGTAGTGGAACACCACCGTATGGCGGCCCGACGGCACGGCCACGCCACGGAAAAACAGGTCGGCCCGCAGGATGTCGGTTTCACCATCATCCACCCACGCCCGCCAGCCGGGATAGAACGTATCGCGCAGCACCAGGATGGCGGGTTTTCCTGTTACAATCGAAAAAGAAATCCGGTCGCAACCGCTGTGGTCCAGGGTGATCTCGCCTGGTGCGTCCTCCGGCAGGGGATCGTTGCTGAAGGACGGAAAGCGCGGGCGGCGGTCCAGCAGAACCGTGTTGGCTCCGGCGGCCAGCAGGCCCGCGACATCGTCCGCGGCGGGGAAAACCTGCCAGTCCTGCACCAGGGAATAGCGGCCGCGGGTTGCGGTCAGACGATAGAGGCGAAATAGGTAATTGCTGCCGGTGGGAAAGACGCCGGCCAGCGCCAGGTCAGTGGTATGGTATTCGCGGGGGGAGACGAGATATTTGACGCCGGTTCGTTGCATGAGGCCGATCCGCCACGGCAGCGGGCCGGCCAGGTAGGCCTGTCGCAGGTGAGCAGTCGCCGTGCTTTCCAGCTTGTCGTAAAACAGGTCGAAGGCGTAATGAACGCCCTGGATGATCCCGAAATACGGATGACCGGAAAACTTCGTCACCAGCATTTTCCATTCAGTATCCGTGCGCTGGTAATACACTGGTTCCGGCGGTGGTTCCACCGCCACCCGAAAAAGGTCCAGATCCGGTTCTTCACGGGCGAGGGCGGCAAATAGGGGTGCCGGTTCCAGAAACCGCGCGGCATCCATCCGGGGGACGGTGTGGCGGTTTGCCGCGGCCAGTTCCACCAGCAACAGCACGCCGATGAGGTGGATGCGCCAGCCGGGCAGAGGGAGGGCGGCCGGCCGGAGTAGCAACAACACCGCCACGGCCGCAGCGATTCCCAAAGAAATCGTCGCCAGGGGCCGCAGGGAGAGGTCGGGGGCCAAGGCGGCCAGGGCCACGGCCAGCAGGGGCAGGAGGAGAGTGAGAATGTAGCGGAATGCCGGACGTAGACGTTCGTTCGCCGGCCGGTGAAGTGTGTCCATCCCGAGGGCCAGAAGAACGACGAGGGCGCCGCTGGTGAAAAACATGAACTTTTCAGGGTAACGTCCGGTGCCCACCAGGGGCAGGGACTGCAGCGCACCGGCCAGCCAGGGGATATGTCCGCCAAAAGACAGCAGCAGGAAGAGCAGGGCCGTCCCGGCCAGGGCAACCGCGAGACGGCGGTGTTGTGGATCCGCGAAAGGCCGCCAGCCGAACAGCAGGCCGCCGAAGCTGATAAAGACGGAAAAAAGAAGGGGATACTGGCCCGGGAGAACCTGCTGCCCGCCGGCGGCGGCCAGGTCGGCGTGGGAGAACTCCAGGGGATTGGGCACCCACAGGCCCAGGGTCAGCCAGGGGTGTTGAACATAGCGCGAGGGCGTACCCGGATCCGGCGGCCGTCCCGCCGTCTGTTCCAGCAGGCGAATCCCCTCGGCCAGGACCGGACCGGCGAGCATCACCGCCAGCAGGAGGGCCAAAACCAGCGAACCGGCCAGTCTGCGGCGCCGGTCGGCCGAAGCGGACCCGATCCACGCCCACCCGCAACGTCCCGCGGCGACCAGCAACAGGCCGAAGATCAAGAACGGCTCAAAGACCGTCACCAGCAGGGCGGCACTGAAGGCCACTGGGGCGATGCGCGGGCCTTTGAGGCACTGCAGCAACCGTTCCAGGCTCCACAGGAACAAAGGTGCCAGAAGGATGTACGGCACCAGGTTCAGCAGGCAGGTAAGGGAGAGGGTCACGCCGCTGAACAGGTAGATTCCCGCTCCCCAGAAGGAGGCCGTCGGGCCCAGCGACCATTGCCGGAGAAGGGCATAAAACAGGACGCCGCCGGTCAGCAAATGGAACAGGACAAACAGGTTCATGGCCGGCAGCGGCGGCATCAGGAAGCGGAGCCAGGCCGGCGGATACCATAGTAGGTAATCGGGGTTGCCGCCGCTGTTCTGGCCGAAATTGACCCGTGGATTCCAGAGCGGAAATTCGCCCTGAGCAACATACTCGGCACTGACGGCCCAAAGCGGGAAATGGAAGCTCATCAGGTCGCGATAGTACAATGTCTGATGGGTGGTCAGGATGGGCCCGAAAAGGATCGCCAGCAACGCCAGCGGAATGAGCAGCCACAGCAGAATGGACCATTTTCCGGACTGAGTCATTCTCTTTCCCTGCCTTGGCCAGAACCTCGATGCATCGTCACCCGAGGCTGGGGAAAACGTGATCGATCACCTGTGGTTCGAAGCCTGTAA
The DNA here is from genome assembly GCA_016935015.1 of Acidobacteriota bacterium. Classification (GTDB taxonomy): domain Bacteria; phylum Acidobacteriota; class JAAYUB01; order JAAYUB01; family JAAYUB01; genus JAFGRT01. The sequence continues at coordinate 17,712 of JAFGRT010000034.1, read as the reverse complement.
CCGGCATCTTACCCGATTTTTGGGTGTAAAAGCAATGCACGGGTCAGGCGGAAAATCGCCGGCCGTCCGAATGCGAGAAGGTGTGGACGCCGCCAACCTGCCTGTTATCCCGGGAAACCGGATCAATTTTTGCTACTTACGACAAAGAAGAACATCTTTTCCCTGAATCCGTAACCGGGCCCACGAGGTCCGGCCGGGGCCTTTTTGCCCGAGGTGCGAGTGACATGATGTCCGCCGTCCGAAATCTGTACCGGGATGCTTTTTCGGGCCTGCCGCGAGAGGTCTGGCTGTTGGCCGCCGGCGCCCTGATCAACCGGGCCGGGACCATGGTGCTGCCCTTCATGAGCCTGTACCTGACCACGGAACTCGCTTTCTCCAAGGAAAAGGCGGGCTGGATCTTGCTTTCCTTCGGAATGGGATCCATCGCCGGCTCCTGGCTGGGTGGCTGGATGTCCGGCCGGATCGGCGCGGTGCGGGTCCAATACTGGTCCCTGGTTCTCGCCTGTGGCGGCTTCCTGGCCGTCAGCCAGCTGCACAACTTCTGGCCGCTGTTCGCCGGGGTGTTCCTGCTGAGCACGGTGAACGACGCCTTCCGGCCGGCGTGCATGACGGCCACGGTAGAGCTGGCGCCGGATGAGGTGCGCACCCGGGCACTGACCCTCCTGCGCCTGAGCGTCAACCTGGGCATGGCCGTCGGACCGGCCCTGGCTGGTGTATTGGCCACGGAGAATTATGTGTGGCTGTTTGTGGGCGATGCGATCACTTGCCTGGCGGCGGGGCTCTTTATCCGCCACATGCTGCGCGGTGCGCCGCGGATCCTGGCCGAGAGCGGCGACGGTGCGGGGCTGACGCTCCGTTCTCCCTGGCGGGACGGTCCTTTCCTGGTGTTTCTGCTGATCATCCTGCTGCTGGGTGTCGTGTTCATGCAGTTGCTCATCACCCTGCCGCTGTTTCTGCACGATGACTACGGCTTGCCCGAATACGCCATCGGCGGGCTTATCGCCTTCAACGCCCTGCTCATCGTGCTGACGGAAATGATCCTGATCCGGCGGACGGAGCATCGGCCGCCGTTGCGTATGCTGGCCGTGGGGATCCTGTTCGTGGGCGCCGCCTTCGCGCTCTTCCCGCTGGGACGGACCATTCTCTGGGCGGGGCTGGCAATGGTGGTGCTGACGGTGGGCGAAATGCTGGCCTTCCCGTTCTCCAACGCCTTGGCGGCTTCCCGGGGAGGCCGCTACGGGAGCAGCGCCTATATGGGACTATACACAGCGGCGTTTTCCCTGGCCCACATGCTGGCGCCGGTGGGCGGCCTGTTCCTGTATGAGTGGGCGGGGGGCGGGGCTGTCTTCTTCACGGGGGGTGCCCTCGCCCTCTTGCTCAGCCTGGCCTGCCTGGGACTGGCGCCCTCTTTCCGGCCCCGATTGCCGGCGGCCTGAGCCCATCCGCCGTCGGAACGAGCGAAAGCTGGGGAATCCGCCGCGGTTTGGTGTACAATAGGTTTTCAGCGCCGGGCGAGTCATCGGGCTGCCGGCTGGCCCTTTTCAACCCATCACGGCCCAGCGGGTCATGGATTCGGCGGCGTGAACACTCATCATTCCACGAAGTTCAATCATGCCCTGTGCGTTCCGGGTTTGTATGGCAAAAACATGGTCGGAGGACGATATGATCATCCAAGATGTCGAGGGAATGCATCGCGAATACTTGCTGGAGACAGCCCGGGCCATGGCGGTGGCCGCCCGGACAGCGCCCAAGGGACGCGGATCGGACAATCTGGTGATCCGCATCGTTACGGACGATGATGTGACGCCCATCGTGGCCACCATGCGGGAGATCGGCCGTTCCTCCGGCCAGGCCTTTTTCGAGCGGGACGCGGCCAACGTGGAACGGGCCGGTATCGTGGTGTTGCTGGGGGCCCGTATCGAGCCCCTGGGGCTGAAGGTCTGCGGCATGTGCGGGTTCGCGGACTGCGATGAAAAGCGGCTGCATCCGACCGTCCCCTGCGTCTTCAACACCGGCGACCTGGGGATAGCCCTGGGGTCGGCGGTGGCGGTGGCCGCCGATCGCCGGGTGGACAACCGGATCATGTACACCGTGGGCCAGGCGGTCAAAAAACTGGGCTGGCTGGGCGACGAAGTGTCGGTCATTTATGGGATCCCTCTTTCGGCCACCTCCAAAAGCCCGTTCTTCGACCGGCCGGCGGCGCAGTAGGCCGATCGTCCGTTTTTCATGTACATCATCGATGCGCCCACCCGACTAAAGCCGGGATTGAGGGACGGCGACTTCGATTCATGGGCAGGCAAGCGACGAACTTGCCTTTCGTCGCGAGCAGGAGTATCATCACTGTCGCAATTTGGACGGAAATGGATGGAATATGTGGCAATGTTCACATAAGTGGGAAGAAAAAACTGGATTCCCCCGGCAACACCGGCCGGGATTCACACGCGAGAACACCGGTTTCTGACCAGTGGAAGGAGACGAGAATGGGAATGCGACTGTTGATAATGGCATGCGGGATCATCGTGTTGGTCACCGGTCTGGGGGGCGGGTCAGCGGACGCCCAGTATCGGGATTTCCTGGGCGGGTCGTGGAACAATCCCGGCTCGGCCCTGATCACCAACCAGCTCCTGGGACGTCTGGCCCTGAAGCGGGCCGCCCGGCGCGCTGCGGAACGGGATGAGACGCCAGCCGAGACTCCCGCGCCGGTCACGCCGGTTGACAGGACGTTTCGTCCGGTGGCCGATTCGCTAATGGTCCGACCGTTTGCCGAGGCGTTCGCCGCGGACGAGGAAACACGCGGTGAGCTCCAGGTGGTGTTCAGCCAGTTGCTGGCGGCCTTCGACGAACAGTGCCGCCAGGAGGGGGCGCGCTACGACCTGGCCCGGGCGGCGGCGCTGTTCGTGGCGGGCAATTATAGCGTGGCCCGGGCAGAGGAAGTGACGGAAGCCCAGACTGACGCCCTGATCCAGGACATGCGCGACAATCTGAGCCTGAGCGACACCTTCCGCATGATGGACGACGCCGGGCGGCAACGGTTGTACGAGGCTCTGATCATCATGGGTCTGTTCCCGCCGGTCGGTTACCAGGACGGTGTCGAAAAGAACGAACCATCACAACAGGAAATGTTTCGGGAACTGGCCCGGGAAAATCTGAAAACTCTGTTCGGTGTGGCCCCGGAGCAAATCCGGATCACGGATGCCGGCATGGAAATCGGGGAATGATGAACGGATCCCGGCCACCGGTTGCGGGGCCGTCCATCGACATCAGCCGATAAAATAGCAGCGATTGTTCATGCGAATGTGGCAGCACAGCGTGACATCGTCCACTTCCACCAGCAGCTGTTGCCAGGCGGCCCGCGTCAGGCGGGCCCGCCGTGACCTGGTGGGTATGCCGTGGCTGCGTGCCGTATCGCGGGTGCTGATCTCCGGCCTGTCGGGATCCAGTGTGTACCGGCGGCCGTCTTGGAGCCACAGGCCGATGGACTCTTTGCTGGCCGGATTTCTCATCAGCCGCAGGTTGCACACCGCCCAGGGCGTGTCCTCCACAGTGACCGTGTGCCCGTCGGCACCGCTGCGCATGCAATAGCCGCCGGTGACGCCGGCCGGCGAATGGATGAACAAGCGATATGTGCCGGGATGGGTAATTTCGTGACCGTCGGCAAACCAGCGGCCGTCCCGGTCAACGGAGAGAGCCGGTTTCGGTGACTGCCGACTATTGAAATCCATCGTCCCAGTGCCGCACCGTGTGTGGTCCGGTTTTCGGACACCGGACGGCATGTTGAAGCCCGGTGGCCACATGGCCGGGAACGCTGCGCGCACACAAACGGGATGTACGTCCCAACGGACCGGCGCGGATTCTCCAACTCAGGGCATCACCGGACCAAGCCCGGCCAGGTAAAGGGCATTGAACAGGAACTTGAACGTGGCGGTTGTCTGGGCGCGATGTTGAACCCGACCGCCCAGGACCACCACGTGACCTTTGTCCCACTGAAAGCGGACGATCATGGCCTTGCGATCGAGCCGTTCCCCGCCCTTGAGATAACCACTCAAGAGGTGCGGGCCGCGTTCACCGAATCCGGCGACCACGTCCCGCACGATGTTGCGGGTGGGGGGAATTCGCGTGGTGAACGCCGGACTGCGGCCGAAATAGATGATGCTTTCGGCGGGCAGTCCCCAGGCCAGCGGGTCTGTCGTGTCCACATGCAGGCGCAGGATCGACCCCGGGCAGGAAAATTTGTCATCCCCAAGACCGGCGAGTGCATTGGCGATGGGAAGCTCGAAATCCTTGGCGGCCAGCTCCCAGGCCGAGTCCATGAGAATCACGCTGCCCCCCGACTGGATAAACGCTTTCAGCTTCTTCAGGCCGTCGGCGCCGATGCCGCCGCGGTATTCAGGCGGAAGACCGGCCGAGCTGTACCCGCGGCTCCGGCCGGATTGGCCTTCCACGATCACATCGCGACTCATGTCGGCAAACAGGATGACATCGAATTCTGCAGCGAGGTCCCTGGCGGAGAAATCCGGATGGTGCAGCACCGTGAAGGGGAATTCATACTGGTCGAGGACCAGGCGGGTCCAGCCTTCGTCCATGCTGGCCATGTAAGGCTGGAAGATGGCGATGCGCGGCGCGCGCAGCAGGTGGAGATCCGCCGGAACGGGCGCTGTCCGGCGTTCCACGGCGACGCCGGTTCCATCCAGTATCTGCTGCATGTTTTCCGCGTCCAGCCCGGCAACGGGTACCCAGAAATCGCCGGTACCTGACTCGCGGTGAACCGTTACGCCATCCTTCAGCAGCCGGTTGATCACGATGACACTGCCATTGCAGCGGGCCGGAATCCGGTAATGATCGCCCTCGCCGCTGATGGGCGGCATTTCCTGAAGGACCGCCGGCAAGGGAGTGAGCGCGAGGTCAGCCACCGGGACGGACGCCGTCTCAAAGGAGATGCCCATCTGCAGGGGGAGGGTCCAACCCGAGGCATCGTATGGTTCGAGAATGGGTCCGTCGGGCATGTAGCGAATCTCCGGATAGTGTTGCGTCTCCATCATCACCTGGATGAAGTCACGGTAGGGTTGGGCCAGGGGCATCACCACGGTGCCGGCGGGATAAACCCGGTGGTCGAAAGTCGTGGCCTGATCCAGCCGGAACAGCCGGATGCCGTGCTCCTGCAGGAGGGCCAGGAACGACGTCAGGGCGGGGCGGTCCCACTGTTCGGGCGGAAACAGGTAGGCGAACGGGGCCTCGGCTTCACCGCGGCGGATGTTCGCGGCACCCAGCCGGTAGAAATTGGTGAGGAAGGCGACCCGGTTTTGGGCGGCGACTTCCAGCAGCGCCTCGACGGCGATGAGTTCGTAATCGATGATATCCCGCAGGCGCCAAGCCCCGCCCGGCCAGGGGTCGGGGAAATTCACCTGGGGCTTGTACTCGGGCAGGCCTTTGGAGGCGACGCCCAGCTCGTTGCTCTCGATGTCGATGGGCGTGGCGATCTGGGCGCTGGCCATTTCGGTGAGCACGCCCACCACATTCTTGAACCAGGCGGTGTTCTTGGAGCCGCCGGGCCAGTAGGCGTCGAAGGCATAGGCGCTGGCGACGCCCTGTTTTCCCTGCTCCTGCAGTTTCAGGGCCATAAAGGTGCCGATGAGATCCGTCTCCTTGAGGAGCACCGGCTGGAGGTTCTGGTTCAACGGGTCCTTGAAGGGCGGGACGAACATGCGGGGTCCGGTGGAGCCCATCTGGTGCATGTCCAGAAAGATCTGGGGGAAATAGCGGTGATGCAGGACGGCGTTCACGATGCGGCTCTCGGGCAGGTTGAGCATGTAGAAGTCGCGGTTGTTGTCATGGCCGGCATAATGATGGTAGAGAAAAGGCAGACGACCGCCTTCGTAATCAGTGCCGAGATAGCGGTTGTACCAGTCGGTGACCATGATGTTGCCGTCAGGATTGATGGACGGCATGTACAGCAACACCACCTCGTCCAGGTACTTCTCCCATTGCGGATCCGTGGTGGTGGCCAGCCGGTGGGCCAGCAGCATGCCCATCTGGGTGGAGGCGATCTCGGTGGCGTGGATGGCGGCCGTGATGAGCACGAACACCCGGCCTTCCGTTATCAGCCGGGCCGCCTCGGCGGCCGTGAGGTCGTCCGGATTGGCCAGCCGGCGGTTGATGGCGGTGAGGCGATCCAGCCGGACGATATTTTCCGGCGAGGAAATGAAGGCCACATAAAGTGGATTCCCGAGGGTGGAGTCGCCCTCGGCGCTCAGGTGAACCCGCGGCGATTCCGTCGCCAGGTGCTCGAAATAGCGGATGATATCGGGATAGGCCACCAGGGTGCGATCTGCGCCGACCGTGACGCCGAGATACTCGTCGGGGCTTTGCTGGGCAACGGCGAAAGCGCTGCCGAGGAGGAGTATCAGGCCAATCAATCGATACCGCATATAATCCTCCGTCTTTGAATTTGGGGCATGAACGGTTTTGGAGCAACGACCAGGCATTCACCATAGCCGCTCCGGACCCGCAAGTCAACCATCGTGTGGCGCCTACAAATCGGTGCATCCGTGCCGTGGAGTGAGAAGTCGTTCCAATCTGAGCAAAATCTGTGGGTTTTCCCGACGAAAAAACCAAGGGTGACGGGGGCCCCGGGCGACGCACGACCGGTCCGGTGGACATGGATCGGCCGGCACATCCTTGGCCGGGGAGGGGTGTTGTGGTAATCTGTACGTATTATTCAGCCTTGCATTCCAACGGTCAGTCCAGGGAGGAATTGCCATGAAATCATTGTGGATCATTAGCATGATCGTGTTGATCGTCGTCGCCGTGGGTGTCTATCAGGCGGTCACCGCCTCCATCCGGTGCGACGAGTATGAAATCGCCGTCCAGCGAACCCTGAACAACGACTTTCGGGAAAGGGAGGAAACGTTGAAAGCGAAGATCACCGCCCTCGCCCCGGAAACAGGGATCACCCCCCTGGACCTCAAGATTGACATCACGCGCGGCTTGCGGACCAGTCGTGAAATCCAGACCCTGATCCCCGATTACGAGCAGTATCCGCTGGCGTCTTTCGTCGTGGTGGCGGTGGTCGAATACAAGCAGAGAATCCTCTTGGTGACCGTTCCCCTGACTTTCACGGCCTTCAAGTCATACGAGCGAAATTCCATGCCGGCGGCCCGATTTCCCTGATCTCTTTTGGGTGGATTGCACGACGCTTCGTATTCAGCTCGCCGAGGCTTTCATCGGCTGATCCTCCTCGCGAATTACAGGATGAAATGCACCTGATCACCTTCATGTGTTACTGATTCAGGGGAATATGGCGCTGGGTAGCCGGATCGTGTGCCCGCCACTACCCATGATCATCATCCCGGCCACCGGGCCACGGCTCAGGGAGTAGCCGGCAGCTGCCGAACGGTTGTATCGCCATCGGAAGCGGTGCCTAAAAGCAGAACTTTCAAATCAATGGACGCTACGGATAATTCCCGGGCGTTGGTGTGGATGTGCGCGACATTGCCGGCAATGGCCGGTGGTTCTCCATCGCCCCCTGTTCCCGAGCTCGATCATTCACCGGGCGGGCCGGAGCGGCCGAATGGATCCGTTGTTTCCCTGTGACTTCAATATCGTCGCCACTAACTTATTCAATCATTTCAGGAAGTTGTGATCCAATGTCCTCCTGGGAATGGCCTGCGAACGAATCTGGCGTGCAATCCGGGAATATGGTATATTGTCGCTTCATTACCAAATATTTGCCGAGGGGGAGGATGTATGAAACTCCTGCGGATCATCGCGGCGGTAGTGTCGGTGATTGGTGTGGTGGGGATCTTTCAGGCTGTGACAGCACAGGTTAAATGTAATCAGTGGGAAATCGCCTCCAAGCAGCTTCTCGAAACCCGTTTCCGTGAGATGAACAAGTCCCTGGAACGAAGGATCGGTTCCCTTGCCACGGAAAAGGGTATCGCCCCTCTTGAATTGAAGATCATCATTCAGCGGGGCCTGCGCAACAGTCGTGAAATCCAGACCCTTTTCCCCGACGCCCGTCGGCATCCCCTGGCATCCTTCGTGGTTGTGGCCCGGGTGGAGTACAGGCAGCCAGTCTTGTGGTTTACGATCCCCCTGAGCTATACGGCCTTTGCCTCCTATGAGAGGAGCTCCATGCCTGGCAGCCCCTTGTATTGATGGCACTTCCGGGCAACAATCCGTGAATGTCCCGGCGATTCACGGGAATTTCTCCGGTTTGGCAAGGCTGATCGTGGTCCTTCCGGGTCGTATGTCACCAATTTTACCGTGAAACGGCGCAGTCCTCGGTCATATGGACGATGATGTCCACGTTGGTGGGTTATAGCCCCAGACGCCAGGACCAGCCAAGCAGAAGGTCGGCCAGCAGCGGCGGCAGACGATGGGCCTGCAGTGGCGATACGGGATGCGGTGCCGGCGTCCAATCGATGACGGCCATGATCTCGGGCAGGGTCGGCGGCAAGTTGCGCGGCGGCACTTCCATCCTGGCGGGCACGGAGTCCACCCCGCTCCGGATGGGGATGCGGTACGTCCTGCCGGCCCGGATCAGGGTACCGCCCAAATTGTTGGCCCGTTGGATGGCCCGGATGGATGTGCCGTAACGGCGGGCCAGGTGCCCCAGGGTCTGACCGGAGCGGACCCGGTGCATCTGGTAATAGACCGGTGGTTGGATCTTCTTCAGTTCCAGCAGATGTCGGTAGGCCTTAATGCCCAGTTCCTGGGCCCGTCGATTGAAAAACCGGACATGGTAGTGGGTGCGATGCCCCCGGTCATGACGGACCAGGCACGGGCCGCGGCCGGCCGGGTACTCGAAAACGGTGCGGAGCCAGTCGGGATCTTCGCCGATGGAGCGGGCGTGGTCGTAGAGTAGCTTCTGGATCCGCCGGTCCAGCAAAATAACCTCGACGTCCGTGTGGACGATGAGCGCCCGTACCAGCGCCCAGTTGCGGGCGAGGTCCAGATTGCGGCTGTGCCCGGCGGCATGCCAGGTTCCCTTGCCGCCCTTGTAGTAAAAGCCGAGATCGGCGTCGCGCCCGGCCTGATGAGAGTAGTGGCGGTTGAGACGGCCGCCGTCCCGATGGCTGATGTCACCGATGTATAGCGGCGGGGAATCTGGAAAGAGCCGGTTGACCACGTGGATGACTGTGCCGATGAAGGCCACGGTTTCTTCCGTGCCCCACGACTCGTTGGGATTGATGATCTCCCAGTGCGGTGATTCGGGCATGGGCACAGCATTTACCAGGGCGCCCCCCTTGGGAAAGCCCACCGACATGGAGCCGCAGGCCGCCAGGTCGTGCTCGACCAGCAGCCGCAGCTGAGTGTCGGCGAGGGCGACCATCTCCGGCGGGACGACAGGGGAGAGGTTCAGCAAAGCCGGACTGTTACTGATTTCATGAATGATGTCGGGTAAGGATTGCGCCCGGCCGCCACTGCAAACGGCCGTCAAAAATACCAGCAGGAGGATCAGCCGGTAGGCTGGGCTCATCAAGGTATCCTTTGGTGTCGGTCTGCCGTCCATGAGGCACGGCCGCGCTGGCGCTGCCGCCGAAGAGCCAAACGTCTGCACCCCGGTCGCTCCGGGCTTCCGAAAGGAGAAGAATTCCCCGGTTCACGGAAATTCCGCCCTGCCGGGGGGATTGCCTGTCCCATAATGTATTTTCAAGCCGTGGAAAAGTCAACAGAATCTTGTGCCGATGACGGCGCTGCCTTTTCACGGCTCGGTGTTGATCCGTACACCAACCGGACGGCTTGGTGCAAGATGTGCCGATTGTCTGGCGAGCGATCCGCCCACCCGGTGGGACCGCCGTCGGTGGATCACCGGAACATGCCGGTGCCGGCTTACGTTTACTGCCGTGAAAACAAATGTTCAGACAGGCAATGATGTAAAGATCTCAACGCCGGTCAGACGAATCAGGCAGAAATACAAAGCGACGATTCCACTCTCCAGTTCCTGTTCCCGTACTGCACTCTTGCATGCTACCCGGGTCTGACCGGCATTTTTTTCGCCCGTAATCATCGACGGGGACAGCGGTCGTCCGCCGCCACCGGGCGCGCCGTTTGGATTGTTTGTCTGCCCTGGCACTCCAGGCAAGGTCATGCCCGGAATCATGCCCGGCCGGTGGCGCTGTCTGGCGGGACGGCCGGGGACGGATATGCGGTTGCTGATCGTCCGCTTTCGAACACCCACCGTTCGTCAGCGGACACCGGTCCTGTTGCCCGACACCGTTCATGGCGGCAACATCCTCTAAAGCAATTGTTTGTCAGAGCCCTTTCGCCCGAAGTCATGCTTGCAATATTGGCACTCCCCTTGCATTCTTACCACGACAGGACAATTTCTCGATGAAGGATGAATGAACTTTCATTCGTTTGGAAACGCAAAAAAAGGAACTTTCGTCGACGGGAGTACGTTTCTTTTATAAAGAATCATCAGGTGCCGTGTGTTTTTCGGGAACTTGCCGGTGTTCTGGTTGTCAAAAGATGTGAAGGCTCGTCGGTCGCGTGGAATGGCGATCACCGACGGGCGGATCAAACCTGGAACATACCGGGTGCGATGATGCGCAGAGGAGTTGACTCATCATGACGGATTGCAGTGTGTGGCTGCTGTTTGTACTGGTAATGGTGCTGATGTTCCTGTTTTTTGTTTATTCCTGATCTGGTTGGTCGAACCCCGGCTGACGTCAGCACGAAAATTTCGTCGTATCCTTCCCATCAGGAAGTTCCGAATTTATCCCTCCCCGATACCCTCCCCCCCCCACTCGTCTCCGGAGTGCCGGCCCGGCATCCGACGGTGAATATGTTTCTTTTCAATCATTTATCATTGGTGTTCAGAGGCTAGCGATGGCCATATTCGGCCAGCGGCTTGTACCAGATGTTCATGCTTTCCAGGGCGCCGGAGATGTTGGTGTTGTGGGTCAGGGTGCCGCTGTATTCATAGCCCAGCTTGGTGAAGGTGATGTTCATTCCGTAAGAGTAGGACCGGGCGATGGTGTAGGCGGTGATGAAGCCCTCGCGGTGCATCTCTTCCTCCATCAGGGCCAGCAGATGCAGCGCCAGTCCGTGACCCCGGTAATGGGGCAGGGTGGCGAAATCCGTCATCTCGACGTTCAGATTGTCCGGATCCGTCTCGGCCGACGAAACGGCGATGATCTCCCCGCCCCGCTCCACGACGAAATAACGGATATGACTGGCCATGGTCCGGCGCAGATATTCCGGGTCGTGAATGGGAAAGGGATACGTGGGGAAGACTTCCCGGAAGACAGCAGCCATTCCCCTCAGGTCGTTTTCTGTGGCTTCGCGCATGCGAAAATCGTTCCCTGGCGATGCGATCTCGGTGAGGACCTCCTTCTGCCGGGCGGTTTCGAGCACCTTCTGCACCAGTTCCGGCCGGCTTTCTCGGGAACGCTCCTCCGAGAGAAAACGGCCCATGAAGCAGGCATCCTCCTGACCCTTGTAGAAACGGGGAATGGACGCTTCTTCGCGGAAATCATGTTCCAGAAAGACCGCCCGGGCCGATGCCGGAATCTTGGCGAATATCTTGGAATAACCCTTTTCCCGGGCCAGGCCGATCAGATCCGGCACGATGCCGGGAACATCGTCGGCGTGCAGTTTCATCAGGTAGATGCGGTCGTTGTAGTCGCCGTGCTGAATCCGGCTGCGACCGAAAGTTTCAATGATGTCAGACATAAATGATTTCTCCTTAACAAAAAACCGCGGGCGCCTTCACCGCAGCCGGTTCGAATCGGTGCCTTGCCGGTCAGCGGCGGGGGAATGGGCCGGGGTCCGACCGTCGGTCACCGGCGCGGCGCTGGTGACGCGGGCCGGAAAAAGGCGCGAACCCAGCACGAAGCCGATGAGGGAAGCGATAATACCGAAAAAGGCCGGGTCCAGGCCAAAGCGGAGCGGCAGACCCCAGAAGATGAGCAGCAGCGTCAGGCTGCCCCCGGCCAGCATGCCCATGCGGGCGCCGGCCGGCGAGCGGCCCGGCCAGAAATATGCCCCCAGGGTGGGTACGAACAGGCCGGCCACCATGAAGGCGTACGCATAGAGGATTCCGTCCAGCACCGTCCGGAAGGAGCCGGCCAGGACCACGGCGGCCAGGCCGATGACCAGGGTGGCCAGCTGGGAGATACGGATGGTGGCCTTGTCGGAAAGATCCCGCTTGATGAGGCGTTGCAATAGATCGTTGACAAAATTGCCGGATGAAGCCATCAGGCAGCTGTCGGCTGTGGACATGATGGCCGAAAAATAGGCGGCCACCACGATGCCGGTGGCACCCACCGGCAGGACCAGCTTGATGAGCAGCGGGACCGCCGCTTCGGCGTCCACCGTCGGTATCCAGGCGGAGCCGAAGTACCCCGACAGCATGTGGCCGACCTTGATTTTAATGGTGTTGATGCTGAAATAGGCCCGGCCGCATACACCGAGAAACACGCCGATAAAAGCCATGACAGGGTACTCGAAAAAACCGGCGATGTACCAGGCCCGACGTGCTTCCCGGACGTCGCGGCAGGCATACATCCGCTGGTACAACGTCATGCCCACCAGCCAGATGGGGACGATGGTCACCAGCCAGTTGACGAACATGACCGGCGTGATGTTCATCAGGCTGAAATGGCTATCGGGCAGGTGGTTACGCAGGACGGACCACCCCCCGATCCGGTACATTGCAAAAGGAATGCCCAGAAAGATCAGGCCCGACAGGAGAATAATCCACTGGACGGTGTCGGTGTAGATGACGGCTTTCAGTCCGCCCAGCACCGTGTAGCCGATGATGATGGCGCCGATGACATAGAGAGAGAAGGCCAGGGGGGACATGTCGAACGGGGCGTCCACGACCACCGTGGCCGACATGAGCTTGGCGCCGGCCAGGACCTGGGCCCCGGTGAAGCCCAGATAGCCGATGCCCGAGATCAGGGCCGCCACCAGGGCGACGTGGTGGTTGTATTTCAGACGCAAAAAGTCAGGGTAGGTCAACATGTTGTGACGGGCGTCCAGTGCCTTGATCCGGGGGATGATCCAGACCGCCGACAGCCAGGCGCCCAGCAGGCCGGTGAACAGCAGCCAGCTGCCCGACAGGCCGATGAGATAGCCCAGTCCACCCAGACCGATGGAGAATCCGCCGCCCACGTCCGTGGCCACGATGGACAGACCGACGTGGGTCGCTCCCACCGAGCGGCCGCCGACGTAATAATCCACGGCATCCTTGTTGCGCTTGAAAAAATAGAAACCGATCCCCAGCACCACCAGCATGTAGAGACCGAACAGAATATAATCGAAAAAGTGCATGACCTGTACGATGGTTGACGGATTGATGAATGTCCGGGGGAACCGCGGCGGCCCGTGCGGCTTGCTTTGCCGTCAAGGGACCGTTACCGGCCACCCGGCCGGTGGTCAGCGACGGGTGTACCGTTCCGTGTCCGTTGGCACCAGGGCCACCGTGTCGTCGTAATCGGACAGCAGTTTCTCGATCCCCACCGCCGGGTATTCCGTAGCGCCCTCGAGTTTCAGATTGAGGACACACTTTTCGCAGTTGCGGTCGCAGAAGACCGGCTCGTAAGAATCCGGCTCCTTGTAAGTGGTAATGACGCCTTCATAGTTCCGCAGGACGACCTTGTGCGTGGACCAGGAGATCAGGTAATTGGGCATGATGGGAATCTTGCCGCCGCCTTCCGGCGCATCGATGACGTAGGTCGGCACGGCCATGCCGGTGGTATGGCCGATGAGGCTTTCCATGATCTCGATCCCCTTGCTCACCGGCGTGCGGAAATGGGACAGCCCCTCGGCCAGATCACACTGGTACAGGTAGTAAGGTCGGACGCGATTCATCAGCAGCATTTGCACCAGTCGTTTCATGATGCGGGGGCAGTCGTTGATGCCGGCCAGGAGAACCGACTGGTTACCCAGGGGAAATCCGGCGTCGGCCAATTTGGCCAGGGCCTCGCGACAGGACGTGGTGATCTCGCGGGGGTGATTGAAATGGGTGTTGATCCAGACGGGCTGATAATTCTTGAGTACGGCGATGAGTTCGTCGGTGATGCGGTAGGGGAGTACCACCGGCATCCGGGTGCCGATGCGGATGATCTCTACGTGGGGAATCTGTCGCAATTCCCACAAAATCCAGTCCAGATATTCATCGGACAGCATGAAGGGATCGCCGCCCGACAGGAGCACATCCCGAACCTGCGGCGTTTCCCGAATGTAGGCCAGACCCTGCTCAATGGATTCCTTCTTTGGAATGTAGTCCACATCCCCGACCTTGCGCTTGCGGGTGCAATGGCGGCAATACATGGAACAGACATTGCTGATATGAAAGAGCACGCGGTCTGGGTAGCGGTGGGTAATCCCGGGTGCCGGACTGTCCTTGTCCTCGGCCAGCGGATCCAGCATGTCGTGGGCAAAAACCTGAAGTTCCGCCGGATCGGGGAAGGATTGCTTGAACACGGGATCGTTTTGGTAATCGTTGGGATCCACCAGGGAAAGATAATATGGGGTGACCCGCATAGGGAACTTGTCGATGGTCTCCTTGAACCGGGCGCGCTGTTGTTCAGGAAATTTGACGCCCAGACTGGATTCTACCGTTTCCAGACCGGTAATGGCGTGTTTCAGCTGCCATTTCCAGTCCTTCCATTTGGATATTCCGATTTTTGAATCGATCTGTTCCGCCAGTTCCTGTTGGCGTTTATTGAAAATAGTCATGATACGCTCCTAATTTCTCGCAGTTAGGAATCGCGAATATACCGCAGATAAATTTTACGGATTTCGGAATCGAGGGGCCGATCGATGATTGCTACAATCACGTAGTCGACACGGGAAAAAAATAAAAGATCTGCCATCATTTATAACAGATCCAGTAAATTTTGTCAAATCATTGATCTTGCCAGCCTTATCTTCTTGAGGTATAAAGAACTTCGGGCGCGAAGGATTTCCTGTCGCCGCCCGGGGTGACGGTTTGGGTGGAAGGAGTTATTCATGGGCCGGTCTGAACTTTCCGCTATGCATGACGCCGGATGGCAAATCGAGATCAACTGCCCGCAGTGCGGCGGCGCCGGGGTTTGGGATCTACTGGAGGACCTGCAGCGCTGCGGATTCTGTGATTCCCTGCTGTGGTGGCCGAAACGGGACGGCACGCGTGATTTTTTGGTGGTGACCAACCAGCTCACGGATCCGGAGATCTTGACGGATACCCTGGCCACCAGCGAAGCCATGGCCCGGCAGCGACAGTTCCTGCCCCAAGAGTCCGGCCGCCGGGAGGACGCCCCCGTCGACCTGTTCTCGGGTTTCGCCCCCGGCCCGGCACTGCATGAGATCAAAAACCGGATCCGGCCGGGCATCCGGATCCGCCAATTTCACACGGTCTACGCCCCATACGATCTGTGCTCTCTGGTGCTGGGCTTCTTGGCCTTGGGGCGGACGCCCCGCACCGCTCGCAAGATCTTTCAGCCGCTGTTTTTCACCCACGATGAGATCACGCCGGCCTATCATCCACCATGGGATTTCCGCGACCGTGGTCTGAAATTGTCCCGGCAGGTCATGAAGCCGTTGGGGCCCGAGTTACTGGCCCGGTATTCTTTTCTTGAACCGAAGCCACTACGGCGCGATGACGCCGCCCTGCTGGAAAACTGGCGCGGACGCCGGGACTTGTTGCGGGGCGAACTGGATCCGTTGCATCACACGGCGGTACTGGTGAAGGCCCGTGACTGGACGGTGTATCGTCCGTATGTGTATGTGCTGGCGGAAATCGAGGCGGCTCCCCGCTGGATTCTCCTGGACGGTCAGTTCGGGACGGTGGCGGCTTATCCCGATTCCGCCGAGGTGACACGGGTTCAGAAGGGCAAATGGCACGGTCTGGCCCCGGAATTTGTCGGCCGCCAGCGGCTGCGGATCTTGCCCTCCCGCTGTCCGGAATGCGGCGGGGAGGTCCCGGCCGCCGGCAGAACAGAATACCTGGTCTGCCGCCGGTGCCTGCGCTTGCTGCGGCCGTCGTCGGCCGGTCTCGAACGCATCCGCTACGGGGTCGTGGCGGATGCACTCCTGCCTGCCCCTGACGAACAGCGGATCGGGCGGTCGGCTGTCTATCTTCCTTTCTGGCGTTGTGAGGGACGGCTGGGCCACGAGGGGCGGTTCTTTCATGATTTCGCGGCATTGCTGGCCGCGGCGCAAACGGGGGTTGCCGCGCCGACCGGCACGACGCCGTCCCCCGTGGCCTGGTGGGTGCCGGCCTTCGACTGCTGGTACTATCGTGGGTATGCCGAATGGGCCTTTGCCTTCGGGCGCTGGCTTTCCGGCATCGATCCGTCACCGGTGTTCGACAACCTGTCCCTTGCCGGGTACGTTCCGGAACGGGATCATGTATGCGTGCCGGATGTTCATCCTGATCTGGTTCGTACCCTTTTCCCGGCCATTCTGCCTGGTTTCGGGACGGATCAGGAACTGCGCCGTTTAAATCCCATGCTGCTGCGGCGCGGTCTGGGGCAAGGAACGGTGGTGGACCGGCTGGAGCTGGTCTTCGTGCCGGCACCGTTGTCGAACGGAGGCGCGGCCGGGGAAAAAGTCATCGGGCCGGAGGGCCGTGTCGCCTGGCGGCCGTTGCAAACCGGACAGTGGCCGCCGGGACTGCGGCGCACCACTCGGCGGTTTGATCGGAGCCGCCGTTGAAAATGATTCCATATTCCAGGCAACAAAAATTTTTTATTTGCGAAAAGTGTATATGGCAGTATTTTTTCATTTATTAGGAGGTGCACGATGGTAGGCGGAATAGGAGATATGTTCAATCCCGCCAAGATGCTGGGTAATCTGACAGAAACCCTGAATCCGCTGGGTGTCGGCGGCGGAATGATCAACAATGTTTTTCAACCTCTGATGGGGCTCGGCGAGAACCTGTTCGGCTTCGCCGACAAACTGCTCGAATTCATGCCCGGACCGCAGATGACCGGGCTGGGCGGTTTCGGCGGCCTGCCGGGCACCCAGATGCCCGCTCCGTTCCAGCCGTTTCCGGGCCTCATCAGCCAAACCCCGAACTCGCCCGGTGAGACGCTGACACAACTGGGCGGCCGGCTGAACGAGTCGTTCACAAACATGAACAATGCCCTCGCCAATGTGGATCAGAACAATCCGGAGTCCTTCATGGAAGCCCAGAAGGCCATGAACCAGTATGAGCAAACGATGCAGATGATGACCACGATGATGAAGATGCTCCACGATATCAACATGGCCATTATCCGGAACCTGCACTGAAGATTCTCGGCCGGGTATCCCCCCCCGAGCTCCATTTTTCATCACCGGGCTTTCGTGTGGACCGCTTTCCGGCATAAATATCCCACTTTTTTCAATGTGATCCGACAATTCTTGTTCGGGTGTGCGCTGGCTGGCCGAAGATGCATTTGTGCATTCGGCCGTCAGCAGCAAGGAAGCCCCTGCCTTGCACGGCCGGGATGGACCTTTATTGGTGTAAGACGGGTGGGGCGAATACGGCTGGAATCGGCGCAATGCCGGCCCGGATATTTTTTAGCAACAAACCATCCGACACTCCGATAATTGGGGTGTAAAAAAGAAATACATGTCCTTAGGAGGTGAAAAATGTTGGGAGGATTAGGTGATATGTTCAATCCGGCCAAGTTGCTGGGGAATCTGACGGAAGTCTTCAATCCCATGGGCATCGGCGGCGGGATGGTCAATGATGTTTTCAAACCCCTGATGGGGCTGGGTGAAAACCTTTTCGGT
>JAFGRT010000033.1 GCA_016935015.1 Acidobacteriota bacterium | reverse complement strand
CGACACGTTCCAATCCTGGACGTGCATTTTGCAACCCCATCGCCCGTTCGCCCCGTCGCCGGCTCGCCAAAAAAAAGCGTCGCTCCGCGCCGTACTCCACAGGCGCGCAACCATCAGCCGTTCGTTCGCCCGTTCGCCCCGCGCCCGGCCGGCTGGGGCGACGGTCGTAGCCGCCTACTGCCGGAAGGCGGGTCGTTAAAAATTCCGGCAAACTCTCTGGCGCTACGTTGCCAATTCGCCGGTTCGCCTCCTGCCGATTGGTTACAAAGCGGCGCTCCGCGCCGCAGTCCTACCCGCGCTACCATCGGCCGTTTATTCGCCGTTTGTTCTCACCCGCGCCCGGCCGGCGGGGGCTGCGTCAACTCGTCCTTCCTGCTGGGAACAAACATTTTATTGCGAAGATTCCGGGTTCCTCGAACCCGGACTACGATGTGGATCGCCGGCGAAACAGCCAGCCGGCGGCCAAAACCACCATGTAAAACCCGCCCGCCAGCAGAATGATCACCGCGCCCGGCGGCCAGTCCGGAGCGTAACTGATGGCCAGCCCGCCGGTGGTAAATCCCATACTGAGCAGGATCGACAGGCCCATCATATGCCCGAGGGAACGGGTGAACTGCCCGGCGATAGCCACCGGGATGGTCAGCAGGGCGATGACCATCACGATGCCCACCACCGTCACCAGCAGAACCACCGTCAGCGCCGTCAGACACAACAGCAGGATGAACAGGGCCTCCACGGGCACGCCGCGAATCCGGGCGTGCTCCTCGTCAAAACAGACGGCCCGCAACTGATTGTGGAAAAACAGTGCCACGGTGCCGATAATCGCGTTCAGCGCCAGAATCAGCCACAGGTCGGTACCGGACACCATCAGGATATTTCCGAACAGGTAGCTCATGAGATCCTGGTTGTAGCCCGGTGTCTGCGAGATGAAGATGACGCCCACGGCCATCCCCACCGCCCACAGGGCGCTGATGATGGTGTCCTCCCGCTGCCGGGCCTTGAGGCTCACGAAGCCGATGATGACAGCCGCCGCCAGGGCGGCCGCCAGCGCGCCCAGGAACGGATGGGCGAAGGACCAGTGATGCACCTGCTGCAAGTAACCGGCCAGCCCCATGCCGCCCAGGACGCAATGGGCGATCCCGCCGGCGATGTACGTGATGCGTCGGACCACCACATACGTGCCGATGATGCCGCAAGCCATACTCACCAGGATACCGGCCAGGAGGGCGTAGCGCACGAAGGGAAACTCCAGAACGGCCTGATAGAATTCGGTCACGATTCGTACCTTTCCTCAATGCTCTGGTCATGGCGGATGATGCGCATCCCCTCGCCGTACAATTTCTTGATGAGGGTGCCGTTCAGCTCGCTGGTAGGATGGGTCATCACCCGGCGATTGACGCAGACCACCCGGCCGATGTGCTTGGATACGAATCCGATGTCATGGGACACCAGCACGATGGTCATGCGCCGGTTCAAATGGCGCAATAACTCGAACAGGTTTTCTTCGACGGAAACATCCAGGTTGGCCGCCGGTTCATCCATGAGCAGCAGACGTGGCTCCGGGGCGATGGCCCGGGCGATGAGCACCCGCTGCCTCTGGCCGCCGGACAGGGCGGCAAAGGGGCGGTCGCTGTAATCGCACATGCCCACCTCGTCCAGGGCCCGGCAGGCCGCCTGTTTGTCGCCCCGGCTGTAGGGTCCGAACTGCCGTGTTTTGTTAAGGCGTCCCATCAGGGCCACATCCATCACATTGACCGGGAATTGCGCATCCAACGCGGCATGCTGGGGCACATAGCCGATCTCGTTGCGCGCCTCGCGGGGGGAACGCCCCAACACCCGGATATATCCCTCGCCCGGCTGCAGAAGTCCCAGAATGAGCTTCAACAGTGTTGTTTTGCCCCCGCCGTTGGGTCCCACCACACTGACGAATTCCTGTTCGGGTATGGCCAGGTCCACGCCATCCAGAACATTGGCCCCGTTATAGGCAAACGTGACGCCTCGCATGAGAATTGCCGGCGCCATGGCTCCGTCCGTCCCGCCGGATGCTTGTTGCTGCGACATCGTCCACTCCCGCCGCCGACAGTCCCGCGCGGTCTAGTTCTTGGATTCCGATTCCGCCGGCCGGCAACTCAGCCGCATTTCGTGGCAATGGCTGCAGTGCCGCCAGGGATGGTCGGTCTGAAATTCATCCCAGTGCCGCTGTTGGTTGGGTGATAGGAAACCCGAGCCGCGGCAAAGGGGACACACATGCTCCAGCGCGGCGATCACCGACCGCCGGATGAATGCGGAGCGGTTGGGCAGGTTTTCCAGCGCCTGGTGCAAGTCTTCATCCACCTTGAAGGTAATGATTTCACTCTTTTTGTTCTTGGACGGATTCATCACCCTCACCTCCCACAATGACATGACAGCCTATTATTACTTCGTATTACTAATAAGTCAAGAGTGTTCCGGCAACGATTTTCCGACCGAAAACCATCCTGCCGCCGAAACGATTTCCAGCCGGCGTGCAACTAAAGGAAGGTGATGGGGTAACAGTTCGGGCGGGTTTCCGAAATGTACCATGGATTTATGCGACGCCCGGATGCACGCAGAGTTCTTTGCCAATACCGATTCCGTCGGATTTCTCCGCGATCCGTGGCCCCATCCCGGCAATCCATCGGTCTGGTCCCGCTCCCCGTCGACATGAACCGCCGGACCGAAATTTGGTCGTATCCAGAACGGGCACTGCCATGCGCATGAAAAAACCGCTATCGAACATTCGAATCGTCGCCGTCTGCCTGCTGGCCGTCATCGTGGCCTTTCTGCCGGCCTGCGCCGTGCACCAGCCGCGGGAATCCGTGACGCCGCCGGTGAAACTGCCCGAATCATTCAGTCGGGCCACGGCCTCCTCCGACCTGGTGGATCGGTGGTGGGAATCGTTTGAGCAGCCAGCACTCACCGGCCTGATTCAGAACACCCTGTCCGACAACCTGGATCTCCGGGCCGCCTGGAGACGGCTGGACCAGTTCTCCGCCCTGGCCGTCCAGGCCGGCGCCCGCCGCTATCCCGAACTGTCCGGCGAGGCGTCCACGTCACGAACCCGCTCCTCCTTTTACGCCGGCGAGGAACTGGGCGAACGCAGCTTCGCTACCAACCAGTTCCCGC
Organism: Acidobacteriota bacterium; assembly: GCA_016935015.1. Classification (GTDB taxonomy): domain Bacteria; phylum Acidobacteriota; class JAAYUB01; order JAAYUB01; family JAAYUB01; genus JAFGRT01. The sequence continues at coordinate 8,371 of JAFGRT010000033.1, read as the reverse complement.
TGAACCTTTCGGCCAGCTATGAAGTGGATCTGTGGGGCCGTGTCGCCTCGCTGGAGGAAGCCGCCGGTTTCGATCTGCTGGTCAGCCGTCAGGACCTGGAGGCCATGGCCATCTCCATGGCCGCCCAGGTGGCCGAGACCTGGTTTTCGGCCGTGGAACAGGAGACGCAACTGAAACTGGTGGCAGACCAGCTGGCGGTGGGGCAGACGTATCTGGAACTGGTGGAACTGCGCTTCGGACAGGGACTAGCCTCGGCCGTGGACGTTTACCAGCAGCGCCTGCAAGTGGCCAGTACCCGGGCCCAGATCGCCCCCACCCGCTCGCAGCGCCAGGTGCTGGAGAACCAGCTGGCCGTGCTGCAGGGCAAGATGCCCGGTACCGCCTGGCTGGACATCCCGGCTGTCCTGCCGGAACTGCCCGAGTTGCCGCCAGCCGGCATGCCGGCCGATCTCCTCAACAAGCGGCCCGACGTCCGCGCAGCGTACCTGCGGATCATGGCCGCCGACCGGCGACTGGGCGCGGCCGTGGCCGACCGCTACCCGGCCCTTCGTCTGACCGCCCGAACCGGCTTCCAGGGGCGGCAGGTGCAGGACATTTTTTCCAACTGGATCTATTCCCTGGCGGCCAATCTTACCGCCCCCCTGTTTGACGGCAACCGGCGCAAGGCGGAAGTGGAACGCAACGAGGCCCGCGTGGCCGAACTGATCAACGCCTACGGCAGCGTTCTGCTTCAGGCTGTCCGGGAAGTGGAGGATGCTCTGACCCAGGAGGAGTCCCAACGCCAGCAGCTGCGCGACCTGGGAGTGCAGCTGGAATTGGCCCGCTCCAGCCTGGTCCGGGCCCGGGCCCGTTATGCCAACGGCCTGAGCGATTATCTCCCCGTGTTGACGGCTCTCCAATCGCAACAACAACTGGAGCGGTCCATTATCAGCGCCCGGCGGCAACTGATCTCCTACCGCATCCAGATCTACCGCGCGCTGGGCGGCACATGGACCACCGCCCTGCAGCGCCATCCGGTCTGGCCGCCAGACAAGACCATGGAGCTGACCAATGAAAGTCATCCGACTCATCCTTAAAATTCTCCTGCCCCTGCTGGTGCTGGGCGGGGCGTTTCTCTTTTCGGATTATCTGATCCAAACCCGCCCCGAGGCCAAAAAAGCCAAGACTCCGCCCCGGGCCGTGCTGGTAAAAACCATGCCTGTCAGCGCCGGTCCCGAACAGGTGGTGGTCGCGGCCATGGGGACGGTCATCCCGGCCAAGACCATCGTCCTGCAACCGGAGGTCTCCGGCCGACTGATTTTCCAGAACCCCAGCCTGGTGCCCGGCGGATCCTTCCGCGAGGGCGAAGAAATCGTGCGCATCGATCCCCGTAACTATCAGCTGGCGGTGGAGCAGCAACTGGCCAACGTGGAGCGGGCCCGCTTCGAGTTGAAAGTGGAGGAAGGGCGCAAGGCCATCGCCGAGAAGGAATGGGAGCTGCTGGAAGCCGACATCCCCGTCTCCGAATCGGGTCGCCAGCTGGCCCTGCGCATCCCCCACATCCAGAATGCCCGGGTGGCCCTGGAAGCGGCGGAAAGCGGCCTGAAACTGGCCCGTCTGAACCTGGAACGCACCGTTATCACCGCCCCTTTCAACGCCATGGTCCTGGAGGAGTTCACGGATATCGGACAGTTGGTCGCCCCCCAAACCAACTTGGCCAGACTGGTCAGCACCGATGAGTTCTGGGTCCAGGTGTCGGTCCCCGTCGATCGCCTCGACTGGATCTTCATCCCTGGTGTGAACTCTCCGCGCAGCTCCCGGGTGACGGTTGTCCAGGGCATGGGAACGGAGTCTGAAGTCCGGCGCCGCGGCGATGTGTTTCGGTTGCAGGCCGACCTCGATCCCGCCGGACGGATGGCCCGCCTGCTGGTGCGGGTAAAGGACCCGCTGAGCCCGGATTCACGCCGATCGCCCCTGTTGCTGGGCAGCTATGTCCGGGTGGAAATCGCCGGGCGTCAGCTGGATCACGTATTCCGGATACCCCGGCAGGCCGTGCATCAGGGGGACACCGTCTATGTCATGGATGAGGAGGACCGCCTGGACATCCGCGAAGTGGCCATCGACTGGCGCACCGAAGAGGCGGTGTTCGTGCGAAGCGGCCTACGGCCGGCGGAACGGATCGTGACCAGCAGCATCGCCAAACCAGCCCAGGGCATGGCCCTCCGCACCAATGGCCCGGGCCAACCCGCGTCCGGTGACTCGATGACGGCCCAGGCGAGTGAAACCATGGCCCGGGAGGAATAAACAGATGAACAAGCGCGATTATTCAAGCGGCTCTATCTCCTGGATGGCCCGCAATCCCGTGGCCGCCAATCTCCTGATGATCGTTCTGCTGGCCGGTGGGGCCATTATCGCCACCCAGGTCAAGCAGGAGGTGTTCCCCGAATTCGACCTGGACATTATCCAGATTTCCGTGCCCTACCCCGGCGCCAGCCCGGCGGAGGTGGAGCAGGGCATCATCCTGGCCATTGAGGAGGCCGTCCGCGGGCTGGACGGCGTCAAGCGGGTCACCGGAACAGCCTATGAAGGCAACGGCATCGTCCGGGTGGAACTGCTGCTGGGAGTCAATTCCAACAAGGCCCTGCAGGATATCAAAAACGCCGTGGACCGGATCATCACGTTTCCCCAGGATGCCGAGCGCCCCATCGTCAGCCTGCTCACCAACCGCCAGCAAGTGGTCACGCTGGTGGTGTACGGCAATCAGAGCGAAAAGCTCATCCGCCGTGTGGCGGAGGAAATCCGCCAGGATCTCCTGAGGGACCCCCGCATCACCCTGGTGGAACTGGCCGGTGTCCGCCCGCTGGAAATCAGCATCGAAGTCCCCCAGGCCCAGCTGCGCGCCTACAATCTGACACTGGAGGACGTCGCCCGCACCGTGTCGCGCACCGCCGTGGAACTGCCCGGCGGCGGCGTCAAGACCGACAGCGGCGAGGTAATGCTGCGAATGGCCGAGCGGCGGGATCTGGGCCACCAGTTCGAGACCATCCCGGTGGTCAGCCTGGACAACGGCACCCAAGTCAAAGTCAACGATATCGGCACGGTGATCGACGGTTTTCGGGACACCGACCAAGCGACTTTCTACAACGGCCGGCAGGCCGCCGAAGTGGTGGTCTACCGGGTGGGGGATCAGACCCCGCTGGATGTGGCCGCCGCCGTCAAAGAGGATGTGGCTGACCTCGAGTCCGGCGGTATGCTGCCGCCCGGAATCAACGTGGCCATTTGGGACGACCGCTCCGAAATCTACTGGGACCGCATCCATCTGCTGATGCGCAACGCCGCCCTGGGCCTGGCCCTGGTCCTGCTCATCCTCGGCCTGTTTCTGGAGCTGCGCCTGGCCTTCTGGGTCACCCTGGGCATCCCCATTTCCTTTCTTGGCTCCATGCTGGCGCTGCCGGCCATGGATGTGTCCATCAACATGATCTCCCTGTTTGCCTTCATTGTCACCCTGGGGATCGTCGTGGACGATGCCATCGTGGTGGGCGAAAACATCTATGAACAGCGGCAACGGGGTCTCAGCTACATGGATGCCGCCATCAAGGGCGCCCGCCAGATTGCCGGCCCCGTCACCTTCGCCATCCTGACCAACGTGGTGGCCTTCACGCCGCTGTTTTTCGTACCCGGCGCCTCCGGCAAGTTCTTCAGCGTTATCCCGGCCATCGTCATTGCCGTCTTCATCGTGTCTCTGGTGGAGGCACTCTATATCCTGCCGGCCCACCTCGGTCATCAGAAGCCACCCAAGCGGGAGGGGTTCAGCGCCTGGCTCTACCAACGCCAGCAGGCGTTCAGCCGTGGCCTGGACTGGTACATCCGCAACATTTACACGCCGTCCCTGCGCATCGCCCTGCGCTGGCGGTACCTGACCATCTCCGCCGGACTGGCGGTCCTTATCGCCATCGTCGGCCTGGTCGTCGGCGGGCGCGTCGAGTTCAGCTTCCTGCCCAAGGTGGAATCGGACATGATCATCGCTTCGGCCGAGCTTCCTTTCGGTTCGCCGGTGTCCGAAACCATTGAGGTCAAAAAAAAGTTGCTGAAGATCGCCCAGGACGTTCTGGAACCCCACGGCGGCGAATCCATCACCCGGGGTATCCTGACCCAAGTGGGCACCCCCCCCCGCGGCGGTGGTCCGTCGGGGGGGTCGGAACTCGCCCTCAGCGGCGGGCACCTGGCCAATGTCATGATCCGGCTGGTGCCCAGTGAACAGCGCACGGTTACGGCCGAACAGCTCACCAACGAGTGGCGGGACTCCGTGGGCGACATCCCCGGCCTGGAAACGCTGACCTTCCAGTACAACATCGGCCCCGCCGCCGGTGCACCCATCGATGTGGAGCTGAGCCATCCCGACCCGGAAATCCTCGAGATTTCTGCCGCCGAACTGGCCGAGGCGTTGCGGGAATTTCAGGGCGTGCGGGACATCGACGACGGCTTCGCCAACGGCAAGCCGCAGATCGATTTCAAGATCAAACCCGAAGCCCGCAGCCTGGGGCTGGTGGCGGCCGAGGTCGGGCGGCAGGTCCGGTCCGCCTTTTACGGCTACGAGGCCATCCGCCAGCAGCGCGGCCGGGACGAAATCCGCATCATGGTCCGCCTGCCTGAAGCGGAACGGAAATCTCTCCACAATATCGAGGAGTTGGTGATTCGCACGCCTCAGGGTGGCGAGATCCCCCTGAACGAGGCAGCGGAAATCATCCGCGGCCGCTCCTATACCGAGATCCGCCGCGCCGACGCCCGCCGCGTCCTCAACGTGACGGCGGACGTCGTCCCCGGCCAGGCCAACGCCGGCAACGTACTGGTCGCCCTGCAGGCCGAAGACGGCCCCCTGCCGACCCTGCTGCAGAAATACCCCGGGCTGAGTTATTCCCTGGAAGGCGAACAGCGCGAACAGCGGGAGACGTTCGTCAGCCTGGGCATCGGCTTTCTGTTGGCCCAATTCGTCATCTATGCCCTGCTGGCCATCCCTTTCAAGAGCTACATTCAGCCTGTATTGGTGATGAGCGCCATCCCTTTCGGCATTGTGGGTGCGGTCCTGGGGCACGTAGCCATGGGCTACGAGTTGAGCATTATGAGCATGATGGGCATTGTGGCTCTGACGGGCGTGGTGGTCAACGATTCCCTCATCCTCATCGATACCACCAACCGCTATACCCGCCGGGGCAAAAAACCGTTCGAGGCCATTACCGAGGCCGGCGCGCGCCGCTTCCGGCCCATCCTGCTGACCACCCTCACCACCTTTTTCGGATTGTCTCCCATGATCCTCGAGACCTCGGTGCAGGCCCGTTTCCTGGTCCCCATGGCCATCTCCCTCGGTTTCGGCATTCTGTTCGCCACGTTCATCGTCCTGCTGCTGGTACCCTGCCAGTTTCTCATCGTGGAGGACCTGCTCAATCTCGTCGGGCGCACGCAGCGCAAGAGCGAGAAATCGTTTCCTGCCCTGTTGCCCCAGGAGCCGGAGGCGGCCTTCAGCGGCTCCGCCAGCGAGGCTTGAGGGGGTGGACGCACCCCCCGATCCTGACTTTTCTTGGAGCGGGCCGTTGAATCTGTTACCATGACCGGAGCCGGACACCGCCGCCAGGCCGTCCATATTCGCCGAAGGAGGATTTATGACCATCAACATACCCCGCCGGAAACTGGAGATCTGGGCCGATTACCTGCTCGACCACTCGATGGGCGGCATTCAGCCTGAAGACGTGGTCATGGTCAAGGGTGAACCCATCACCTGGCCGCTCATGTCCATTTTGCAGAACAAGATTTTCGCCGCCGGCGCCATCGCCGACATCTACCTGGTGCCGCCGGACAATTTCCGGGGCCGGGTATGGGGGGCATCCATCGCCCGTCACGGTACGACGGAGCAGATCCAGCGAGTGCCCGGCTGGCATCATGACCGGTATCAGGCCATGAACAAATACATCGAGATCCTGGGCTCGGAACAGCCGGAACTGGTTGCCAACCTGCCCGAAGAGACGGGCAAGGCCCTGGTGCGCGCCGACGAACCTTTCAAGAATATCCGCCTGGCCAAGAACTGGGTGCTGACCCTGTTTCCCACCCAGGCGTTTGCCGACATCGAGGGCATGAGCCTGGCCGAGTACACGGACATCATCGTCAGCGCCTCCACCGTGAATCCGAAACTGCTGGAACAGGCCGAAGAACCCATTTATGAGCTCCTGGAGCGAGGCCGTTCCGTGCGGGTGGTCACCCGGCACCCCGGCGAAGACCGGACGCTGGAACTGACCATGGATATCGCCGGCCGCTATGCCGTTAAATGCACCGGGCGGCGGAATTTCCCCGACGGCGAGGTCTTTACGAGTCCCGACGCCAACAGTGTCCAGGGTGAAATCTTTGTGGATCTACCGGTTTTCTACGACGGGGTGACCATCCGCGGGATCTACCTGAAATGCAGCGACGGCGTCATCACCGGGTACACCGCCGACGACGGGTTCGATACGCTGCGCAACATCATCGAAACGGATGCCGGCTCGCACCGGCTGGGAGAAGTGGCCCTCGGTATGAACAACGGAATCCAGACCGCCCTGAAGCATCCCCTCTTCGTGGAAAAGGTGGGCGGCACCTTCCATATCGCCATCGGTTCGAGCTATCCCGAAAGCTATGTGCGCGAGCCCAATTCCGAAAGCGGGCAAAGGGAGATCGAGAGAATGATCGCGGCGGGCATTTGCAACAAATCGGCGCAGCACGTGGACATTGTGGCCGATTTTCGTCCCGGCGGCTGCGGCCAGGCCGTTTTCATCGACGACATCCGGCTCGCCCTGCAGGACAACCTCTGGATCATTCCCTAAGCCGGCGGGGCCGGACCGGGAATGCATCAGTCGGCGCCCCGGGCGGCTACAGCCTCGATTTCCACCAGAAAGCCGTGATGCAGCTCCGGTACCGGGACCACCGCCCGCGCGGGGCGGTGGTCGCCGAACACACGGCTGTAGACCCTGTTCACCCGATCCCACAAACCGATATCCGTAATGTAGACGGTGGTTTTTAGAACCCTTTCCAGACCACTGCCGGCCGCCGCCAGCACGGCCGCCAGGTTCCGCAGCACCTGCGCCGTCTGTTCTTCGATGTCACCCGTGCACCGCTCACCGGTGTGCGGTCGGATGGGGAGTTGTCCCGCGACGTAAACGAGATCGCCGTGGATGACGGCCTGGGCGTAATGTCCGGCCGGCCGGGGGGCATCCGGCGATTCAACGATGGTAATCATTGGCTTTTCCTCGCTTTGATGGATATATCCCCAATCGGGCGGTCGGCCGGCGCATGGTCAGGGCAGACTGTCAATGAAGCGGATGGTCTCCCGGTTGAAAACCTCCGGTTGATCGACGGTCACAAAATGACCGGCTTCCGGTACGGTCACGACCTGCACCGCCGGCAGCCGGCCGGCGAGCATCTGAAAAACCTGCTGATTGTCCGGATAATCCCGCTGTGGCCCCACCAGCAATGTCGGCGCCTGGATCTCGGCGAGGTGCGGCAGCATCGGCTCCTCATCCCGGTGGGTGGCCTCCATATACCACCGGAAAAGATGCCCGTTGTCCGCCAGGATGCCCTTCAGCCACTCCCGTTCCCTGGTTCGGCCTTCTTCCAGCCGCCAGTAGGGATCGTCCAGGATGGTCTGGATGGCCTGCCCGGTGTGGCCACTCTCGCCGGTGATCAAAAGATTCTGCAGGTAGTCGACGTATTCGGCACTGTAAGGAAAGCTGGTGAGCCCCGGCGCGGCCAGCACCAGCCCACTGACCCGCGCCGGATGCTGGAACGCGACGGTGAGAGCGACGCTGCAGCTGCGTGAAAAACCCACCAGTACCGCCGGTGCCAGCTGCAACTGATCCAGCAGGGCCACCAGATCCCGGGCATAGCTAAACTCAGCCAGGGGGGCGTCCGAGCGGCCGTGCCCCCGCCCATCGAGTCGCACCACCTGGAAATGCCCGGCCAGTTCATCGAACTGCGGGTCCCACTGGCGACGGTCCACAAATCCGCCATGCAGCAATACTACCGGCGGGCCCTGCCCCTGCATCTCATAAAAAAGTCGGGCATTTTTCGCCTGAATCCAACCATGGGTCAGTGACATCGGCCACCTCGCTTTTGTATTCCCGTTCCCGGCGGTTGGCCCTCCTGGCCGACGGAGTCCAGATAGCAAACCCCTTGATCATCTTCCGGTAACATATCTGGAGCGCCTGAACCGGTATCCTTCGTTATTTCCTTTTGGCCGTATCATACATGATCCGCCCGACTACGGCAACTTCGTAATTGCCATCGGGCCTGCGACATAAAAGGGGGTTTTGGGTATTGTCTCTTTTTTTTCGGTGTGATATTGTAGATATATATCTACATTTTGGAGGTT
>JAFGRT010000032.1 GCA_016935015.1 Acidobacteriota bacterium | reverse complement strand
GTCACGGTATAATTGCCGCGCTGATTGATGCTGGAAATACGATGCCGTCAGGTGTGTCGGGCGCCCCCTGTCTTTTTGCCTGCCGCTTTCATCCTTCTGCGACATGGTTCAATGGCCTGCGACCTGTCCCGGGCCAGCCGACACATTTTTGTGACAAAGCCTGGCACTGTCTCGGTAGTTGATCCAGTGATTCGGAAAAGGATCTCGGCTTCCGTGTTTGATGGAATATCAATAAAGGTGTCCATGATCCACGATCAACCACCGGAATTATTTTGTGATTTTGTGACAGAGCCTGGCACCCTCTCGAAATAATACCGTGACCCGCAACATTTTTGTGACAGAGCCTGGCACCATCGCGGCGAAAGGGCGCGGGGTAATTGGGCGAAACGGCGGGGGGGGCGGTCCGCGATCGTAGCCGCCGCCTGCCGGGCGACGGCTGACGACAGAAAGGGTCGAGGGGAGGAGGCGGCCCAGGGCGAAACCGTGACCCGCAATATTTTTGTGACAGAGCCTGGTACCGTCACGGAATGTAGAAAAAGGGGCCCGCATGGCAGGCCCCGTGTTGTGAGAATCTGTTGGGTGAACAGTTGACCTATTTCTCCTTGGCCCGGGCGGCCAGGGCGGTGCGGACGCCGGCGGCGTAATCCGGGTGCACCTTCTCGAAATGACCCAGCTGGCGCTCGACGATGAAATCGGGCACGCCGTCCATGGCCTCGGCGATGTTGGCGAACAGCCGCGCCTTCTGCCCGTCATCGAACAGGTTGAACAGGGCGCGGGGCTGGCTGTAGTCATCGTTCCCCTCGCGGTGATCGTAACGGTCGGCGTCGCCGCTGATCTTGAGGGGCGGCTCGGCGAAAGCGGGGTTCTCCACCGGCCCGCCGAAGGAATTCGGTTCGTAGTAGGCGTCAGGCTGCGGGTTGTTAGGGAAGAAGCGCATCTGGCCGTCCTTGTGGTAGTGGTGCATTGGGCAACGCGGCGCGTTTACCGGCAGGGCCTCGTAGTGTGTGCCAAGGCGGTGCCGGTGGGCGTCGGCGTAAGAGAAGATCCGCGCCTGCAACATCTTGTCAACCGAGAAACCGATGCCCGGCACGATGTTGGAGGGGGAGAAGGCAGCCTGCTCCACATCGGCGAAGTAATTCTCCGGGTTGCGGTTCAGTTCCAGGATGCCCACGTCGATGAGGGGGTAGTCGCCATGGGGCCAGACCTTGGTAAGGTCGAACGGATTGTAGGGGCTCTTCTCGGAGTCGGTTTCGGGCATGATCTGCACGCAGAAGCGCCACTTGGGGAAGTCGCCCCGCTCGATGGCACCGAAAAGATCCTCCTGGGTGGATTCGCGGGTCCGTCCCACTACCTCGCGGGCCTCGGCATTGGTCCAGTGCTTGTGCCCCTGCATGGTCTTGAAGTGAAATTTCACCCAGAAGCGCTCGTTCTTGGCGTTGATGAAGCTGTAGGTGTGGCTGCCGTAGCCGTTGATGTGGCGGACGCCGATGGGCAGACCGCGGTCGGACATGAGGATGGTCACCTGGTGGAGCGACTCGGGCGACAGGGACCAGAAATCCCACATGGCGGTGTTGGAGCGCAGGTTGGTTTTGGGGTGACGTTTCTGGGTGTGGATGAAATCAGGGAACTTGTATGGGTCGCGGACAAAGAAGACGGGCGTATTGTTGCCCACCATATCCCAATTGCCTTCCTCGGTATAGAACTTCAGGGCGAAGCCGCGCACATCCCGCTCGGCGTCGGCGGCGCCGGCCTCCCCGGCCACTGTCGAGAACCGGGCGATCATCTCGGTCTTTTTGCCCACGGCCGAAAACAGCCTGGCCTTGGTGTAACGGGTGATGTCGTGAGTGACCGTCAGAGTGCCGTAGGCGCCCCAGCCCTTGGCGTGGACCACGCGCTCGGCGATCCGCTCGCGGTTCTGGTGGGCCAGCTTTTCCAGCAGCTGGTAGTCCTGCATCAGCAACGGTCCGCGCGGCCCGGCGGTGAGAGAATTCTGGTTGTCGGCCACGGGGGCACCGGCGGAAGTGGTCAGTTGATTCTTGGCTTTCATACATCCTCCTTATGAATGGCAGGTTTTAGGTTCACAAAATTGTATTTTACTATACAATACCATATTCCTCTCTTCTTCACAATCCCTCAGAACCCACGCGGTCGCTGGCACGATCGGCCCGGCGCGGTGATAATTACTCCTCGCACCGGCAATCGTTGCAGAGGCCGAAAAAGTCCAGACGATGGGTGACGATTTCAAAACCAGTCTGGGTGGTGGCCTCCCGGGTCAGTTCTTCCAGGCTGCTGAGTTCAGGATCCTGGATCCGGCCGCAGCGAGTGCAAATCAGGTGCGGGTGTGGATAAGGCTTATGACCGTCATAACGGCTGCTTCTGTCGGCAAAACCAAGCTCCAGCACCTCGTGGATTTCTTTGAGCAAGGATATGGTCTTATAGACGGTGGCCAGGCTGATGGTGGAGAACCGCCGCCGGACTTGGTCATATATGGCCTCGACGCTGGGGTGATTCTCACTGGCCGCCAGGACTTCCAGCACCGCCAGACGCTGAGGCGTGACGCGAAATCCCTCCTCACGCAACCTCGCCAATATATGATCGATGCGGGTCTGTATTTCGAGGTCCTGATGCTTGGCCGACATGAATCCACTATAGAGACCGGTCGGCAAATAGTCAATAATAATTATTTATTAATAACGATTATTTTTATCCGCCAGGGAAACGGAAGTATTTTGTCATGGTAACGACCTGGCCGGAAAGCAATAAAAAATGAATCGACCCCTCGTCGGTGGAATCCGTTCCTTGCTGGGCGGTAGTCGGCGTTCCTTACTCGATGATATATTCTCAAATTAGAAGGGGAGTCCTTTGCTGATGGCCGGGGCCGACGGCCGGAAGCGAGCGGCCGGTATCGGTTTTCACCATCGTCTGATGTGTATGTTACTGATATAATAACCAGGGAACAGAATTCACCACCCGGGGGTCCCGCGTTGCCAGACCAGGAACGGTTGGGCGGATGGAAGGAAATCGCAGGGTATCTCAAGATTACCGTGCGCACCGCTCAGCGCCGGGAGCGGGAGGGAATGCCCGTCCATCGTCGCGGCAGGACGGTCTTCGCCTATCGCCGCGAGATCGAGGACTGGTTGCAGGGAAATCCGGGCATGCCGGCAGATGAAAATGACGGCTCTCCACCGGTCCGGTCCACCTTGGTTCATCGCCGGGCGGTCATCGCCACCGCCGGCATCGCCGGACTGATCCTTGTCGTATTTGTTCTGTGGACAGGCTCGACCAACCCGTCCCCATCGCTGTCCCTCGAGCTGGAGCTGGACGGTCGGTCCCTGCGGGTGGTCCATCCCCGGCAGGGTCTGGTGTGGGAGCACATCTTCGACCGGATGCTGATCGGGCAGGATATTCATGACCGCTTCCTGAACAACAACGTTCATCCGGCCCATGTAATGACGGACCTGGATGGGAACGGCGCGCCGGAAGTGCTGGTAACGTTGGGGGAGGATGAATTTGGTGTCGGCGGTTGGCGCCTTTGCTGCCTGGATGACGAGGGCGATGTCGTCTGGGCATACGATCCAGGCGGGATGTTTCAGTGGGATGACGAGAAGGTCTTTCCCAACTGGATGATGGAATTCGACGTGAGCGACCTGGACGGCGACGGCATTCAGGAGGTGGTGGTCTACAGCCGGCACGTGAATTTTTTTCCGGCCAAATTCACCATCCTCGACCCCCCGGGGGGGGGAAGTACAGGGACTATATTATCACGGCGGCTGGTTTTACGACTGGCGCATACATGATCTGAACGGGGACGTGTACGCCGAGATCCTGGCCGCCTGCACAAACAACGGGTTGAACAGGGCCGTTTTCGCGGTGCTGGACTGCCGACGAATCGGCGGGCACTCCGTCTACCCCGTGCCGCCGGTGTTCCCCGGCAAGACCGTCGCCCCCGCCACGGAAAAAGCCTATTTGGTCATCCCGCCGGATCCTTTGAAGCGCCTTACCGGCTTTCGCCCGGCGCTGAACCGGATCGACCTCTGCGATGACTACCTGCAGCTGCACATGGATGTGAGCGTCGAGCCATGCACGTCGAAGCGGATCTATTTCTTTCTCGGTGACGAGCTGGATCTCCGCAGCGTGTCGGCCGCCGATGACTACATCCGGCTCTGTCGCTGTGCCCGGGAGAGCGGGCGGGTGGATTACATCTACGATCCGGCCGACATCAAAACCATGGGCGATCAGATTCTCTATTGGGATGGCCTGGAGTGGACAGCCTCGCCAAATCTCAACCGTTACTGGACGGATGCCCGCCGCTGATCGCCATGCTGAGGCACCATCAGCCGGATGATCCATCGGGTGAATGTGCTGAGTGCGCTAGCCGGCCGGATCTCCGTCGCTGCGCGCGTAGCAGAGAGGCTGATGTATCGCACTTCGCTTTCCTTGTGTTTGGCGTTGGAGTGATCAAGTGATAGCAGATGGCACGAGGTTGGGATGGATTCAGCGCCGATGCGCCGAGTACGCGTTATTGAAATGGCTACTGTCTATTTT
>JAFGRT010000194.1 GCA_016935015.1 Acidobacteriota bacterium | reverse complement strand
CCCCGGCGCGCCCGAAATGTGGGGTGCGTCTGGCCTGTCCCCCGTAGCTCCGTCATCGACGGAGCGGAGGGGGACGCCGCTTTGTATTGATGAAACGCTTATAGTGGCACGCCCATTCCCTTCGCACCGATGCCAATTCGCCTTTTCGCAAAAACGAAGCGTTTTCCAGCGTACTCCACATTCGCCGCTCGACGTCCAACGAAAAAGGCACCCCGCCGGGGGTGCCTTGCTTATGGATGAGGATCACTGTCCTGCTGAGACCGAAGCCAACGTCTACAGGGGTTTCCGCTCCTCCACCATCTCGATGCCCAGCCGGGCCAGCTCGGCCATGACCGGTTCATACACGGCGGGATCCATGGGCCGCTGCACACCGCGCAGGCCGATCTTCCCCTCGGCCATGAGTTTCACGCCCACGGCCAGGGGCAGGCTGACGGTGCGGGCCATGGATGTCGCCCCGTGGGGGATGCCGAAGTCGATGAGGGTGGAGGTGATCCGGTCGCGCGAGCCGTCGGGGTTGGCCACGATGAACGTGTGGCGCAGCACGATCATGTCCCGCTCCCCCTCGGCGTAATACAGTTTTTCCTGCAGGCGGTTGCTGAGGACGTCCAGGTAGTTGTCGGCGGTCACCGGTTCGTCGCTGAAGAGGCCCAGCCACTCCAGGCGCTGGATGACGGGCGCGTCAGGCGCCAGCCCGGCCTGGCGGGCCACGGCCGCCTTGACGTCATCGGTGGGGGCCACGCCGGCCACGCCGGCCATCATCTGGCGGTAGGTCTTTCCCTCCAGGCCGGGTACCGGGGTCTCGTCGATCATGCCCAGGTCCACCAGTTTCTTGAAGGTGTCACACCAGCCGGGAAAGCGGTACGTGCCCCGCTTGACGGTCTGTGCCTCTTCCAGTCCGTACAGTTCCACGTACGGCAGGGAGTCGCGGTTGGGATAGACTTCCATGCGACCCACCCCGTCGATCTCCTCGTGCTCGATATCCAGAAAGAGGTCCCGGCCGGGGATCTCCACCACCTGGCCGTCCTTCAGGTAGCGGGCCGAGTTGCGGGAGGCCAGCACCACGCCGCGGGGGCTCCACGAGAACTTGTAGCCGAAGGGGTTGTCGTTGTCCTCGGGGGCCGGCAGGCCGCCGCAGTAGGAGAAAAAGTGCTCGATCCGGCCGCCCTCGTCGTGCACCGCGTGGATGATCTTCATGGCCGACATATGGTCGATGCCGGGATCGACGCCGATCTCGTTGAGAAACAGCAGGTCGCGGCGGCGGACCTCCGCGTCCAGCTGCTGCATCCCCTCGCTGACATACGAGGTGGTGGCCATGTGCTTGCTGTGCTTTACGCACAGGTTGGCCACCTTGACGTGATGAATCCAGGGCAGGAGGCTGACGATGATATCGTGCTCACCGATTAGCTCTTCCAGGCGCTGTTCGTCCTTGACGTTCAGTTCCAGGGCCATGCCATTGGCGTACCCCTTCACCAGATCTTCGGCTTTGCTGACGGTGCGGGACGCGACGGTGACGGGCAGCCCGTGTTCCAGCAGGTATGTCACCCCCGGCTTGCTGACCAGACCCGCCCCCAGCACCAGGATCCTGTTCATATGATGGCCTCCTATGTGATGAATTCTTGCATGTATTGGTAATCAGGAGTGAGCGTGCCCCGATGCAGGATCAGGGCCTTCCTGATGTATTCGTGGAGCCGGATCTCAGCCAGTTTTTTGGAGAAATCGGCGTTGACCAGCTCCGGGATGTATTCTTTGAGAACGGCCGAAAAATCTTCGGACGCCTCGCGGGGGAATTCGCAGGGCAGGTTGTCCACGGCCATCACCGTCACGCCATCGGCGGCGATGTCGTCGCTGAAGGAATCGGTGGCGGGGTGATAGGTGAAACAGGCATGATCAGGCATGGTGGCGCGATGGGTGATCTCCACCGAGCCGTCGATGTCGCAGCTGATGTCGCCGATGACCTTCAACCGTTGCTGCGGCTGGGCGCGCAGGTAGTCCTTCGTGACCAGGCGCGGGTAGGCCGGCGTCCAGTAGATACAGTTGACCAGGATCTCCAGCCACGGCAGGTACCGTTCGAAAATCCCCCGGTATTTTTCAGGATGCCGGTAATAGTCCTGCAATTCGAACGCGCCGGCGCGGGGGACCACCATGTCCTCCTCATGGAACACCACCTTGTAAAGGGTATGGGGATCGGGCTCCAGAGTGTCGGGCGCCTCGCGCAGCTGCCGGGCCGGGATCTCCTGGACGGGCAGCTGGTCGAAGATCTCCTGGGCGCCGTGGGAGACGTTGCCGTAGCCGGCGAAGCCGACGACGAAGGGTGTCAGCGACCGGGGGAGTCCATGGAGGCTGATTCGGGCACCCACCGCGCCCAGCTCCGCCTTGACATCTTCAATGGAGGCATACCGGTAGGCCTGGCGGATGGCGGCCAGCGGTGTGTCCACGCCGGCCAAGACCAGCTTGCGGCCGTAGGCGTGCAGGGTCTCCACCATGCCGGCCAGGCCGGCATAGCGGCCGAAGAAGATGAGGCGGCGGCCGTGTTCGTCGAGAATGCGCTCGTAATCCACCAGGTTATTGCCCAGTTCCATCAGCCGGAGTAGCATGGGCATGTTGTGGGCCTGGCCCTTGATGGTGTGGGAGAAAAAGATATAGGTTTTACCGGCTTCGAGCAGGGCGACAGGGATCTCCTTGACGGCCACCACCAGGCTGGAGGGGCATATGTCCTCGCTGATTTCGGCGCCGGCGGCGAGGTATTCCTCATCTTTGAAGACGCGAATGGACGACGGCTGGACGATGGTGTGAATCCCGTACTCCTCCTTGAGTTTCCGGACATGACCAGGGGTAAGTGGCACCCGGCGCTCCCACTCGTTCTTGTCCTCACGACGGATAGCTATGATTTTCCCCATCTTACACCTCACCCATTTGAATCCTGGACATTACCAAAGGCGCCCGGGCAAGTCAATATTTAAATGGCACCTTTGCGGCGACAAGGGAATGAACTTGACAATACCTTCTGGATTCTATATTTTACAGCTTTTCGAGAGCAATTCCTCCCCCAGGAGCCATCCATGCGTTTGAACCGATTTTTTCTGCCCACCCTGCGGGAAGCACCCACCGAAGCGGAGGTGCCCAGCCATATCCTGCTGCTGCGGGCCGGTTATATCCGCCAGCTGGCAGCAGGTATTTATTCCTACCTGCCCCTGGCCCAGCGGTCCCTGCTGAAAATACAGGAAATCATCCGCCAGGAAATGAACGCCATCGGGGGCCAGGAGTTTTACCTGCCGGCCCTGCACCCGGCGGAATTATGGAAGGACACGGGCCGCTGGGAGGTCATGGGCGACAACATGTTCCGCCTCAAGGACCGTTGGGGCCGCGACATGTGCCTGGGCATGACCCATGAAGAAGTGTTCGCCAAGATCGCCCACTACGAGATGCGTTCCTACAAGGAATTGCCACAGTACTGGTACCAGATCCAGGCCAAGTTCCGCGACGAGCCCCGGCCGCGCTCCGGTCTGCTCCGTGTGCGCCAGTTCACCATGAAGGATTCTTACTCCTTCGACCTTGACCGGGCCGGGCTGGACCTGAGCTACAACGATCACTACAACGCCTACTGCCGCATCTTCACCCGCTGCGGGTTGGAATTCCTGGTGGTAGCGGCCCATTCGGGCGCCATGGGCGGCAATCAGTCCCATGAGTTCATGGTCAAGGCCGAGGCCGGCGAGGACTGGGTGGCCACCTGCGCCGCGTGCGGCTACGCCGCCAACACCGAGCGGGCCACCAGCCGCCTGGCGGCGATCGAAGATGAGGATGCTCCCCAGCCGCAGCCGGTCAAGGTCAGCACACCTGGGCAGAAAACCATCGACGAGATCAGCCGGTTCCTGAAGGTGCCCGGGTCCGGCCAGATCAAGACGCTCATCTACATGGTGGAATCGGAGCCGGTGCTGATCCTCATGCGGGGTGATCATCAACTGAATGAGGCCAAGCTGGAAAGCGCCCTGGCCACCACCGTGTTCCGGCCGGCGCTGCCCGAGGAAATCCGCCAGGCCATGGGTGCCGACGCCGGTAGCCTGGGACCCGTCGGTGTGAAGGGCTTCCGCATCATCGCCGACCGCGCCCTGCAGGGTCGCAAGAACATGACGACCGGCGCCAACGAGGACGATTGCCACATCCAGGGCGTCACCCCTGGCGTCCATTTCCAGGCCGAGTACTTTGACCTACGCACCGTGCAGCACGGGGAGGGTTGCCCCGAATGCGACGGCATCCTCGCGGTGGCCAAGGCCATCGAAGTCGGGCATATTTTCAAGCTCGGCACCAAGTACAGTGAAGCGCTCAACGCCCGGGTACTGGACCAGGCGGGGAACCTTCACCCCATCCTCATGGGCAGTTATGGAATCGGCGTGGAGCGCATTCTCTCGTCGGCGGCCGAACTGTACCACGACGAGCACGGCATGATCCTGCCGGTGAGCATCGCCCCCTTTGAAGTCATTGTCGTCCCCGTCAGCGTGCGGGATGACGATCTGCTCCGGGCCGCCGAGGATATGTATGCCCGTTTTCAGGAACTGGGCGTGGATGTGCTGTTGGACGACCGCGACGAGCGGGCCGGCGTCAAGTTCAACGACGCCGACCTCATCGGCGTACCGTACCGTGTCACTCTCGGCCAGAAAAAACTGAAGGCAGGCCTGGTGGAGCTGACCGTCCGCCGAACCGGCGAACGCACGGACATCCCACTGGCCGACGCCGTCGCCCGGGTGGCCGGGCTGATCGCCGAGCAGCGCCGGTGCCTGGACGACCGGGCCGCGGCCCTCGAACGGCTGGAGGGACGCGCGTGAACCACGATTCCCACATGACCATCACCTTCCCCGACGGTTCCCGCTGCCGGGTGCCCAAGGGGTTGTCCCTGCTGGAGATCATGGCCGAGTCCGGCCACAAGTTCCCCCAGCCGGTGGTAGCGGCCAAAATCAACAACCGCCTGACCAACCTGCGCCACAAGCTGCGCGTCGATTCCCGGGTGGAATTCATCGACTGCACCCATCCCGAGGGCTTCCGGGTGTACCAAAGCTCTCTTTGCTACCTGCTGGGCATGGCCGTTTTTCGCGTCTTCCCCGGTGTCCGTATGCACGTGGAGCATAGCCTGTCCAAGGGGCTGTATTGCGCCCTCGAGAAGGACACGCCCCTGACCGAGGACGAGCTGCGGCGCATCCAGCTGGAGATGGAAGCCATCGTCTGCGCCGACATGAACATCCACAAGGAGAAGACCTACCTGGATGAAGCGCGGCAGTTTTTCGTCAAGACCGGCCAGGATGACAAAATCCGCCTGTTTCGTTACAGCAACCCCCACACCGTCAATATGTACCACTGCGACGGGTATCAGAACTACTCCGACTGTCCCCTAGTCTCCACCACCGGCCTGCTGAACCTGTTCCAACTGGTTTTTCATCCGCCCGGTTTCGTCATGCTCATGCCGGAGCCCTATTCCGCAGCCGCCGCGGAAAACGGGCCCGAAGTGCCGGATTTCGTGCCCCAGCCGAAACTTTTCTACGTGTTTCAGGAGTACCAGGACTGGCTGGAGATCCTTGAACTGGAGGACATCGGTGCCTTCAACGAACTGGTGGTTCAGGACAAGTTTCATGAGATCATCCGCATCAGCGAGGCACTTCAGGAGAAGAAGATCGCCCGCATCGCCGATGCGGTCAGCCAGCGCCGGATCGTGCTCATCGGCGGCCCGTCCTCGTCGGGCAAAACCACCTTCAGCATGCGCCTGGCCGACCAGCTGCGGGCCAACGGCCTGAATCCCGTGCCCATCGCCCTGGACGACTACTTTCTAGACCGGGACAAGACCCCCCGCGACATCAACGGCGAATACGACTTCGAGAGCCTGCGCGCCCTGGACGTGCCCCTGCTGACGGAGCACTTCGCCGCCATGGTGGAGGGCCGGTCCGTGGAGCTGCCCCGGTACGATTTCATCAGCGGCAAGCGCATCCTCCGCCACCGTCGGGTGGAGATCACGCCCCACACCATTATTCTGTTTGAAGGGATCCACGCCATCAATCCCGAGCTGCTCAAGAACCTGGCGGCCGAACTCATCAGCCGGGTCTATGTCTCGCCGCTGACCACGCTGAACCTGGACAACCACAACCGGATCCCCACCACCGACGTCCGCCTGTTGCGGCGAATGGTGCGCGACTACCTGTTCCGCGGCTATGACGCCCTGGAGACCCTCCAGCGCTGGCAGGCGGTGCGCCGCGGCGAAACGGCCTATATCTTCCCCTATCAAAACGACGCCGATCATTTCTTCAATTCGGCCCTCGTGTATGAGCTTGCCATTCTCAAGCGGTTCGCCGAACCCATCCTGCTGCGCATCAGCACCGAGCACCCTGAATACAGCGAGGCACGGCGTCTGCTCAATTTCCTCTCCTATTTTCAGGATATCCCGCCGGAGCATGTTCCTTCCAACTCCATCCTGCGGGAGTTCATCGGCAAAAGCGTTTTTCGTTATTGACGGCAGCGGCGCAACGCTCTGCTTGCCAGTCGCCCGTTTCTTGACTACAATAGCTGTCAACAGTTTTCTGCGACAGCTGATTGGAATCGGGCGCCGATAGCCATCCGGGTAAGCCGCCTGGATACGGCCGGACGGTATCCGGACACGTTGTCGTCCCGAAGGTCGATCCGGTCGTCTGTGGCGCGAAGTTCTCCCACGGGACGGCCTGACGGTCCGATTTCTTCCGCCGGTCAGCGGACACGCGGGCCGACATTTACAAATGCAAGGGAGGTTGGACGATGAAAAAACATTTCCGTGCCAGGAACGGCTCCATCCTGGGTTGCGAAGGCGATTCTCGCGCCGGACGGCCGCCATGGGTGGTCTGTCTTCTGGCGTTGGCCGTGTGGCTGGGGTCCGGCCTCGCCGCTCTGGCGGTAGAGTCGGGCACGGTGGCGGGGCAGCTCACCGTGGGCGGCGAGTCCACGCCGTTGCAGTACGTCTATGCCTTTCAGAAACCGGGATTTTTCGACAAAAGCAAGCTGGACTCCATTGTGATCCTGTCCAACATGGGACTCCCGGCCGCAGCCCTGGATGACCCGTTTGAACGAATGCGTCTCCAGCGGGAGGGCGGACTGGCCTGCGTGGAGCTGACCATCGACACCGAGCAGGATCTGATCTCCGTATCGCTGCGGCATGCGAATTTCAAGATCAGCCCCAGCGGCAATTCCACCGATTACGTCCTCGAACTGGAGCGGTTCGATGGTCGGGGTGTGGCCGGAAAAGTGCACTGCAAAAAGGAACAGGAGTTCGCCGACGTCGTCTTCCGATTCGATGCGACGTTTGACGTGGCCTACGACCGCGAGGAGGAGGCGGCAACCCCCGCCACCGCGGCGATGGAAGCGGCGGCGGCCAGTCCGCAGGCGGCGGTGTACCGGGCGTATGAGAAAGCCGTCCAGAACGGGGATCTCGCCGCGTTGAAGAAGCTGGTCACGGACGAAGTGGCCGCCATGATGGACGATGAGAAGGCGACCGAGATGATGGCCATGCTAAAGGCGTTCCTTCCCACGGACCTGACATTTCTCCGTCTTTCCGTGGACGGGGACTCGGCCGAACTGATTTTGCAGGGCCTGATGGAAGGCGAAAAGACCGATGGCATCGGCCGGTTCGTGCGGTTGCAGGACGAATGGCGGCTGGCAAAGGTGTCCTGGAAGTAGCCGAAAGTCCCTGGTGTGCGGCCGCCTGCGCGAAGCGGTGCCCCATGGCGGGGATTTTTCTGTTGAAGTCGAATGGGAGGTTTGCATGAAGATGATGGTAGGATGTAAGGCGCGGCGATGGAAAAAAAATGCACCCCTGGCGGTTCTGTTGGTCACACTGGTGCTCGGCGCGGCCTGGGTGCTGGCCGTGGAATCAGGTACGGTGGAGGGTACCCTCACCGTCGACGGCGAGGCCACAACCCTGACAAATGCCTATGCCCACCAGCGGATGGGCCATTTCGATCCGTCGAAACTGGACGCGGTGGTGATCCTGTGTGACAAGGAACTGACGGAAGCCGCCGTCATGGATCAGAACGAGCGGCTCAAAATGGAAAAGGCAGGGCCGTTCCACGCTCTGGAGCTTTCCATCAGCCACGAAGGGAAACTGACTTCCGTCAAGGTGCGTCATCCCGTCTACGACTGGGGTCCCAGCGGCAATTCCACCCGCTACAAGCTGACCCTCGACCGGTACGACGAAACGGGTGTGGCCGGGAAAATCACCTGCGACGGAGAACGGATAACCAAGGGGCACGCCTTCACCTTCGCGGCAACCTTCGCCGTGGAGTATACGAAACCGGCCGAATAGACCGCGTGGCTGTTCTGCCCGGCTTAATGGAGTCTGGTGTCCGGCTGATATCGCCCGGCCGGCGGTCGCTTTCAGCTGACGACGAGGCTGCCCGACGGGAAGGTGGTTTCCAGGTCGGGCCGGCTCTTGAGGTACAGGGTGAACTCGCGCAACCAGCCGCGGCCGCGACGACCGCCCCCGCGGTCCGGGGCGCTGACATTGTGCGCGGCGCGCAGCGCCGCTTTGTTTTCGACCGCGGCCGCCCGCGGATGGGAAAAGAAGGTTTCAGGTGTCAGGTTTCAGGTATCAGGTGAAGATGGAAGAGGAGATCACT
>JAFGRT010000031.1 GCA_016935015.1 Acidobacteriota bacterium | reverse complement strand
CGGGAGACAGCCAGGAGGAGCCGCTGGTCCAGGCCGGTGAAGAAATTGATGCCCCGGTAACTTCGCCCCTCGTTGCGGCGCGGGGTGGACACGCGGTCCAGGTCGTCCCGCCCGGCCGACGGGTCGTCGATGGCGGCCAGGAATTCGAGGTAACGCCGGTTGGCGTCCCGGCACAGGCCGTCGAGCACGGGCAGAGAGTAGATATTTTTTTTCAGGGGGGCCAGTTTGAAAACCTCCTGGCCGTTGCGCTGTTCCACCAGCCGGTGGTGCTTGAAAAAGGAGACGTCGTTGACCGTGGTTTCGACGCGCAGCATGAGGCCATGCTTGTCGTATATCTTGATGGCGGCGGGGCCGAGATAATGTTTGACGCAGGTTCCTTCAATCCGGGTGCTGAACGAGCCGCCCAGTTCGGCCTGCAGTCGCGGGTCAAGCTTGCGGCCCAGAAAGGTGGCCACCTGCTCCGGCTTGACGGTATGGATGGCGGTCCGGACCAGGTGGTCGTAAAGCGGCTGGAGGGCGGCGCGATCCGTGAACAGCAGATCCGTGGCATACTCGGCCTGCAGGATCGACCAGTGATAGCGGGTGTCCAGCGGCTCGGTCACGGGACAGACGCGGGCGGCCCATCGGTCCAGGCACGTGTGGAGCCGGGCCACATCCAGATGGTCCGACAGGGCCTGGGCGTGCGCGAAATCGCCGATGTCCAGGAAGGCGTTGTCCAGCATGCGGCAGGTAATCCCCGCTTGCTTCAGCTTGGCGGCCAGCAGGTGATGACCGTTGAAATGGACCTGCAGCCGGAAGGGACACCAGGTGGGAACGCGAACATGGCCGAGGCCCAGCTCTTCGTCGATGAAGTAGAAGTAGTAGTGGAGGCACTTGCCGCTGTCGGGCTTGAGGAAGGTGCGGCCGGTGGCCTTGTCGTGCCAGGGTTTGTAAGACGCGCAGGCCTCCATGGCCGAAAGAATGGCCACCAGGCCGGGGTGCGTGCCGCGGGCACGCACCCTCTCTTCCACCAACGCTTCCTTGCGGATGGAGGCCTTCCGGATATGGTGGATCTCGAGGCCGGCCTCCCGGGCCAGGCGCTGGGCGTTGTCGCGAATCCGGTCCCGGAGCGGCTCCGCAAAGGTGGTGTAATCGAAGATGCGGATCTCGTGCTCGTAGAGGAAACGGGTCATCCCGCCCGCATAGCAGATCCCGGGCAACGTCCCCTGAATCAGGATCCGGTCGTAGCAGGATATGACGCCGCGAATCTTGTCGCCGTGGCGATCGGCCAAAGGATACATGGCTCACCGTCCTTCCGGGGATTGTGGACCATATCATAGCCCAGCACGGTGGCGCTGAACAAAGGCAATCATGCAAAAAATGAGCGCCGCCATCCACCGTCCGTTTACCCTGTTTGGTTCCGGCTCGGCCGGCTTAGGATATACTCAAGGTCTTGCAAATGAAATGCCATCCATAGGGGCCGGAAAAACACGGGCGAATACCGATGGACTGACGGAAAAAGTCAGACAGGCGGCCGAAAAATGTCAATCAGGAGGGTTTGCTGAAGGCTTTCATGATGTCGGTGCGGGTGAGAAAACCGGTCATTCGTTTCGGATCGTCACGGTTGACGACGGGCAGATGATTGATGTCGTGGAAGAGCATCTTGGTCAGTGCCCGGTTCAGGTTTTCATTGGGATAGGTGACGATAAGCTTTGAGGCCATGACATCCTTGATGAGTTGCCGGTCCCGGTTTTCACGCAACGCCCGGCGGATTTCCCCCTCGGTGATGATGCCGATGAGTTGCCCGCGGCGGTTGAGCACCGGAAACCCATGATGGTCGGTGGTGAGTACCAGCTCCCAGGCCCGCTTCACCGGGTCGTTGCCCGATACCGCCATCACGTCCGTGGTCATATGATGCCTGACCAGCCGCAACTCCAGCGGATTCACCTCCATGTCCTGGTTGATGTAAAGTCCGCGATTGGCTAGTTTTTTGGTGTAAATGGTCTCGCTCATCAGGGCCCGGGCGATGCCGTCGGCCACCACGCAAGCGAACATCAGCGGTAGGATGATATTGTAGTCCTGGGTCATCTCGAAAAGGATGATGATGGACGTCAGCGTGGCCCGGCTCACGCCGGCGAAAACGGCCGCCATGCCCACCAGGGCGTAGGCACCCGGATTACCCGTGATCTCGGGGAACATCTGGTGAACCACCGTGCCGAAGGCCCCGCCCAGCATGGCGCCGATGAATAGGTTCGGCGCGAACACACCGCCGGAGCCACCACTGCCCAGTGTCAGGGAAACGGAGACGAGTTTCAGTACGATCAGTGCCGTCAAAAAAGTCACCGTCAGATCACCCTGCAGGGCCGCTTCCACGGATTCGTAACCGATGCCCATGGCATGCGGGGTGATGAAATAGCCGATGGCGCCCACACCGAGGCCACCCAGGGCCGGTTTGAGATAGTCGGGCAAGGTCAACCGGTCGAACCAGTCTTCCAGACCGTACAGGGTTTTGATGATGACGATGGCCAGCAGTCCGGCCAGGATGCCCAGGATCAGATAAAGTCCCAGTTCTATGGGATGGCGGAAGGAATACTCGGGGATGAGGAAGGCCGGGTGATCGCCAAGGTAATGCCGGGAAATGATGGTGGCGAAGACGGTGCTGACGACGAGGGGCACAAAGGAACGGGTTTTGAACTCGAAAAGCAGCACTTCAAAGGCGAAGATCACGCCGGCAATGGGCGTATTGAATGTAGCGGCGATGCTGCCGGCCGCACCGCAGCCCACCATGACCCGCACCAGACCCGGGCGCAGGCGGAACCACTGGCCGAATACCGAGCCGATGGCCGACCCGATCTGAACGATGGGGCCTTCGCGGCCGGTGGAGCCACCGGAAGCGATGCAGATTCCTGAGGCCAGCGCCTTGGCCAGCACGACGCGCGGGCGGATTTTCCCCTCCCGGAGGATGACCGCTTCCATGACCTCGGGCACACCATGTCCCTTGGCTTCGCGGGCCATGAAATACACGATACACCCGACAAAAATACCGCCCACGGCCGGCACGATAACGACGTACCCGTCCAGGGAGTGGCCGATGGGAGATGTTTCGGCCAGCGACAGGGTCTGATAAAAGAAAATATTTTGCAAGAACAGGATGAGGGCGCGCAGCCAGACGGCCACATACCCGCAGCCGATGCCCAGCGGAACGGCCAACACGTTCAGAATCAGGTTTTCCCGTTGCAGGATGGCCCGGACGTATTCGCGCAGAAAAGGCGTTTCCGGCGATGTAAAACGTCTCATGGCTCCCCGTCACCCCGCTGACAATTGTTTCATACTACCAGACTCGCCGCGGATGTCAATGAACAAACGGATCGGTCCGGCCGGTCGCGGCGGCGGTCAGGATGTGTAAATTATCCGTTGAAAAAATGGCAACTTTTGGTAAAATATCGCTTCCTCCTAACAGGAGCCGATACTCTCGGCGAAATGCTGGGCAAACATGAAAAAAAGACATCTCCTGATCGTACCCTTGCTCTTTCTCACATTCCTGCTCTTCTCCACCCGAAAGGAAGAACCACCACCGATTCACGGCGCGGTTGTCATCCGCAGCCTGCACCCGGACGGACGCATGCCGGCCATTCAGATGGCCATCCAGACGGTGCAGCAGGAGTCGGAGGGGAGCGTCCTGGTGACGCCGTCGCCGCCCATCACCGTTGCCTCGCTGTTTGTCCAGACGGACCGACAAAATGGCCTGGACAGCGGGATTGCCCTTTTCAACGCCGCAGAGGAGGAGGCCCTTGTCCAATTCCGCTGTACCTCGGCGGAGACGGGGGAGATCCGGGATATCGAGCCCGTCCGCATTCCCCCCCGGCACAAGTATGCGCGCGTGCTCTCCCAATGGCTGATCCCGCAGGAATGGAAGCGATTTGAAGGTCAGCTCATCATCGAAGCCGACCGGCCGATTCATGTGCTCGGCCTCCTGACGTCCAGCGACAAGATTTACCATCTACCCGTGATCGATACCGCGCCCCTGCCCGAAATCGACCGGCCGTCCCAATGGGCATTTCCCCATTTTGCCTTCGGCGGCGGCTACCGGTGCACCCTGATGATGTGGAATCCGACGGATGACCTGCTCTCTTGCGAGATCCTCTTTCTCACCCCCGAAGGGGAGCCGGCCGACGGACTCCTGGGTGACGGCCTCGATACCCCGTTGCAAATCACCTTGATGCCGGGACAGACCCGCAAGATTTTCCTGGGCGCCATGGAAGCGCAATAGGCTTCGGGAGGGGATGCGAATCCCGCCAATCACCGCCGGCTGAGGCTTTCCGCCGCTACTTTTCAGTTGCACCCTATAGGCGCTTATGTTAGACTGGCCACTTTCTGATCAGGGTAACATTCCGCCGGAAAAATCTGAAAGGAGTTACGGTTTATGAAAGTCTACGACACGGATAAAATTCGGAATCTCGTGTTCATCGGTCATGGAGGGTGTGGTAAAACTTCACTGGTCAGTGCCATTCTGTTTTCCACCGGCATGACCAACCGCCTGACCAAGGTGGAAGAGGGGAACGCCGTGACCGATTTCGATGACGATGAAATCGCCCGAAAGAATTCTATCCGCAGCTCCAACGCGTATTGCGAATATAACAAACATAAAATAAACCTTTTGGATACTCCGGGTTACAATGCGTTTATCCAGGGTGCCCGTGAGGCGATTCGGGTGGCCGACACGGCGGTGGTGGTAGTGGATGTTGTCGCCGGCGTGGAGGTCCAGACGGAAAAGGTCTGGCGGTTTGCCGACGAGGCGAAGCTGCCCCGCTGTATCGTGCTGAACAAGATGGATCGCGAAAACGCCGATGTGAATAAGGCCATGGACAGTGTCCACGAGTTCTTCGGCCGGGAGTGCGTGCTGCTCCAGCTGCCCATGGGCAAGGAGAAGGATTTCCAGGGAGTGGTGGACCTGGTCGGCGGCAAGGCCTACACCTATGCTCTGGACGAATCGGGCCAGGCCACGGAAACGGATATCCCGGCGGATCTCCAGGACGATGTCAACACCCGCCGAGAAGAGCTCATCGAGATGGTGGCGGAGAGTGACGAAACCCTTATGGAGAAATTCTTCGAGGAGGGGAGCCTCAGCGAGAGCGATCTGCACCGGGGGCTCAAGAGAGCCATCATCAACGGCAACCTGATCCCGGTTTTCTGCGCCTCGGCCACGCATAACCTGGCCATCGCCCAGTTCCTGCAGGCCGCCATTGACCTGTTCCCGTCTCCGGCCGAACGGGGCACTTTCGTGGCCAAGGATGCCAAATCCGGTGAGCGGGTCACTTGCAAGATCGGGACCGGTGAGCCTTACGCGGCCTATGTGTTCCGGACCATCGCCGATCCGTTCGCCGGCCGTATTTCCATCTTCAAGGTGTACAGCGGCGTGATCAAGTCCGATACGTCCGTCAACAATATCAGTGCCGACCTGTCGGAACGCCTGGGTTCGTTGCAGGTCATGCAGGGCAAGAATCCGGCGCCGGTTTCCGAAGTTCAGGCCGGGGACATCGCGGCCGTGGCCAAACTGAAAGCCACCCAGACCGGTCACACCTTTTCCGATCCCAAGCGGCTGGTGATCTTTCCGGAAATCCAGTATCCGGAACCGGCCATCAGTTTTGCCGTTGAACCCAAGAGCCGGGGTGACGAGGAAAAAATCAGCAACGCCTTGGTGAAGCTGAAGGAAGAAGATCCATCCATCGCCTACCGGCGGGATCCTCAGACCAAGGAGCTGTTGCTTTCCGGTTCCGGCCAGTTGCACGTGGAAGTGCTTGTCGAACGCATGAAATCACGCTACAACGTGGATGTTCTACTCAAAACGCCCAAGGTACCTTACCGGGAGACCATTACGGCCAAGGCGGACGTCCAGGGACGCCACAAGAAACAGACGGGCGGCCACGGCCAGTTCGGTGACTGCAAGGTCATCATGGAACCTCTGGAACGGGGCAAAGGCTTCGAATTTGAAGACAAGATCTTCGGCGGTGCCATTCCACACACATACCGGCCGGCGGTGGAGAAGGGTATCCTGGAATCCGCAGATCGGGGCTACCTGGCCGGTTATCCGGTGGTGGATTTCAAGGTTACGCTGTACGACGGCTCCTATCACGACGTCGACTCATCGGAAATGGCGTTCAAGATCGCCGGCTCGCTGGCCTTCAAGAAGGCCATGGAGCTGGCCAAACCGGTCATGCTCGAACCCATCATGCAGGTGGAAATTTACGCGCCGGAGGAATGTGCCGGGGATATCATGGGCGACTTGAACTCCCGCCGCGGAAGGGTCCAGGGCATGGAAAGCAAGGGATCCATGACCGTCATCCGGGCCCTGGTGCCCATGGCCGAAATGCTGACCTACGCGCCGGATTTGACTTCCATGACCGCCGGGCGCGGCAGCTATACCATGGAACACTCTTCCTATGAAATCGTCCCGCACAGCATCCAGCAAAAACTCATCGAACAGGCTGAGCAGGAAAGAGAAGAAAAATAAACGAATTCAGCCCCGGGCGCGCACCGGTCAGGTGGTGGGCCCGGGCCTCATCCCGACAGACACATGATCCCTGAACTGTTTTCTATCGGCCCCATTACCATCTCGCCCTACGGGATCCTGGTCGCCGTGGGCATGTTCACAGCCCTGGTGGTGGCGGCCTGGTTGGGCGCGCGTCGGGAGGGCTTCGATCGCCGCACCGTCTGGGATTTCGGCATTACCCTCATCCTGGTGGCCTTGCTGGGCGCCAAGATTTTCCTGATCTTTTCCGATCCCTATTTCTCCAATGACCTTTCCAATATTTTTACTGTGGATTTCCTCCGCTCGGCCGGGGTTTTTTACGGCGGTTTCCTGGTCGCCCTGGCCTGGTCCATCTGGTATTTCCGGCGCTACGGCATTTCCGGCTGGAAAATGGCCGATGCCTTTGCGCCGGCCATCCCGTTGGGGCACATGTTCGGCCGGCTGGGCTGCTTCTGTGCCGGATGTTGTCACGGCCGGGCCACGGATTCCTTCCTGGGCGTTGTGTTCACGGATCCGCAATGCATGGTGGAGGATCACCTGCTTCGCGTCGCCATCTATCCGACGCAACTGATCGAGGCCGCGGCCAATCTGCTGATTTTCGGGGTTCTCTTCCTGGGGTACCGCCGGAAATCTTTTGATGGACAAATGATTTTGTGTTATGCCATGATGTATGCTGTCGCACGCTTCATCATCGAATTTTTTCGCGGAGATACCCGGGGATGGGTGTGGGATCAGACGCTTTCCACTTCCCAAGGCATCGCCGCCGTGATTTTCCCCATCGCCCTGGTGCTTTTTTTCATCCAACGAAAAAGAAGCGCGACCCAATCCCGCTAAACGAGCTCCCGGCCGGTTGACGACCTGCTCTGCCGATCATCACCGGACCTCTCATTTGGAAAGAAAGCCATGCGTCTGGAACCTGTCTGGAAAATGAGGCTCGAAGAGATCCGGAAAAATGATCCGGGCCTATTCTACAAGCTGGTCCGTTACATCATGGCCTACATGCACCGCAAAAACCTCATTTCCATCGAGGACCTTGAACGGGAATCCAGCGTCGAGGTGGGCGACGGCGATGACAAGGCCGCAACGGATCCCAACCGGCCGTCGCCGCGCACCGGCCGCCGCGAATTGGAGGTGTTCAACCGCCGGGTGCTGGAGAGTGCCGAGACCCATCTCAGCGAGGGCGAGGTGAACACCATCATTCACCTGGCCTACAAGAACGAAATGATCATCGATATCGGCCGCATGGCCGACGATCCGGGGGTGTCTTTCGCAGATATTGTCCAGGCCATGACCCATTTCTGCAACGTATTCACGGAAACGGAAGTCCTGGACGTCTCTTATGCCATCGGTTCGCGGGTCTCCCTGATCCGGCGGTTTCTGTCCGATCAGCTGGAATACATCAATATCGCCAAACACCATCTGACCATCCGCAAGATCACCGATGTCGTCAAGCGCATCATCGTACCCGGGGAGGGCTCCGGACGGATCGGCGGCAAGGCGTCCGGCCTCATGCTGGCCAAGAGCATCCTGGAGGACGCCTACGAGCGGGGTGATATCCGGAGCATGCCGTGTATACCGCCCGCCTATTTTCTCCGCTCCGACGCCATCTTGCATTTCATCAAGTACAACAATCTGGATGAGTGCTACAACATCAAGTACCGCGATCCCGAGGAAATTCAGGAAGAGCATCCCATCCTCCTCAAGATATTCAAAAACGCCACTTTCCCGCCCCTGCTGCTGGAAGGCCTGCGCCGGATTCTGGAAGACTTCCAGGACAAGCCGCTGGTCATCCGTTCCAGCTCCCTGCTGGAGGATCGTTTCGGCACGGCGTTTTCCGGGAAATACCGCAGTCTGTTCGTCGCCAACCAGGGGCCGTTGGAACAGCGCCTCGACGAACTGACCAACGCCATCGCCGAAGTCTACGCCAGCGTATTCAGCCCCGACGCCCTGATCTATCGCCGGGAGCGGGGATTGCTCGATTTTCAGGAAGAAATGGCGATCATCGTGCAGGAAGTGGTGGGCGATCCCATCGGTCCCTACTATTTTCCAGCCTATGCCGGCGTCGCTTTCTCCAACAATGAAATCCGCTGGTCGCCCCGCATCCATCGCGAGGATGGCGTGGTGCGCATGGTGGCCGGGCTGGGCACCCGCGCTGTGGATCGCATGTCCGATGACTACGCCCACCTCATGAGCCCGGGACAGCCCCAGCTGCGAGCCAATGTACGGGCTGACGAAATCATCTACTATTCTCAACGACTGATCGATGTCA
This sequence comes from Acidobacteriota bacterium, assembly GCA_016935015.1. GTDB lineage: Bacteria > Acidobacteriota > JAAYUB01 > JAAYUB01 > JAAYUB01 > JAFGRT01. The sequence continues at coordinate 22,863 of JAFGRT010000031.1, read as the reverse complement.
TCGATCGGGACAAACAGCAGTTCAACACCCTGGATCTGCGGGAGATCTTCCGCGACTATCTGGGTGAGTATCCCGAACTGGAAAACCTTGTCTCTGTAAATCGCGGGTCGGAGATCGCCATGCCCGTAGGCATCCTGCTCAGCGAGGATCCCGAGGCGTTGTGCGTGACGTTCGAAGGCCTCACGCGGCGGACACCCTTCGCCAGGACCATGAAAGACATGCTGAGCATTCTCGCTGACGCCTATCACCGGCCGGTAGATGTGGAATTTGCCGCCGATTCGCGGGGACTGTGCCTGCTGCAGTGTCGTCCGCAGAGCCAGGCCGTGGCTTCGGCCCGGGTGAGCATACCGAAGGATGTCCCGATCCAGGACATCGTCTTCTCCGCCAACCGGCATGTCCAGGACGGATGTATCGAGGGACTCCGCTACATCGTTTACATCGATCCGTTCGATTATGACGCTGTGCAGGACTACGACGATCTGGTCCAGATCGGCCAGGCCGTAGGCCACCTGAACCGGACCTTGCCGCGCCGCTCCTTTATCCTCATGGGGCCCGGGCGCTGGGGTAGCCGCGGCGACATCAAACTCGGGGTCAAAGTCACCTACTTCGACATCAATAACTGCCGCATGCTCATCGAAATCGCGCGCCAAAAGGGAAGTTACGTACCGGAGGTGTCGTTCGGTACCCATTTCTTCCAGGATCTTGTCGAGGCGGACATCCGCTATCTGCCGCTGTATCCGGATGATCCGGTCAACCATTTCAACGAGGACTTTCTGCACAAGAGTCCCACGGTCCTGGCCGAGGTCGCGCCCATGTACAAGCGGCTGGAACGGATCGTGCGTGTGATCGACGTTCCGGCGGTGGCGGGCGGCCGCCACCTGGCGGTGGTCATGGACGGCGAGGCCGATTCCGCCCTGGCGTATCTGCGGGCCGCCCCCGACGCATAAGCCGGCCGGACCCGAAGGCGGATATGCCGGTGTGTGTCGCCGCCGGCAGGCCGCGGCGGGTTGCGGACATGAACCAGAAGAGGAGAGTCAGATCATGGGCCGCAGGATACAGTACTTCATCAAGCGCACCGGGGCCGTCGTTCCCTTTAAACCGGAGCGCATCACCCACGCCATTTACCGCGCGGCGGTGGCCGTCGGCGGGCGGGACCGCTCCATCGCCGAGCGGCTGACGGACAAGGTCATCGAGACCCTGGAACGGGAGCTCGGGCCGGGCGGCATCCCTTCCGTCGAGCAGACCCAGGATACGGTGGAGAAAGCGCTGATCGAGGCCGGTCATGCCAAAGTGGCCAAGGCCTATATCCTCTACCGTGAGGACCGCGCCCAGCGACGAGCCGAGCGGGCCGAGCGTTCGGCGAAGCCGTACACCAACATCCCCTGGCACAAGCTGTGGGAGGTGCTGAATTGGGCGGTGCAGCACGACGTGCACACGGTGGAGCGGCTCAATGCCCGCATCGTGCGCGGCGAGTTTCCACAGGTTGTCCGTGAAACGGACCGGGCCTACGATGAGGATGTGACCACGGCCGCGGAGATGATTCGCGAACGACAGGATCAGGTGCGGGTGGTGATCATCGCCGGTCCGTCATCCTCCGGCAAAACCACCACCACCATCAAGCTGAGGCACATGCTGGGCCAGATGGGGCTGGAGCTGGTGGCCCTCACCGTGGACAACTACTTTTTCGATTTGGAGATGCATCCCCGGGACGAATACGGGGACTACGATTTCGAGACACCCCAGGCGCTGGACCTGCCGCTCATCAACGAGCACCTGATCGATCTCATCGCCGGCCAGGAAGTGAAAGTCCCGTTCTACGATTTCCGTACCGGCAAGCGGCATGAGGCGCGGACCGCCATGCGCATCCAGCCCGATCAGATTATTCTCATCGACAGCCTGCACGGCCTGTATGGCGATATGACGAGGGACATCCCGCCCGAGAAGATTTTCCGGATCTACATCGAACCCCTGCTGCAGATGAAGGGGCCGGACGGGGAGTTCATCCGCTGGACGGACTTACGCCTGATGCGGCGCATGATGCGTGACGCCAGCTACCGCGCCTACAATCCCCAGCAGACTCTCGAACATTGGCACTATGTGCGCAAGAGCGAGCTGCGCAACATCATTCCCTATGTCAATACCACGGATTACATTGTAAACAGCGGATTACCGTATGAACTGTCCATCATGCGGCCGCGGCTGCTGGAGTACTTTGAAAAATGGGCGGCGCAGTTCGCGGGGAATCCGGAAAAGGGGGACGCCTTCCGGCGGGCACAGCGGGTGTGTCAGTTACTGCAGGCGGTGCTGCCGGTGGATGATGATTTCAGTGTTCCGCCCGACTCGCTCTTGCGGGAATTCATTGGCGGCAGCTGCTTCGATTACCGTTGATTCGCCGCCGCCAATGAAATATGGGGCCGGGCGGTGGCTAGATCCAGCCGCGCATTCGGCAGGCTTCGGCCACCCGTTGGATGGAAATCATGTAAGCGGCATCCCGCATGTATTCATTCCGTTTTTTGGCCAGGGCGGCCACGGCGTGGAAGGCCGAGGTCATTTTCTGGTCCAGGCGCTGCAAAACCTCATCCTTTTCCCAGTAGAAGTTCATATTGCACTGAACCTGCTCGAAATAGCTGCAGGTAACGCCGCCGGCATTGGCCAGAAAGTCGGGGATGATGAAGATGCCCTTCTGGCGGATGACCGCGTCGGCCTCGAGGGTGGTGGGGCCGTTGGCACCTTCGACGATGACCTTGACGGAATCCTTGATCTGCTTGACGGTTTCGCCGTTGATCTGGTTCTCGATGGCCGCCGGAATCAGCACATCCACTTCCTGTTCGATCCAGGCTTCGGCCGGCAGCAGCTCATAGCCCGCCTCCTGGGCTTTGCGCTTGTCGATGCCGCCGAAGCGGTCGGTGATGCTGCGCAGGAAATCGAGGTCGATGCCGTCCATTTTCCGATAGGAGTAAGAAGTCTGGTCCTGCTGATCCCAGCAGGACACGCAAATGACCCTGCCGCCGTACTGATGGTACAGCTGGACGGCATACTGGGCCACATTGCCGAAGCCCTGCACCGAGGCCGTGGTGTTGGCGATGTCGATGCCCAAAAGGGACAACGCTTCGCGCAGGGTGTAGATACAACCGTACCCGGTGGCTTCGGTTCGGCCCTGGGAACCGCCCATGCCCAGCGGCTTGCCGGTGATGAAACCGGGCATCTTTTCGCCGCGGATGGCTTCGTATTCATCGAGCATCCACAGCATGTGCTGGCCGGAAGTCATGACGTCCGGGGCCGGAACGTCACTCAAAGGGCCGACGTTCTTGGCCACTTGGCGGACCCAGCCGCGGCAGATCCCTTCCTGCTCGCGGGACGACAGGTTGTGGGGATCGCAAATGACGCCGCCCTTGCCCCCGCCGAGAGGAATATCCACCACGGCGCACTTCCATGTCATCCACATGGACAAGGCCCGGACTGTATCTGCTGTTTCCTGGGGGTGAAACCGGATGCCGCCCTTGGCCGGACCGCGGGCGTCGTTGTGCTGAACGCGGAAACCGCGAAAAACTTTGGTGGTCCCGTCGTCCATCTTGACGGGGATACTGAAATGATACTCGCGGAGAGGGAAACGCAGGAGTTCCCGGGTGCCTTCGTCCAGCCGCAGCTTTTCGGCGACGGCATCGAACTGCTTCTGCGCCATCTCGAATGGATTGAATGATCGGTCAGCCATATGAGTACTCCTTTTTCGTTGAAGGTATTTCCCTTGTTTTACAACGTTCCTTTGCTGAAACGCGCTATTCTACACGCGAGCAGTGTAAAAATCCACAAATTTAGAGAAAAGAGCGACGATTTTTACTGATTTCGTTTCGAGGGGGAAGATGTAGCAGGTGATGTATGAAACGTCCGCAACTCAACCAGGCGATGGGCGTCGCTGCCGCTAGTCGTCCATAGCCCGTGCCGGCGCGCCTCGTCGCGAAGGTATCGGATCATGACCTCTTCATCGGCCAGGGTGGGAAATTCAGGCGAGGTGCCCCGGTAACGATATTCCACTTCCAGACCGGACAGCCCCGCGGGGATAAGTTCGGTCAGCAGGCGATCCAGGGACAGTCGGTGCTCCTTGATGTAATAGCCGGGATGGGCCAGCACGGCGGTGCCGCCGGCCGCGCGGATCAGCCGGATCATCTCGGCACAGGCCGGTTTGGGCACCGTGACCGCCGGATGGATGTGGTCCTTGATCCAGCGGGCCGCCGGCCGATATTCGGTGAAATGGCCGCTGTCCAGCAGGGCGTGCACCAGGTGCGGACTCATGACCGTATCGCGATGAGGGGCGAATACCTTGGCGGCGCGGATGATCTCATACCCAAAATGCTCGTTGATTTGGTGAATCTGGTCGGTCACCCGTTGCCGTCGCAGGTCCTGGACATGGTGCAGATACGCGGTCAGTTCGCCGTGGGATAGATCGAAGTGATAACCGAGGATATGGATCTCCACGCCGTCGAATTCGCTGTCCAGCTCCACACCGGTAATCAGTTGAAGACCGAAATGCCGGGCCCGGGCGAACAGGTCGTCATGAAAATGGAAATAGGCGCCCACCGCGTCATGATCGGTGATGGAAATCTCGGAAATCCCCAATTCGGCGGCCACCGGAAAGATTTCATCGGGTATAATGATGGCATCTGAAACGATCGTGTGAATGTGATAATCTGTTTTCACCAGAAATCCTTCCCGCTGACGGGTATTGGATAAAACAGGCAAGCATAACACAGGAGATGGAAAATGTCTTATCCAAAGGAGAGTTTTTTTTCACGGGTCTATGTGTTGCTGGTCATTCTGACGCTGGCCGCCGTCCCCGGCCTGGCCGATTACAAGAAGGTCGGGGGTGGCCTCAACTTCTTTTCGGAGCAGCAGGAAATCGCCATGGGGCGGGAGTACTCCCAGCAGCTGAATCAGAAACTCGAACTCATCGAAGATCCCTTCATCCACCAGTATATCAACCAGATCGGTCAAAAACTGGTGCAGCAGTCCCTGCGACCGGAACTGAAATACCAGTTCTTCGTGGTGAATTCCGAGGAAATCAACGCCTTTGCCCTGCCGGGCGGTTTTATCTACATCAACCGCGGCCTCATCGAGGCGGCGGACGGTGAAAACGAACTTGCCGGAGTCGTGTCCCACGAAATCGGTCATGTGGTCGGCCGCCACTCTACCAAGCAGATGTCCAAGAAATTGCTGCTCTCAGGAATCGTCCTGGGGGCGGGCATGGCGGTGGGCGCCAAGAGCGATAAATGGGGGGACGTAGTGACGGCCCTGGGTGGCATCGGCGTGTTTTTCGCGGCCATGAAGTACAGCCGGGACGACGAACGGCAGGCCGATTGGCTGGGGCTGACCCAGATGACCCGCAGCGGGTATGATCCCAATGGGATGGTAAGCTTTTTCCAGAAGCTGGAACAGCTCCACGGCAGCAGCGGCGGGGCAGGTCTGGCCTTCATGAGCACCCACCCCTTGCCTGCGGAACGCATGCGCAATATGCAACAGGAGATCCAGAATCTGGATCATGTGGCGGCCAATCCGGTGGTGACCACCTATTCGTTTCGGCAGGTGCAGCGCAAGTTGGCCGGTTTACCGCCACCGCCCCGTGAAAAGGAGCAGACACTGAGCGCCGCCTTGCGCTCCCTCGATCAGGGGACATCGACGGCGAGAGCCGGGTCGTCCCCGCCGGCGGGTGCAACACCGGCCATGCGGGCGCAGTCCCGGGCCCTGACGGTGCCGGGGAACACAGTCTGGGTGGATACGGGCATCGATGTGGTGCAGGGGCAGGCGGTAGAGATCAGGGCTTCCGGCCGGGTCTTCTGGAAAAAGAACAGCAACGAAACCTGTTCCCCCGCGGGCGCGCCGGGGACCAACAAGGGTTTTTGGAAGCCCATTTCCAGCGTCAATACCGGCGCCCTCATCGCCAAGGTCGGGGACACGTACAGCTACTTCTATATCGGGGAACAGCGGTCCTTTCAGGCACCGGCCACGGGGCGGCTGTTTCTCGGCATCAACGACGACAATCCTTTCGATAACCGGGGGGGCTACAATGTCCAGATCCGCACCGGCGGCCGGTAAATGAAGCCGTATGAACAGGTGGAGCACACCGCTGATCTGGCGCTGCGCGTGACGGGGGCCGGGCCGGCGGAACTGCTGGACCATGCCGTCCGCGGATTGTGCTCCCTCATCACCGATCCCCGCGCCTGGCGCGAGGAAGATGCCCGTGACGTGGACGTGCAGGGCGGGGGGCTGGAAGATCTGCTGGTGGAAGTGCTCAACGAAATGCTTTTTCTACTGGATGCCCGGCAATTCTTGGCGCTCCGGCTGGAGGTTCTGCAACTGGACCACGACCGTTTGCGCGGCCGGTTCCACGGGCAGGCCTTTGCACCGGATCCTGCCCGGATCCGGCATGTGGTCAAGGCGGCCACCTATCACGGGCTGGCGGTCCGCCACGGCGATGAAGGCTGGTCCACCGTTATCGTCTTCGATACCTGAGCCGGTTTGCCCAGTGCCGGCCTCACCGGCCCGGCTGACCCATATAGCCCCCCATGCGCCTCAGATCATCGCTGCCGTAGGTGAGGCTGCCCAGCACCTGGGCGTCGGCCGACAACCGCAGCCAGGCGATCTCCGCCGCGCCGGTGAACAGGGCGGCTAAGTCCGATTCGAATTGTCCACTGGCCGCCAGGTTGTCCGTATACTCTCCCAGATAGGCGCCGTCGGCGGCATAGGCCGAGACCGTAAAGGGATTCATCCCGCCGGAAAGGTCCGTCAGCCGCAGGCGGCTGGACCAGCCCGGCCCGGTTCTGACCAGCGGAAAGACCTGGCTGGCGGAGCCTTCCTCCAGGCCGATGATACCGTCGAACCGGAAAGGTTCCGCGGCGGCGCGGCTCAGGAACAGCTCGAAGCCCATCAGGGGCTGCGAACCGGTGATCTCCAGCCAGGCGGCGTCGTCGTAAACGGTGCCGTCGAACAGGTTCCAGATCTCACGGGTCACCTGAGCGCCGGACGGCACAGGCTCCGGCCAGGGGTGTTCGGCCACCAGCGCACCGTCGGCGTCGCGCAGGCGCATCATCAACTGAGTGTCGGATTCACCCAGGTTGGAGACCGTCACGCCGGTGTAGTAATCGGCGTTGTCGGGAATCTCGTTATAGGCGACCCGGCTGACCGCTTTCTGCTTCCGTCCGGCGGAGTGTTGGGGCACGAAGGCCGGCAGCCCGGCCATGCCGGCGTCGGCATAGGAGCCGAACAGCTCAAAGCCGATGAGCGGACGGTCGGCGCGGACACGCACGAAACGGATCACCGACGGGTCCGCCAGGCCGAAGACATATTCCAGCAGCCGCACATACTTGCCGTAACCGGGAATCTCCACCGCCGCCGCCTGCAGGAACGTGCCGTCCTCGGCATAGGCCTCGAGGACCGTCTGGGCCGGTTCCACTTCGGTGTTGACCAGGGTCAGTCCGGTAAAGTAGCCCAGCCCGGCGCTGGCGATGACGTAGGGAAAGACCAGCTTCCGGGCCCCGGCTGCCTCGATGGGGATGGTGACCAGGGTCTGGTTGTCCCTGGTGCCGAAGGTGACCATGCCGGCCAGCGGCGAGGGGCAGCCAGCCATCACCCAGATGTCCTGGGCCAGGACAGGGGCCGAGAAGATGGCGGCGATATCGTTGTCATAGACCGCACCGGCCGCCAGCAGGCCACAGTCCACGGTTTCCAGCAGGTTGCCCGTGGCATCGACGGCCATCAGCCAGAGGGGGCCGGCCGATGCGCCGGTGTTCACCACGGTGAGGCGCGACCACCAGGCGTCGTTGTCGGCCACGTGGGCCGCCGGGTATTTGAGCATGGGCCCAACGGGCCCGACCTGAATTTCGGGCGAGAATTCGCTGACGACGGTGTTGAGGTTATTCCAAAAGGCCTCCGTGACGGTGCGAACCCGGAAAAAGTGGCTGGCAGTCGGGTCCAGGTCGGTCACGGGAAATGTGTCCACCGTCTTGTCGGCGGTGATCCCCAGGCGCGTGTAAGGCCCCCCCGACACAAGGGAATGCCATATTTCATAGCCGCCCTCATTCTCCGTATAGATGATGGGTGACCAGGTCAGCTCACCGCCGGCCTTGCTCCAGGTCCACTGGGTATCGGCCGGTGCGATGGTCTGGGTAAGCTCGAAATCCTGCCAGTTCTGTCGGGAATTCAGAAACGCGGCCAGGGCCGGATCGTCGGTGTACAGGCCGTTGTAATTCATGCTTAGAGCGCCTACGCCCAGTGCGTCGAGGTGGATATATTCGGCCGGAATCTGGCCGGTGAACTTGTTACTGTCCATGCTGAAATATTCGAGCTGGTCCAGATGGCCCAGCTCACTGGGCAAGGCGCCGCCAAAATGGTTGTCGGCCACGTACAGGGTTTCCAGATTTGTCAGAAGGCCGATCTCGGACGGCAGGTTTCCTTCGAATTCATTATGATTCAGGTTAAGAAACTCGAGGTCCGCCAGTTGGCCGATGGCCGGCGAGAGGGGGCCCGACAGCTGGTTCCCGGACACATCCAGGGATCGCAGGGCTGAGAGAAGGTATATTTCCGTGGGTAACGGCCCAACGAGATTGTTCGACGTGAAGTACAAATGCTGAACTCTGGGCATGGTGCCGATTTCGGTGGGGATGCCGCCGGTCAGGAGATTATGGCTCAGATTGATGGCCGTGGCCGAAGAAATGCCGATAATGGTGGGGATCTCGCCTGAAAAGTCGTTTTCTTCGAGGTTTAAATACCCCAATGACGCCATGGTGAAGATCTCGGGAGGAATCACGCCGGAAAGCTGATTTTGGCCCAGATTCAGATTATAGACATGCTCCAGCCGGCAGAGTTCAACCGGGATAGATCCTGTTAAACTGTTTTTGCTCAGGTTGAGAAAATCCAGATTCGTCAGCTTGTCCAATTCCGAAGGCAGTGACCCTTGCAGATTGTTGTCGTACAAGTCCACCCGTTTCACGAACGACCCGGTCCCGTCGCAGGTGACGCCGAACCACTGGCATTCGGTGCCGGGTGCGCCGAGCCAGTGGGTGTTGTCCGTCCAGTGGTCGCCGTCGGTGGCGCTGTACAGGGCGATGAGGGCGGCCCGCTCCGTGGCGGGGATGGCGGCGCAGACCAGGCTCAGACAGGCGCAGAATGAAAAGGCCAGAACGATGACCCGACGCATCATGGGCAGCCTCCCGGGAGAAAGTATACGGCCATTATATCCAAGACCGGGGAATGACCCTATGGGAAAAACCACATAGGTACAGGGAAATTCGGTGGATCGGACCGGGCCTCGCACCGGACAGCGCCGGCGGCCAGGTATCCATTGGCGCCGCGACCGCAACCGCCGGTGAGGAGGGGCGCCAACACCATGACATTCGTATGCTATAATATTATATTAGAAAGCGTTAAGTCTTTCGATGGAAATGGGAAAGGGAGGGAAATCCCATGAAACTGGATGACATATTGGTCTCGCTGCAGCAGGTGGATGAAGTAACCTGGAAAATTCCGCGTCAGGGCGACATGCGCGTCGACGGCGTGTTCTTCGCCTCGCCGCCGTTGCTGAAACTCATACGCGAGGATCAGAGCCTGCTGCAGGTGGCCAACGTGGCCACGCTACCGGGCATCCAAAAATATTCGCTGGCCATGCCGGACATCCACTGGGGCTACGGCTTCCCCATCGGCGGCGTGGCCGCATTCGATGTGGACAACGGGGTGGTCAGCCCCGGCGGGGTCGGCTACGACATCAACTGCGGTGTGCGCCTGCTGGCCTCCAACCTGGAGAAGGGAGACGTTGTGCCCCGGATGCGCGACCTGGTGGCCGGCCTCTTCCAGAATGTGCCCAGCGGCGTGGGGTCCCGCCGCAAGGACCTCCGCCTGCAGCGCCGGGACGAGGTGAAGGTCCTGGAAGAGGGCGCCCGCTGGGCGGTGAAGCAGGGCTACGGCGAGGAGGAGGACCTGGCAGCCATCGAGAGCGGGGGCGCCCTGCCGGGCGCGGATCCCGCGGCCGTATCCGACAAGGCACTGGAGCGTGGCCGCAGCCAGGTGGGCACCCTCGGCTCGGGCAACCACTTTATCGAGATCGGCTATGTGGACGAGGTGTTCGACGAGGAGACCGCCGCCGCCCTGGGCCTTTTCCCCGGCCAGGTCACGGTCAGCGTCCACACCGGCTCCCGCGGACTGGGCTATCAGGTCTGCGCCGAGTCCATCGGCAAACTGAAACGGGCCACCATCCGCTATGGATTTGAGCTGCCGGATCCGCAACTATGCTGCGTGCCGGTGAAGTCGCCCGAGGGGCAGGAATACCTGGGCGCCATGGCCGGCGCGGCCAATTTCGCCTTCGCCAACCGCCAGCTCATCACCCACTGGGTGCGGGAATCCTTCGCACAAGTGCTGCGGGTGCCGCCGCGCACCCACGCCCTGCGCCTCATCTACGACGTCGCCCACAATATTGCCAAAATTGAGCGGCATGTGATCGATGGTCAGGAGAAGACGGTGTGCGTGCACCGCAAGGGCGCCACCCGCTCATTCCCGGCGGGGCACCCCGACCTTTCACCGGCCTACCGGGTCATCGGTCAGCCGGTGCTGATCCCCGGTGACATGGGGACGGCCTCCTATGTCATGCTGGGAACCACCACGGCCATGGAGAAGACTTTCGGCAGTTCATGCCATGGGGCCGGGCGGGTGCTGAGCCGCAAGAAAGCCGTCCAAGCGGCCAAAGGACGGTCCATCCAGCGCGAGCTCGAGAACCGGGGCGTTTTTGTAATGGCCGCCTCGCGGGGAACCCTGGCCGAGGAGATGCCTGACGCCTACAAGGATGTCAGCCAGGTGGTGGACACGGTCCATGCCGCCGGAATCAGCCGCAAAGTGGCCCGCCTGCGCCCGCTGGGCGTGGTCAAGGGGTAAATGTAGCCGGGAATCATCGTTTACATCACTTCCTTGCCTTCGGGCTCACTTTCAGTGAACTTTCCGCAGTCCCCCACTGTCTAAAGTAAAGAAGTTTTTGTTTCTGTCCATATTTCGGGAGAGGTAATCATGAAAGCGGCGCCATCCGCGTTTGTCATGCTGATGCTGGTCCTGACGGGAGTCATGTGGCTGAAGGCCGGCGAGGTGCGCCATGAATACGGCGGTCCCGCGGAAATGAAGGGGGCGAAAGCCGTTTTTATTGATACCGGTTCCCAACTCACGGTGCGCACTGCCATCGCCGACACCATCCGGAAAGAATTGCCCGGGCTGACCATCGCCGAACGGATCGATGAGGCCGAAATCGTGCTGGATTTCACCCTTGAGATTGACCGGCGGACCGCCGCCGGCGGTATTGTGATCTTCGGCGGCATCGGCACGCCGGGTTCCCACGGTGGGGTGGACATCTACCAACCGGCCGAGACCACATGGGAATATGGGCGTGGTCTCGTCTACCGGCCGTTGGGCAAGGATGTCATTCGCATCCTGATGGAATTTCGCGGCCAGAAATCCACCATCCTGCAGCGTTCGCCTGCCCGCCAGTTCGCCCGGAAGTTTGTGGATGAATTTCAGAAAGCCAACCGCTGACGGAGCGGTGAATCCGCCATGCCCCACCGCCACAGGGCGACCAATCACGCAGATCTCCTCCAGGCTCTCCTGTGAAATCGATGGAATATTCCATATCGAATTGAATAATCGTTCCCCGGTCGATACAATAACGACTTCGTTGGGCACCGGTACCCTGAACGGGCCTTGTCCGGTGAAGATAAACCGAGGGGTGAGCATGACCTTAATCGATAAACTGAAACGAGGGGAGATCCCTTCCCACCTGCCGGCAATCGCCGTCCGGGAGCAGCGAGATCCGCAGGTTGTGGTGGATCGCCTGCTGTCCGGCCGGGCCGTCATGCCGCAGAATTCGGGCAAGACGCTGCCGCAGCCGGTGGTCATTGGTGAGGGATTCCGTACCAAGATCAACGCCAATATCGGGACCTCACCCGACCATGATCACCAGGCCGAAGAGCTCAAGAAAATCGACGTGGCCGTCGCCGCCGGAGCCGACGCGGTGATGGATCTCAGCACGGGCGCCCGGATCCGGGACACCCGCCGCCGGGTGATCGCGAAATCGTTGGTGGCTGTGGGGACGGTGCCCATCTACGAGGCGGCGGTCCGGGCGCGGGATCGCTACAAGGCATTCGTGAACATGCCGGTGGATGACCTGTTCGACGTGATCCGGGACCACGGCGCCGACGGCGTCGATTTCATTACCGTGCACTGCGGCGCCACCCGGGCGGTGGTGGAGATGCTGGCCCGGCAGGGCCGGGTGATGGACATGGTCAGCCGCGGGGGCTCCCTGCTGGTGGAATGGATGATTTACAACGACCGGGAAAATCCCCTTTTCGAGCATTACGACCGCCTGCTGGAGATCGCCCGGGAGTTTGACATGACGCTATCCCTGGGGGACGGATTCCGGCCGGGCTGCCTGGCCGACGCCACCGATCGGGCCCAGATCGGCGAGCTGATGGTTCTGGGCGATCTGACGAGTCGGGCGCGCGAGGCGGGCGTGCAGGTGATGATCGAGGGGCCGGGGCACGTGCCGCTCCATCAGATCGAAGAAAACATGAAGATCGAGAAGTCACTCTGCGAGGGGGCGCCGTTCTACGTGTTGGGGCCGCTGGTCACGGATATCGCGCCGGGGTACGACCACATCACGGCGGCCATCGGCGGGGCGCTGGCGGCCATGCACGGCGCCGATTTCCTCTGTTACGTCACTCCGGCCGAACATCTTCGCCTGCCTACGGTGGAGGACGTGCGCCAGGGCGTCATCGCGTCGCGCATCGCCGCCCACGCGGCGGACATCGCCAAGGGAATCCCGGGAGCCATGGAGGCCGACCTGGCCATCAGCCGGGCGCGCAAGGCGCTGGATTGGGAAGAGCAGGCCCGTCACGCCATCGATCCGGAGCTGGTCCGCCGGATGCGCTCCGAGCGACCGCCCAGGGACGAGAACCTGTGCACCATGTGCGGCGAATTCTGCGCCATCCGGGCCAGCTCCGAAGCCTACCGGTTGCTGAATATCAAGAAATGAGATTGGCGGGGCGGGTGGGCCGCCCCGCGATGAAGTGATCTACCAGGCGATGCCGTAATCCTCGCCGTGGTTGCTGGAGCCGCCCCAGAAGGTGCCGTGCTCCCAGTCGAACCAGATGGCGTTGATGGGCCCCGATGTGTAGCGGCTGAAGTCGAGGTCGTAGCCCATCCGCCGCAATTGCTGGCGCACCCAGGGCGGGACGTCCTCGTGCAGGGTCAGCCGGCCGGGCGCTGATTCGTGCCTTGCGAAGGAGCTCTGCATCTGGTAGCTGACGATGTTGGGCGCCTCGCAGGCCTCCTGTACGTTCATGCCGAATTCCACCACGTTCAGGAAGAACTGCAGCATGTTCTGGTCCTGGGTGTCGCCGCCCTGCACGGCGAAGGAAAGGAACGGCTTGCCGTCCTTGAGGGCCAGGCTGGGGGTGAGGGTGGCCCGCGGCCGCTTGCCCGGCTCCACCACGTTGTAGGGGTTCTGCTCCTCGTAGACCACGAAGCTCTGCGCCCGCTGGCTCATGGCGACGCCGGTGGTGCCGGCGATGCAGGCCGGGATCCAGGCGCCGCTCGGCGTGATGGACACCACCCAGCCCTCCTTGTCGGCGGCCTGGACGGAAGTGGTGCCGGTGTAGAAACTCTCGCGGATCTCCGGCCACCGGTTTTCGCTCCACTCCTTGCCGGCGTCCTGCTCCTCCGCGGGGGGGACGTTGGTCCACTTTTCCAGCAGGTCGAGAAAAGGATTGGTCCCGCCCTGGTAGGGATAGGGGTCGCCCGGCCTGGCCTCGGCGTCGTTCTTTTCCCAGTTGATGAGCCTGGCGCGGTCACGGGCGTACTCGCGGGAGAGCAGGCCCGCGATGGGCTCCTCGGGCGGGAAGTAGGGATCGCCGTAGTAGAAGTCGCGGTCGGCGAAGCAGTAGTTCATGACCTGGTACAGGAGGTGGATGTAGCGGGCGCTGTTGAGGCCCATGGCCTTCAGGTCGTAGTTCTCCAGCATGCTGAGCATCTGCAGCATGACGGGTCCCTGGACCCAGTGAGTGAGCTTGTAGACCTCGATCCCCTTGTAGATGGTCATGACCGGTTCCTCGAGGTAAACCTTCCAGTTGGCCAGGTCGGCGGCGGTGATGAGCCCGCCCTGCTCCTGGCAGCCCCGGGCGAATTCCCGGGCGATGTCCCCTTTGTAAAACCGGTCGTAGGCGGCGTAAATGGCTTCCTGGCGGGATTTGCCGGCAGTCAGGGCTTCCTGCTCGGCCTCGACGAGCTTTTTCAGGGTGGCGGCCAGGTCGGGCTGGCGGAAGATCTCGCCGGCGTGCGGCGCTTCCCGCTCTTCGCCGAGGTGGGGCAGGAAGACCTTTTTGGAATAGGGCCATTCCTTGATCCGTTCCTTGTAGCGCTCGATGCTGTCGGCGGCCTGGGCCTCCATGGGATAGCCCTCGGCCATGCGGATGGAGGGCTCCAGTACGTCTTTCAGGCTGAGGCGGCCGAACTCGGCCAGCATGGTGATGAGGCCGCCGGGCGTGCCCGGCGTGACGGCGGCCAGGGGGCCGAAGCGGGGCGGGTAGCGCCGCCCCTTCTCCTTGAAGAACTCGGCGGTGGCGCCGGTGGGCGCCACGCCCAGGGCATTGACGCCGATGACCTTGCCGGTCTTGGGGTTGTAAATGAGGGCCTGGGTCTCGCCGCCCCAGCTGAGCACGTCGTACATGGTGCAGGTGGCGCCCAGCATGGCGCAGGCGGCGTCCACGGCGTTGCCCCCCCTGGCGAAGATCATGGCGCCGGCGGTGGCGGCCAGGGGCTTGCCGGTGATGGCCACCCAGTGCTGGCCGTGCAACACCGGCTTTTCGGTGCGGGCCAGGACCGGCAGGGTCGCCAGCGCGGCCAGGATAAGGCATATGGTGATCATGGTCTGACGATGGGTCAGGTGGTGCTTCACGGACATGAATCCTCCTCGTGATGTGTTCCTGTCGTGTGGGTATTCTGACAGAAAAGAGCTGCGATGGCAAGGCGGAGGCAACCGGAAGCCCAACAACGGTTGGGCGGTGCTGGCGGAGTGTTCTATTTCCCGAGGGAATACTGTACCGTGAACCAGTCGATGAGCTGGCGGGAAAGGCTGGGCGGCTTGGGTACCGGTGGCAGGTCGTCCGGGCCGTACCAGCCGGCTTCCACCAGCTCCGCGTCGCCCAGCACCAGCTCGCCCGACGCGTGCGCGGCGGTGAAGCCCACCATGAGCGCCCCCGAGAACGGCCAGTACTGGCTGCCGAAATAGCTCACGTCCCGGACGGTGATGCCGGCCTCCTCGCGGATTTCCCGATGGACCGTCTCCTCCAGCGACTCGCCCGGCTCCACGTAGCCGGCCAGGACGCTGTGCAGTCCGAGGCGGAAATGGCGCGCCCGGGCCAGCAGCAACCGGCCGTCGCGGACCACGGCCACGATCACCGCCGGCGACAGGCGGGGATAGGCCAGGTGGCCGCAGGCGGGGCACTGCCGGGCCATCTCCCCCTCGGCCGGACGGTTTTCGCCACCGCACCGGCCGCAGAAGCGCGTCTCGGCCAGCCAGTCCAGGAGGTGTCGGGCCTGGCCGGCGGCCCAGAACAGCGCGGGCGGCGGCAGGTGAAACGTGTCGCGCAGGCCCAGCCATAAGGCCGGGGCCGGCGGGGTGTCGGGCGCGGCCACTTCGCCGGCGTAGCAGGTGAGGCCCCGCGCGCACAGCCCGTACCAGCGCGTCACAGCGGACCGCAGCCCGAGGGCGTCGAGATCGGCCGCCGTCGGCGGACGCGGGGTGTTGTCCACCCCGTCGCGGACCAGGAGCAGGTCCCGCCCCCGCAGGATCAGGCAGGGGTGTCGCTCGTCCATGATGCCCGCAGGCGGGAGTTCGTGGAAGGGAAGCCGTTCGTCGCCCGCTGGAGGCAGTGGGCCATTGGCCGTGGATTGATTGTCCATCCGTCCTTCTCCCTGATTTTAGTCCGCTGATCGGCCCAGGGGCTTCTCAAACCGTACCGCCGGCACGGGCCGCCCGTGATAGTCCATGACCACCGGCTGGCCGGTGAATCCGAGCCGCCGGTAGAAGCCGCCGTTCACCCCCGGCACGATGGTGTAGAGAAACAGTGTCTCCGCCTCGGGCCAGTGGCGGCGGATCCACTCCTCCATGAACGTCAGGCAGGCGCGGCCGATCCCCCGGCCGCTCTGTTCGGGCACGAGGTAGATCAGGTACAGCTCCACCTGCCGCGGGGCGGGGCGGGTCAGCGCGAAGAAACCGAGGCGGTTCCGGGCATCCTCGACAATGAAAACCGCGCCGGACCGGGCTATGGCGGTGAAATCTTCCGTCTGCAGGGCAGCGCGGCCCATGGACCAGATTTCGACCGGCAATTCCGGCCGGAACAGCTCGTCGAAGGCGCGGCGGCGGGTGGTCCAACAGAAGCGGGCGTCGGCCGGTTGAAGCGGGCGGATACGGATCTGGTCACAAGGGGGTGAGTCCATTAACGGCCTCCGGCGGTGAATCCTTGACGGCGGCACTGCCGCGCATAGTCCGGCAGGATTATACACGGAGCTGTCCGGCGGCGACACCGCCAATCGGCAAATAATGAGACCGGCCAATTGTCTCCGGGCCCGGCACCCAATTGCTGGATGATGGTCCCTGCTCCGTCCGGCCTGGTTCCCATGTGAGGTGCCCCTCAAAAGTAAGGTTGCATCAGGCCGGTCCGATCCGCTACACTGGAATCCTGGTTTCAATACTACTCTCGATGACAAAGCGAAACAAAGGAGAATACGGTGCGGAGAACATTTCTTCTCGTGACAATGCTCATCAGTCTGGGAATCGGCGGCCTGGCCGTTGATTCCCTGCCAACGCCGGCCGAGTTTTTTGGATTCGAGCCGGGCGCGGATTGCCGGCTGGTCCGCTGGGACAAGATGGTCGAATACCTTTATCTGCTGGACCGGGCATCGGATCGTTTGGAGGTGCGGGAGATCGGGAAAAGCACACAAGGCAATCCGTTTCTGTTGGCCCTGGTGTCCGATGCCGAAACCCTGCGGCACCAGGACCGCTACCGGGGAATCAACCGCCGGCTGGCCGATCCGCGTGGTCTGACGGACGAGGAAATCGACCGGATGGTGGCCGCGGGCAAGTACACCCTGGCCGTGACCTGTTCCCTCCATGCCACGGAGGTGGCGCCCACCCAGTCGGTGCCGGCGCTGGTCCACTGGCTCATCACCGATGAAGACGAACTGGCACAGCTGATCCGCCGCGAGTGCATCCTGGTGCTCTTCCCCTGCTTCAATCCCGACGGTCAGCTCATAGTCACAGACTGGTACACCAAGACCCACGGCACGGAGTACGAAGGGGCCCGCCTGCCGTACCTCTACCATCCCTACACCGGTCACGACAACAACCGCGACGGGTACATGATGACCCAGGCCGAGGCCCGGCTTGTGTCGAAAGTGCTTTACCAGGAGTGGTTTCCCCAGGCGTTCATCGATCATCACCAGATGGGATCGTACGGCGCCCGCTTCTATATCCCGCCCTATTACGATCCGGTGCAGACCGACGTGGACCCCCTCATCTGGCGCGAGCACCTGCTCTACGGCGCCCAGATGGCCGTCCGGCTCGAACAGGCCGGCGTCACTGGCGTGGAGACGGGTGCTCCGTTCACCGGCTGGTGGCGGCCCAGCTTCCACATGATCACCAACTACCACAACATCAGCGGCATGCTGACCGAGACGGCCGGCTGCGAGCTCGCCTCGCCCGTCTTCATCCACGCCCACCAGCTACAGCCCGGCTGGCGGGGCCGGCCCGAGTACAAGCCCACGGTGAATTTTCCCCATCCCTGGCCCGGTGGCTGGTGGCGCCTTGCGGACATGGTGAACCAGATCCGCCTCAGCTCCGTCACGGCGCTGGAAACCGGCGCCCGCAACCGGGAAATGCTGTTGCGGGGGATGGCCCAAAAGGCCGCCCGCCAGGTGGCGATCGGCCAAACGAAGGCGCCTTTCGCCTACGTCATGCCGCCGGATCAGCACGATCCGCTCACAGCCCTGAAGCTGCTGGAGACGTTGATGTTCGCCGGCGTGGAAGTGCACCGGGCCGAGGAGCCCCTTGCCGTGGGAGACGCCCGCTACCCGGCCGGCACGTACGTGCTGCGGCTGGATCAGCCGCTGCGGCCGTATCTGAAGGCCTTGCTGGGACAGCAATTCTTTCCCGACAACGAATGGACCCGCCAGCGGGATGGCTCGCCCATGCGTCCCTACGACATGACCACGTATGCCCTGTCGGAGTTCATGGGCGTCTGGCTGGCCGAAGCCGGTGCGCCCTTGCAGACGGACATGACCCGGGTCGAGACGCTGGATTATCCCTCCGGTTCCGTGGCTGACGATGCCGGCAACGGCTGGTTGCTGGATCCTTGCCTCAACGACAGTTTCTCCGCCGTCAACCGCATCCTGGCCGCCGGTGGGACCGTGCAGCGGATCCCTTCCGCCGTGGAGGCGGACGGCGAGATATGGCCGCCCGGGGCCTTCCACGTGCGGGCCGATGCCGCCGTCCTTCAACCCATCGCCAGGGAACTGCACCTGGCTTTCGTCGCGGCGCCGGCTGAAACCCCGGCGGATGCCTATCCCCTGAAGCCGCTCCGCCTGGGCATCTATCAACGCTATCAGGGCGGCAATATGGACGAGGGCTGGACCCGCTGGGTGCTGGAACAGTTCGAGTTTCCCTACGAGATTCTGAAGAGTTTCGATATCAAGGCCGGCGGCTTGCGCCCGAAATTTGACGTCATTTTGCTGGCTGACGATGAGCTGGACAGCCTGCTGGGGCCGGACTACGAAAAGCTGGGCCCCGGCGACCGGCCGGTGCCGCCCGGTTACCGAAGCGGACTGGGCGACGAAGGCGTCAGGGCCATGGAGGAGTTCGTCCGCGCCGGCGGAACCCTGTTGACCTTCAATCAAGCCTCGGAATTGCCGCTCAAGAAATTCCGACTGCCGTTGCGCAACGTCCTGGAGGGATTGCCCAGTGATGATTTTTACGGACCCGGAGTAACCCTCTGGATGCGCTTCGACATCACCCATCCCGTGGCCTTTGGCATGCCCGCCGAAGGGTTGGGCCTGTTCTGGAACTCGCCGGCTTTCGCCGTGGAGCCGAACCACCGCAACGAGGACTACCGGGTGGTGGCCGGCTACGACGACCGCGATCCGCTGCAGAGCGGCTGGCTGATCGGGCCGCAGCATCTGTTCGGCAAGGCGTCCGTCATCGATGCCCGCCTGGGCCGGGGGCATGTGGTGCTGTTCGGCTTGCGGCCCCAGTTGCGGGCCCAGACCCACGGTACCTTCAAGCTCTTGTTCAACGCCTTGTACCTGGGGGGTGTTCCCGACGGGGAATAGGTTCTCCGGCGCGGCCGCCGGTTATCTGCCTGCGGGATTTTTGGTCGAAGGGAGGTTACGGCAAAAGGAAAGGACGCCGCAGCCGGCGTCCTGGGGACCGGATCAGGGGGGTGACGATTTGGGCATTTTCGGAGAGATATGGACGTTCACACCCTCAATATCTGACCCGTCCATTGTGTTTGGCCTGGTAGATATGGCGGTTGGCCCGGTTCTGTTCGCGGGTGAGTTTTTTCCGTTCCCAGGTGGTGACCACGCCGTCGGATTTTGCTATCCGTTTGTGACACCGGATTTTGGCCTGCTCGCGCTGCAGGAGGCGGACCTCGCCGCGGGTGAGTTCGCCGCTGCGAATGCCCTGGCGGATGTGCGCCTGCTGGTTGACCTGGCGTTGGGTGATCACGGGCGTGCGTTTGGCAGCCGGCCCAGCCAGCAGATCGGTGGTGCCGGGCAGCATCATTCCCAGGAAGAACAGCAACGTCACAGTGATTTTCATGGCAGGTTCTCCTTTCTGTTGGACTGGCTACATGGAGCTACCGGCGCTGAGAGGTTAAACCCCTGGCGGCGCGTTTTGTTTCAGGAGAAATGCCGCTCATGCGGCCGCAGGTGGGTGGGGCGTATCGGTGTCCGCCGCCCGGTGGAAGTGCCCGCCCGGCGACGGATACGTGCACCGGAATCATCTGTCTGCCGTGTTGAGGGAAGAAGGTAAAGGGGGCGGCACCGCCGACCCGTCGTCAGGAGGCTCAGGTAAACCGGCCGCCGCTGGGCGCGCAGCCGGATGCACCCGTCCGGACGTCGCCGGAACTGCAGAAAACGGAAAACTCGCGCTGCACTTCCCCCGCCTCACATTGGGGACAGCGGATTTCACGGTCATCGTCACTCACGCGGCGCAGCAGTTCGAATTTATGCCCGCAGGAGGGGCAACGGTATTCATAAATGGGCATTACGACACCTCATGGGAAGAAGAGTCGGCCGGTTTACGCTTTCGATCCCGAGACTCGAGATCGCAGGCATCGGCCATTCAGGTGCTGACCCCCAGCCGCGGCAGGACGAACCGCTGCAAGGCGATCCAGCCTGCCAGAATGAGAATCAGTGTAAGTATATCGGACATTTTATTTCCTCGTTCTCTATTTTACTCTATCACGTCAACCCTATTCTGATGGAGGTAATTCGCCCAGGTTTCAACCTGATGGCGTTTTTTGTCCATGAACCGGTCGATCCCTGGTCGTCACGCGGACCACGTGGAGTCATCCCCGGGACAGGGTGTCCATGGGCGCCTCAATAGTACTCTGCCAGATCCAACACCATGATGCGCAGGCAGGGCTGGACATCACAGTGACCGGCATAGTCCTTGAGCTCATCCACGATCTGCCGAACCTGGGCCTCTTCGGCCACCATGACGAACATGGCGGCCGGCCAGCTCATGCCGCGGCTGTCCAGGTAGCGAGGGTCCTTGGGGCGATTGCCCGATACCTGGCCCACTTCGGCATACCCTCCCGTGTCCACCCGGTTCAGGGTGTGGATAATCCTTTCCCGGATCTCGTCGCTGCACAATATGGTGAGCTGCTTCATGATTGTCTCGCTCCTCCAGGCGCGCACGGGTGCACGCCGAATCTGCGCAGGATTTCTTCCAGCAGGCACCAACGGGTCAGGGACGACTGAAAGAGGTTCAGACCCACAAACGCAGTGAACAGATAGAAGTAGGGGCTGACCCAGTATCCCAGGGCCAGCGAACCCATGACAAAGATGCCGGCAACCAATCTGACAATACGTTCCATGCACATTGCATGTTCTCCTTTCATTTTGCTTACGGATTTACTGAGTTTTCAGCGACGGTTTTTCCACCATGAAATACAGGATGGGCACCACTGCCAGGGTCAGGACGGTGGATGAAATACCACCTGCCATCAGTGACAGGGCCAATCCCTGAAAGATGGGGTCCAGCAGGATGAAGATGGCGCCGACGATCATGGTCCCCGCTGTCAGGGCGATGGGCCGGAAACGGACGGCCCCCGATTCGATGATGGCCTGTTTCACGTCCAGCCCCTCGGACATGCGCAGATCGATAAAGTCAATGAGCAGAACCGAGTTACGAACCATAATACCGGCCAGGGCGATCATCCCGATCATGGAGGTGGCCGTAAAGAACGCCCCGAAGATCATATGGGCTGGCACGATGCCGATGAGGGTCAGGGGGATGGCCGCCATCTGGACGAGGGGCACCTTGAAACGTTTGAACCAGCCCACCAGTAGCACGTACATGAGCACCATCACCGCGGCGAAGGCCAGCCCCATGTCGCGGAAGACCTCGTAGGTGATGTGCCACTCGCCGTCCCATTTGATTTCCACCCGCTCTTCGGACCAGGGCTGACGGGTGTACCACTGTTCGATCCTAGCGCCGCCGGGCAGGGTGATCTTGTCGATTTCGTCGGCCATCTTGAGGATGGCGTACACGGGGCTCTCCTCCACGCCGGCCACATCGCCCACGACGTAGACCACCGGCCGCAGGTTCTTGTGGTGGATGGCCTTGTCGATGACGGTTTGCTCGATGCGCACCAGCTCACCCAAGGGTACGGCCTGACCCATGGGTGTCATGACGGGAATCTCGCGGAGGTCCTCCAGGCTCGACCGCTCGGCCAGGGCCAGGCGCAGCTGGATGGAGACGGGCTCCTTCTCCCGCGGCATGTGCACCACGCCGGCCTTCATGCCGGACAAAGCCAGGTTGAGGGTTTGGGCCACATCCTCGGTGGTGACGCCGCTGAGCATGGCCTTTTCCTTGTCCACCACGAAATCGTACTTGACCATCTCGTCTTCTACGAACCAGTCGATATCCACCACGCTGCCTGTACGGTTGTAAATGTCCAGGATGCGGCGGGCGATGTCGATCCGCTGCTCCTGGGTGGGTCCGTATACCTCGGTGACCAGGGTGGACAAAACGGGCGGGCCGGGGGGAATCTCCACCACTTTCACCGCGGCGTTATGGCGTTCGGCGATACGCTGGATCTCCGGTCGCACCCGCTTGGCGATATCATGGCTCTGGTCGGAGCGCTCCCCTTTGTGAACCAGGTTCACCTGCAGATCGGCCACGTTGGTACCGCGGCGCAGGAAGTAATGCCGGACCAGGCCATTGAAATTGTATGGTGCGGCAGTGCCGGCATAGATCTGGTAATCCGTGACCTCGGAAACCGTCCGGATGTATTCGGCGATATCCTTGGCCACCCGGTTGGATTGTTCCAGGGTGGTTCCTTCGGGCATGTCGATGATCACCTGAAATTCGCTTTTGTTGTCGAAGGGGAGCATCTTGACAGTGACGAACTTGAACAGGAACGCCGAGGCGGAGATCACCAACAGGGCCACCACTCCCAGCAGGAAGGCCCAGCGGACGAAGGCTTTGTCCAACATGGGTTTCATGATTTTGGAGTATAGGGCGTACGTTCGGCTTTTCTCGACGACGAAGGGTTCTTCCTT
>JAFGRT010000193.1 GCA_016935015.1 Acidobacteriota bacterium | reverse complement strand
GCTGCCCGGGCTGGAGGATACTCCCCTGACCGGCGGCGCCAGGCCTCAGAGCCGGTCTCACGGTGACCAATCGTCCCTGGATTGACGCAGCGCGCCGGCGTGATGGGACGCGCGTGTTTTCTGGCGACGTTACCGGAAGAACCCTCCCCGTGACTATCCTTGATCAACGCATCCTGCCCAACAGGCGCGGGCTGCGCCCGTAGCCGCCTTCTGCCGGAAGGCGGATGTCAGGTGCCCCGGGTTCGTCCCCATTCGCTCCGCGAGGTGGAGCTGCGGAGGACAGGCCGAACCCGGGGGAAGAATATCCTTTGGGCGGTGCCCCGTCGCCTCTGCTGGCGACGCATCGGCAACAGCCGGCCGGCTACTCCTTGTCCGTCTCCGCGCCGGTGACGCTGGCCTGGGACCGGAGTTCCTCGCTGGTCAGATAGATCTGGCCGCCGATGCTCGCCAGGGACTTCTCCACTCGCTGCAGATCGTCGCGTAACCGGGCGGCCGTGAGTTCATCGGCTGAGAGAATCCGCAGGTACTTCTGCCGCAGCTGCCGTTCCTCCGCCGAAGCCCCCAGCGCCGACAGGTTGCCGCGGATCCGGCGGTGCTTGTTGGCCAGGGCGTCGGACTGGGGGGCCAGACGGTTTTGCTCCCGCGTGAGTTCCTGCCGCTGTTCCTTCAGGTCGACCAGGCGTTCCAGCAGGGCTACCGTCTCACCGGGCAGCACGCCAGCCACGCGGATCTCTTCCACCAGATCGCCGCCGATCTCATGGTATTCCAAAATGGTCGTCCGGGTCCATGTCACCGGCACCTCCACCCGAGCGGATGAATCCGCCGCCAGGACCCGGCGGAAGAAAAAATGTCCGGGCGTCTCATACCAGGCCGGGCACTCGTCACTCAGGAACATGTCGGGCAGCTTTTTTGCCAGGCAAAGAACCATCACCCGTTCCACCGGGGCGCGGTTGCGGCCGGGGAAGGCGTAGGTGGTGCGGATCTCCCGGGCGTATTCGAGACCGTATGCGGAAAGGACAGCCTGGCGGATCGGCCCCTCCTGGCGGTGGATATGGACATTCATGGTCACCTCGGGATCGAGGCCGAAGTGAATGTAGCCTTTTTCCCGCGGGACCAGCCGCTTGATGAACCCTTCACCCCGGAAACGGGTGCCGGCGTATACGGAGCATGTCCCTTCCTCCAGCACCAGGGGGGTGGTGTTCTCCACGAAAACCGACGCCAGAACGGGGGCATTGTGATCGTCCGCCATGTTGTCGGCGCCGTCGGCCGGCGGCGCGTACTCGAAGTAGGCGACCGGTTCCCCCTCCAGCGACTGGTTGACAAAAGGGAGCAGCAGGGAATGACGGGCCGCCAGGTCCACCGGCCCCGGGCTGGTGTAGGCGAAGATCTCGCCCAGGGCCCGGGTGCGGGCCGTTCCGAAACCGGCGCCGTCCAGCGGTCCGGGGACCTCGGCGATGATCTCCACTTCGGTGGCCATGCCGCCCACCGTCAACCAGGTGTGGACGAACAGATCATACCCCTTCTCGATATACAGGCTGGTGATGCGACAATCCTGAAATCCCTCCAGCGTGACCTCCAGGATATACTCCCCGGGCTCCAGGCCACAGACGACGGCGATGCCCGTGTCACGGGTCAGGCCGGACCACTCCCTCCGGGTACCCACCCGTTTCATGGTCACGGTGGCGCCGGGAATGACGAAGCCGGTCTCATCCTTCACCAGTACGTGAATGCAGCTGGCCAGCGTGCGGGAGGGGAGGTAGTGGTCGGCCGGATAGATGCCGGCGTCGTCATCCCGGATACCCGGCGGGCCGCCCTTCTCTTCAACAGGCAGACGCAGGTTATAGTCGTAGGACAAGGGCCGGCCGCTGACGAACTGCAGGGCCACCTGCCGCCAGTCCTCGTCGCTGACGTTGTGGGCCGTCGCCCAGCCGATGAGCCGAACGCCCCCGCCATCGATGACCATTCGATAGGATGTATCCCAGGCGGGCATCGCCGTGAGATAGGTCAGTTCCACCCCTCGCCGGCCCTCGCCCCCGATCTGCAGATTCACGACGGGTGCTTCACGGAACAGATCCGCCGCCCGACCGGCCAGCACCTCCGCCAGCTGGGCCGCCAGTCCGGGTTCCCGCAGCGTGATGTGGGTGTCGTCGTCCAGGGGGAGGTGATGGAGGAAACCGTCGACGGTGCGCACCGTCATCCGGTCGGGGCGGGGGGGCGTGGTGCCGGCCGGCTGGAGCCCCACCAGCCGCCCCTCGATGATCCGTTCCGGGCGGCGGATGGTGACTGCGGCACCGGCCAGTTTGCCCAACAGGGTCGCCCGATGATCCTGGGGCAGCAGGGCCAGGGAAAATTCGCGCTGCAGCCGTTCCAGCGGCGAGGTGTGCACCCAGCGGACCGATTCCAGGGCTCCGGCCGGATCCCGATACATTAACGATTTCAGCAGATCGTCCATCTGACGGGCCGGCAAATGGATCTGCAGTTCCGCCGGGCCGGTGATCTCGGTGCCGCGGGTGAAAGAGCCCAGTCCGCAGGAAAAGAGGCGGATCTCCCGCAACGGCAGCTCGGCCGTCCGCTCCACCGCCATGACGCCGGTGGTCAGCGCCAGGGCCAGCCCCATGAGAAGGAGACGGCGGTTCATGATCGGCCTCCGTCCGGCGGATACTGGATGCGTGGGGCCAGGTCATCCCGCTGGCGGCGGAGATCCTCCAGCTCCTTCTCCATGCGCTTGACGTCTGTTCGCAGCCGTTCGAGTTCATCCTCATCCAGGCTCAGCTGGGCGATGTACTTGCGCCGGAGCGCCTCTTCCTCCGGCGAATCGCGCAGCACCCGGATATTCTCGCGCAACCGGTCGTGCCCTTCGGCGATGCGCCGGATTTCGCCGCGGGCGTCTTCGAGTTTCTTGTTCAGCGTATCGATTTCGCGCGCCCATTGCCGGAGTTTGACCAGCTGGTCCAGGGTGGATTCGTCCACCAACTGTTGACGCCTCAGTTCGTCCAGCTGGCCATCGGTCAGGGCCGTGACCGGACTCTCCTGTGCCTGGAGGATGATTTCGGTGGCGGAAAGGTCCTCTTTCTGCCCGGGCTCGACGGTGGTGTCCAGATACCAGTGCGCATCTTCCTGGCGCAGCTGGGCCAGGTCCGTCTCCAGTGTCGATTCGGAGTGTTGCCGGGGCAGCTGAAGGACCAGCCGCCGGGTGGCGGCAGACAGATTCTGCACCTGGAAACGATAGTCCCGCTTCATTTCCCGGTGGCCGGTCATCGTTTCCTCTTGAATAGAAACCCGTTGCAGGCGGCCGGGCGAGTCCTCGTCCCAGCCGTTGACCAGCAGTTCCGCATCACGGCCGTAATAGACGAAATCGCTGGCGCCGGCGGGCAGTCGTGGCAGAAAGGATTCGCCCCGGAAGTAGTCCTCTTCGTAGACGGAACAGATCCCGCTGTCCAGCAACTGGCCGGAGGAGTTGGTGACCCAGAGGGCATTGAGTGGCTCATCGCCGTAGGAGACGAAAGAGATTTTTTCACCACTCAGCCGGCCGTTGAAAAAAGGCAGCAGGACGGCTTCATCGGCCGGGACGTCCACCGGGGAGTCGATGCGGTAGGCGAACGCTTCGCCCTGATTCGCGGCCGGCCGGCGGAGGGCGTTGAGCTGTACGGCCATCAGCCTGGCCAGGTCCTCTGTCTGATACAGTTCATCGATCTCCGACTGCAGGTCGAGGAGGTCCTCGGGCAGCTCCGGCCGATCCACCATGCGGGGACGGGAAAGATCATACTGGTAGGAGAATGGACGGTCGGAGACGAATTCGAGCCGGATGTTCTGCCAATCCTCGCCGGTGGTGTTGTAAATGGAGGCCCAGCCCCGGCATTCGATACCGTCGGCATCGACCACCAGCCGGTAGGATGTCTTCCATACGGGGAAGCTGGTCAGATAGGCCAGCAGGACGCGGCGTTCACCGTCGCCGCGGGCCCGGATGATCACTTCCCGCTTCTTTTTGAAGAACTCGGTGGAGAGCGTTTCCAGATAGCGGCCGAACTCCGATTCAAGCCGCCGGTCCTGAAATTTGACGGCGATGATGGCCTCCAGGGGGATATTGACCAAATCGGCCGCCTCGGTGACGAGGCTCAGAAATCCCTCCGCCTTGTCCCGCTGTCCGGGCACCGGCGGCTGGATGCCCAGCACCCGGCCCGTATGACGGTTCCCCGCTGTCTGCACGGTAACGGCCACGCCCTGAAAGCGTTTCAGAATCTGGTGCAGGTTGTCGTCGGGTTTCAGATCGAAATTGTAATTCTCCTTGAGCACGGTCAGCGGCTCGCTGTGGTCCCAGACCACCCCGGCCAGGCGTCCGCCGTCCAGATCGTAGAAGTTCATGGTTTTGAGCAGATCGGCCAGCCTGTCCTCCTGCACGGCGAACACGAGGTCCTGGTTGCCGGTCACGGACGCCTGCCGCAAAACCATGCCGACGCCGTTGCGGAACAGCACCACATTGCGTACGGGCAGATCGGCGGCCAAGGCCGTGGCTGATACCATAACCAGCCATAGGCTGATGAGTACATTTCGGGCGGACATGATAGATTCCCCTTTCCTTACAAGATGTGTTAACGGACTCCTCCACCCGGCCAGATGTGGCCAACTGTCTGTGAAACAGCCAATTATGTATTTCTGAAGCATAGGATGACCACCGGCGGTGCGGCGTTCAAATATTTTTTGGCAGGGGATTCATGGCGCGGGCGGCCGCAGTACCCCGCCTTCGCCGAAGGCGGGGCAGTCCGTTTCCTTATCTCTTGTGCAGACATAACACGATGTGATTCAGATCCCCGGGTTTGTCCTCCTTCGCTCTCCGGGCTGCGGAAGACAGGGCGACCCCGGGGTGCCTCCCCGCGCCCGGCAGGCGGTGGAATAGGATGGATAGCGGAAAGGAAAGAGTTCCGGGCTCGGCGAACCCGGACGACTTTCCCGCGCCCGGCCGGCGCGGGCTACGATCGCGGCGACGCCCGTGGACGCCTTCTGCCGGAAGGCGGGTTGTTAAAAATTCAAGCAAACTCTCTGGCGCCCCCTCGCCAAAACAAAGCGGCGCTCCGCGCCGCACTCCTATACACGCGCTACCGTCGCCCGACACTCTCTGCGCCCCGTCACCCATTCGCTATCGCGCGGGCTACGACGAGGCCATCAGCCCGTCGAGGGCGTCGCGGATGGCCGCGTAGTCCTTGAGCCGCTCCGATGGTTTCTTGGCGATGAGATCCAGGGCGAAGGCGGACACCGCCGGCGGGATCTCCGCATTTACCTCGGCCGGCGGCGGCGCCGGCTCCTGCACAATGGCATAGATGACCTCGTACGCCTCGCCCTCCGGGAAAGGGAGCCGGCCGGTACACAACTCGTAGAACACGATGCCCAGGGAGTAAAAGTCCATGGCTTCTTCGCGCACCTTTTTGCCGAACAGGTATTCGGGCGCCAGGTAGTGGAGGGTGCCGGCCAGCATGGCCGTGCGGGTCATGGTCCGCGCCTCCAGGATCTTGGCCAGGCCGAAGTCCAGGATTTTTAGATGATAACGGATCTCATCCACGATGTCAGGCTGGAGCATCCCGCCGTCGAGGCGGATCCCCCGCGCCAGCATGATGTTCTCCGGTTTCAGGTCGCGGTGGATGACACCGGCGACGTGCATATCGTGCACGGCGTCGGCGAGCACCGACAGCAGCCCCAGGGCCACACGCAATTCCGGCGGCTTGTCCCGGATCACTTGGCGCAGGGTGATGCCGTCGACGTATTCCATGGCGTAGTAGAGCCGGCCGTTGTGTTCGCCCCGCTCGAACACGCGGATGACGTTGGGGTGAGTGATGTGCTCACTGATGAGCCCCTCCTGAATGAAGCGGTCCCGCCCCGCCGAATCGACGAGCTCTTCATCGATGACCTTGAGGGCCACCTCCTGTTTCGCCACCATGTTCAGGGCGCGGTAGACGGTGCCGGTGCCGCCCCGGCCCAGCTTTTCCAGCAGCCGGAAATGGGCCAGGTAATGGGACTGCCGCCAGAAGCGGGCGGTTTTGGCCAGGCGCCGGCCCACGAAGCCCAGCACCGTCAGCGCCAGCACCGCCAGAACCACGAACAGCCAGACCAGCGTTCGCTGCCGGCTGATGGTCAGGGCCTGGATCTCGTTGTCTTTTTTGAGCAGATCGTTCTCGCGCTCTTTTTGCTCCGCATCGTAACGGGTGCGCATCTCGGTAATCTGGCGCTGGCGCGATTCGTCCAGGATCCGATCCTTGATGGAGGCGTATCGCTCGAACGCCGCCAGCGCCTCCTTGTATTGCCCCTGGGCCGAAAGAGTCCGCGAAATCTGCAACCAGGCGTCCTTGTCCACCTCGACGAAGTTGCCTGTCTCGGCGATGGCTTGGCAGCGGCGCAGGGTAACCATGGCTTCGTTGTACCGGTTCAGACGTCGATAGGTTGTCCCCAAGGCGAGAAGGATCTCGGCCATGAACGAACGGTCGCCCAGGGTCTCCGCCCCGGCGAGGGCTTCGGTGAAACGGGCAAGGGCCAGGGGCAGGTCCCCCTTGTCCAGGTGGATATTGCCGATATTCAGATAGGTCGTCAGGATGTCGAACAAATCCCCCAGCTGGTTCTTGATGGCCAGGGCTTGTTCATAGTAGACAATGGCCTTGTCGTACTCCTTGGCATAACGGGCGATGATGCCCAGGTTGTTAAGGGCGTGGGCGACTCCCTGGTCGTCCTTGTTGGCCCGATGGATGTCCAAGGCGCGACGCAGCGATGCCTCGGCGGCGGCATAATCCTCCAGGCGCCAGTAAGTCTTGGCCAGGTTGGAGGCGGTGTCGGCAATGGCCGCCTGGAGCTCGATGGATTCGGCGGTTGCCATGGCCTCGAGGTAGCAGGTTACGGCCTGCTGGTAGTCGCCGTTGTCTTCGTGGATCATGGCGATGCTGTTCAGACACCGGATAATGTCCTCCCAACTGTTGCCCGCTCGGACGAGCTCCAGGGCCTGGCGGTGGTAGACCAGGGCCTGGCGGTTGTCACCGCTGTTCTGGTGCGTCAGCCCGACGTTGCGCAGGAGCTTTCCCTGCTCGGTGGTGTCCTCCAGCCGTCTGGCCAGGTCCAGGGCGTCGGTGTAATAGTTCCGGGCGGTGTCATATTCCCGGCGGAAGTGGTACCAGGTGCCCAGATTGCCCAGGGCTTTCATCCGGCCGATGGTGTAACCGGCCTCTTCGCTCCGGGTCAGCGCCTGGCGGTAGGCGGCCAGGGATTCCTCCAGCTGATTCAACTGGCGCCGGGCGGCGCCGATGTCGTTAAGGGCATCGACTTCGCCTTCCAGGTTCTTCAGCTCGCGGGCCAGGGCCAGGGCCTCTTCCCCGTAGGCCACGCTGCGTTCCGCGTCGATGCGCCAGTAGGCGGTGCACAGCTTGAGCAGCAGGTCCAGCCGCGACTGGCCGGTCGCATCGGCGTACTCCGCCTCCATCTGACGGATCTGTTCGCCGATGGTTTGAGGATTGTCCGCGGGGGCGATGCGGCCCAGGACCGTCCAGAGCCCCACCATCATGATCATCCCCAGCCCGACGCGAGCGCGCCGGCCCCGCTGCCGCAAAGTACATGCACGGCGGGTGATGTCCGCTGCAATTCCCTTCATAGGCCACCTGTGACTGTTTTTTCAGTTGAGACTATTTTAGGTGCAAAACAACACCGGAGCAAGCTAGAATACTGTTTTACCATTTGACGGCGGAATCAGGGGGCGGGGCTGGCACCGGGCGGGGGAGATTGCTCGACATTTGCTTTCAGGCAGAGGGAGATACACGATGGGGGTTCGGCATTCAGTGATCATGCTGGTTTTGCTGTTGGTTATCCTGGTCGTCGGCAACGCTCAGGCGGCCATCGAGGTGGAGTCCTGGCCGCTGCCGGTGGATCCGGACAGCACGGGCGCCCGCATCGGTCCCTTCAGCCTGGTTTTTTCCGGACCGGACCTGGCCGCGCCGGGCAACACCGACGAATTCTACTATGTGCTGGTCAGGGTTTCCATGACGGAGGGCGTGTTCATCTACAGAACCTGGGCACCATGCCAGGTGACGGATCCACCGCTGGCCTGCTGGTATGAAATGGAGCTGGCTGTGGAAGTGGTCAGCGGCAATCCGTGGCTGCCGGCCATGGATGCCGTTCGGATAAAACGGGTCGGGCCGGATTATATCGATATTCTCTTTTGTCGGAACATGAACCTGTGGAATCTGACCAGCCAGAACAGGGTCAGGATTACGTTCGGCACCCTGTCTGGGGAGACGCCTCAGGGACCGTCCAATCTGTGGCCGGGCATGTACCAGGGGGATACCAGCACCTGCTGCTGCTTTTCCGAATCCGACACGGATTTTGTGCCGGACGGGGAATGGGGCGTCGAATTTCAGGCCTATTACTCCAATGTCGCCGGCGAGATTCTGGGTGATTTCCCCGCCACGTTCGCGCCGGACAGTGCCGTGCTGGCCGTGGCCGGCCCGCCGCTGCCCGTGTGTGACATCACCGCCGGGTGGCCGGTGGGGGCAGGTTTGCCCGGGATCAGCCCGGGTCCCCAGGACATTCTCGAGTACCGGTTCTGTCCCTGGGGGGAGTGCACCGCGGACGGCTGGATCGACTACTGCGACGATCCCGTCGCTTATGCTGAAGAAACGACGCCCCGGTTGTCATTCGGGGCAGGCCACATGTTCGTGATCTCCGAAACCTGCGAACCCAATGGATCTTTGTTCGAAGAGGAGGATTGGCTACAGATCAGCATTTATGAGAGCTATGAACTGTTCGAACCGGCATTCATCACCGACGCCTCGCAGCGGGCGTGGCTGACCGGCGGCGGCCTGGCGGATCCGATCCCGTTGACGGTGGACTATGATCCCAATGATGATTACAGCATCAACGTGCATATTGACCCTGTCGTCCCCCTCGATCCCGACCGGACCGCGCCGTTGGAGATCTGGATCGACCTGGGCAACATCCAGCTGGGCAATGTCTGCGGCGACCCGATGTATCACCTGGTCCGAGGTCCATTTGATTTTTATGTAAATGCCCTTCACTATCCGGCTCACATGGGGTGTGGCTTTTTCGCCGGGCCCATAATCAAATTCATCGTCGCCCGGCTGCTGGAATGCCTGCGCGGTGATCTGGATGAGGACGGCGCCATCACGGCGGTGGATATCCTGCTGCTGGCCGACTACCAGGCCGGCATGGTGGAACTGGACGCGGCCCAGCTGGTGGAAGTCGACCGGAACGACGATTGTCTTATCGACGCCACCGACCTGATGCGGTCGCTGATTCCCTGGTATATGTGGTGATCTTCCCTCGGTCAATTTGCTTTGGAATCAAGAATGTGTATCGCCAAAACGCGCCGGATGAACCCGGTTGATCCAATTCCATCTTGATCCTTCATGAAATTTGGTGCACACTGGGTGCGGTGTTTCGCATTCATCCATATATGTATGACGGAGAGGCAAGCGTATGAGCCTGGAAATGCTTTCGCGTGTCCAGTTCGGCTTCACCGTGGCCTACCACTACATCTTCCCGCCCCTGAGCATCGGGCTGGG
>JAFGRT010000192.1 GCA_016935015.1 Acidobacteriota bacterium | reverse complement strand
GGGGATGGCACCCTGGCAAGACATCCAATTTCAGATCATCGATATCCCGGCCATCAGCCGCCAGCACATGGAATACTGGGTCATGAACCTGGTGCGCAGTGCCGATCTCCTTTTCCTGGTGGTGGATCATTCCAAGCCGGGCACCCTGGAGGACATCGAAGAAGTGGATGCCATCCTGCGCGAGCAGAAAATTTACATGTACCCGGTCGCGGATGAACTGCCCCGCGGTGGGGCGGTCATTCCAACCTTCCTGGTTGTCAACAAAATGGATCTGCCCGACGGCGAGGAAAACGCCGACGTGGTCGCTGAATTTTTCGGCGATCACTTCGAGATCCACCGGGTTTCCACCCGGAACGGTCTGAATCTCGAACCCCTCAAAACCAGAATTTTTGAAATGATGTCCATCGTCCGGGTCTACTCCAAGACGCCCGGAAAGCCGCCCGAAAGCGAGCGGCCCTATGTACTGGAAAAGGGACAGACCGTGGAGGATCTTTGCCGGAAGGTGCACAACGATTTCGTGGATCACCTGAAGTTCGCCCGGATCTGGGGCAAGAACGCCTATGACGGGCAGCGGGTAACCCGGGAATACGTCCTCGAGGACGGTGACATCGTCGAGCTGCATCGCTGACACTTCCAGCCGGCCGGCCGATGGTCAACCGGCCGCTTCTCCGCCTCCCATTCATGCAGCCCCGAAGGGCGGATCGTATCTGCCATTCAGGGCAGAAGTTCAATGATTCCTGCTGCCGGCCGTGTCGGTTGCCACCATGGTCTCTAGCAGCACGAAGGCGAAGGGAGGTGTTGGGGGCTTGCGCCCCCATAACGAAATGGAAGGTTTTGGTTTGGAAGACGTTTGGATGTGCAGAGCGAACACTTTTACAGTCGCTCTTTTTTGGGATCACAAATAATTATTCAAATTATCATTGAATTGACATCTTTTCACAGTGATATGGGTCACAGGAACGGTATTCTCTTGACGTTATCCGTGGTCAGGTTCAACCTTGTCTCACACAAAAATTCCGATGGCTGCTTGAATTCCGAACCGATTCCCGCGTATACTGTTCTCTCAGTTGTCGATACAGCGGCGGTGTTCGCTGACAGGGAACTGAACAGCACGACGGGAAGAGGTCAAAGGGTACATGAACCACAAACCAGTCCGGGGGAAAGTCGGCCGGAACGATCCCTGTCCCTGTGGCAGCGGATTAAAGTATAAATGGTGCTGCATGGTCCGCCGACCGGCCGACGCCGATCGTATCCGGGAGTATTACCTGAACCAGTACAGCATCCGCCTCAAGGAACCGGCGGATATCGAAGGCATTCGGCAGGCCGGCCGGCTGGTCGTGGACACCCTGGATCATCTGGCCGGGCAGATTCGCCCCGGAGTCACCACCGACCAGCTGGACACACTGGCCCATGAATTCACCATCCATCACGGAGGCATCCCCGCTCCCCTGAACTACAAGGGTTTTCCCCGCAGCATCTGCACTTCCGTCAACGAAGTGATTTGTCACGGCATCCCCGGGAATCGCTTTCTCCGGGAGGGGGACATCATCAACATCGATGTCACCACCATTCTGCATGGCTACTATGCCGATGCCAACAAGACCTATTTTGTCGGCCGGCCGAGCCCCGACGCCCGCAAGATCGTGGACGTCACCCGCGAATGCCTGCGGCGGGGCATGGCTGCCGTGCGGTCGGGCGGCACCACCGGCGACATCGGCTGGGCCATCCAGCAGCATGCCGAGAGTCACGGCTGCTCCGTGGTGCGCGAGTTCGTGGGACACGGAGTCGGTTTCGCTTTTCACGAAGAGCCCCAGATCCCCCACTTTGGGCGGCGCGGACACGGGATCCCGCTGGTACCCGGCATGGTCTTCACCATTGAACCCATGATCAATCTGGGCGAGCGACACCTCAAGATTCTTTCGGATCAGTGGACGGCCATCACCGCCGACGGTTCTCTCTCCGCCCAGTTCGAACAGACCATTCTGGTGACGGAGGACGGGTGCGAGAGTCTCACTCCCTTTGATCTCAGCTGAACATGATCCCGACAGGTCGCGGTGAATACCCGACGAGGCAGGCGTCGCCGGCGTTTCCGGTTCCGCCGGACGGCTCAATCGGGCAGACGAATCAGGCCGCGTTCCATCGGTGTGACGATCTCCGCCCCGCCCGGTTTGACGATGAGGGTATCCTCCACCCCGACGCCGCCGTCTTCGAAGACAACCTTCGGTTCCACGGCAATGACCATGTTTTCCTGGAGCGGATCACAGAAGCGCCGGGCCAGCACCGGCAGCTCATCCAGTTCCAAACCGATGCCATGGGCCAGGAATCGCACTTTGTTGCGACCACGGTTCATGAAATGCTCCGCCCAGCCGGCCGCTTCCGCTTGTTCAACCGCCCACAGGTAGAGTTCTTCCGGAACGGCGCCGGGAACCAGTCGCCGAGTCATTTCCTCCAGCACATGCACACAAAAGGCGTGGGCTTCCCTGAATCGCTTGTCCAGCTTACCCAGGTAAAACGTCCGGGTCATGTCGGTGAGATAACCGTCGATCCCGGCCGTCACGTCCACAATGACCGGCGTGTTCGGCCGAATCTCCCCGCCGCCGGCGCCGAACGGCGCCAGCGGATTGCGGCCGGGCTGCCCAATAGGGCCATCGAATGCGGTTTCCACGGCAGCGGCGGAGCCGCACGCCACCACTCCACGGGCCTCGGAGTTGAACGCCCGTGAACGACCGCCGGCCTGATCCCCGGCGCGGCGCAGCACCATTTCCATCTCCATCTGGACCTCGAATTCACGCCGTCCTTCCCGGAGCAGTCGGCGCAAAGCGTTGAATCCCTCGCTCAATGCCCGCCCGCTGCGGCGGACACGCACCAGTTCGCTGTCGCTCTTCACCTGACGCTGGGACCGGATCAGGGGAGACACATCCGCCCGCTCACCCGCCGGCCATACCGCCCCCACATGCTTCCACAATGCCACAGGCAGGACATCCTCTTCAAAGCCGATCCGGTGCCAGTCACGCCATTCGGTTTCCGCCAGTTCGGCCGGCAATTTGCCCATCCCCCGCACGACCGTCGGCGCCAGGGGACAAAGGGGCGAGAGCAAGCCCTCGCCGCGCCACACGAACAGGCCGGCCGTTCCCTCGGCCGGTACGATCAGGGCTCCCTGAAACACGGAATCGGTGTAGTAAATGAGATCCGCCCGCTGCAGGATAACGGCCCCGTCCAGCCCTTGCGCGCGTAGCGCCGCCTGCAGCCGGCCCATTCTCTCCTCCAGTTCACGGCGCGGGATGCGGGATGACTCCATGCTCACCTCCTCGTTGAGCTTTTTGTTTTACCGAAATTGCACGGAGGTGTCCAGCACTTTGTGCGGCTGAAAGGGGACGGCCGGAGAACCGGTTTACTGAAAGGTGATTTCCACAGCCCCCAAACCGGTTTTGATGGCGAGATCCAGGCGCTGTTTCGCCCGTTCATAGTTACCGGTGGTGAAATACTGGCCGTTCTTTTCAAACCGGCCGGAGGGAAGGGACAGGCTGGACGTTAACCCGCCCGACGTCCGCAGGCGAACCCCCAAGTCTTCATTGAGGACGATTGCAACCTCACCGATCCCCACCTCGATGCCGGCTTTCATGTCGCGCTGGTTTTCGCCCGAGAAAACAAGACGAGCCCGGCCCACACCACCCGAGAACTCGAACTGGTAGGGCGCCAGATTGGCCAGTCCGTTGAGAATCATTTCACCGACGCCGCACGAAGCTTCAAAGCGATCACAGATGGTGGACTGCTGCTCATCCACCAGGAGGATCAGACGACCCACGCCGTGCTTGAGCCGGATGGATTCCACCTGCAAGTGCGTCAGATCCAGAGTGGTCTCCCCCACGCCGGAGGTCATCTGTAACTCCAGGGGAACTTGATCCGTCAGCAAGAGATTGGTGTGGAGGTCGTCGGCGGAAGTTCGGCCGGATATATCCATCCGCAAACGGCCATATTGCCCGGGTTCAAACAGGACCTCCTGCTCCTGGTTGGCGGCATCCCATTCCAGGTCCAGCGAAAAAAGCTGGCTCGTGCCGCCGTGCTCCACCCGGAACGTGCCCACCGCAACACCGGCATCGACCATCAGCTGCCTTGTGCCGTCCAGTGCCTCGTGGCGATGGAATTTCCGGATCTGCGGTGCATTCAGGGTCAGATCACCGCAGGCCGTCAGGCTCAGCAACAGAATCCCCGCGAACAGCGCCGCCGCGATCCATGCTCTGTGAATTCCGCTATTCGTCATTACGCTCCGACCCCTTTTCCGTCGATTTTTCGCTGATTTTTTTGAGGAGAATTTTGCCATGCTTGACCTGTACACTCCAGTCGGCTGCGTCGTGGCCGCCGGCGAAATTTCGCCAGATCATGCCGCCTTCCAGAGTATCCTGAGTCAGTTCGTCCATTGGAAACTCCGAGGAGAAAAAGCCACTTTCCACTGCCAGAAACAATTTCCGGTTTTCCGGGAATTCATTGAGATAGATGGCGACATCCCCCCCCTCGGTCACGGCATGGAGGCGGGTTAGGTCGGGGACGGTAATCCCGCGGAACGTCAGGGAGCCGCGGTCGTTTTTGGCCACGACCGCCCCCCGAATATTGCGGAAAATCACATCCTTGCCCGAGTTGGTAATTTCTATCGGCCCGGTGATGTCCTGAAGATTGCAACGACAGCGAGTCAGGTTCATCCGGATTCCCTGTCGCAGATTCTCGGCCGTGAGCCGGCCTCTTTCCGCCGTGCCGCTGACCATCCCGGCGATATCTTCCAGATCGATGCCGGATGAACGGGCAGTTACGGCCAGATCACCGTTCAGACGGATCACTTCGATGGTTTCGTACGTGCTGCTGACCGTAGCATTGCCCACCACGTCCCGCAAGCGGACCGGCGTCTGCGGCGCGTCGATTTCCATCTGACCTTCCACCCCGGTGGCCCGCAGTTCACCATGACTGATCTTGTACAGACTGTTCCCTTTCAATTCCTCCACGATGGCGGAGCCCCGTCGCTGATCGATTTTCAATGTGCCTTGGAGATTTCGGACGATGATCTCGGCATTGCGCCCGCTGATTTCACAATCGCCCTGCACATCCCGTAAATGGATGTTTCCGTTGGAGTTAGTGGCGCCGACCATGCCGGCATGGGATTTCACTGTAATATCCCCGGTCGTGGTGCTCACTTCCAGCGGATTGGCCAGTCCGTCGCAGGACACATCACCATGGAAGTTTTTGATCTGTACTGGAATGTCCGCAGGAATAGCCAGCCGGATGCGGACCGCGACTGCCTGGGTTTCATCGGCCGGATGGGTCAGGCTGATGTTCATTACCCCCGCCTCGAGACGTGAATTCAGTTGAATCTGTTTCTCGACACGCCGGGCGTCCGCTTCGGAATCGGCGAAAATCTCTTCCTGGAGCGTGACCTGCAACACCTCCCCCTCGGCGGGATTGACCTGGATACGGCCGTTCTGATGAGAAAAAACGAGGGCCGTGACACTTGTCAGGTCCACACTCTCGTCGCGGGTGAAGTTGTACGAATCTTGGAACATCCTTTTGGCCTGGATAAAAACGGGGATGTTGCCGATCTGGAGCTGGGCCAGTTGATCCACAGTGATACCCATCAGGATGAGAAAGATGACGCCGACCACTTCCACGCCCCGCAAACGACCCTGGCCGGGCAGGATCAGGGCATCAGCCAACTTGGCGACGCCCATCAGGATCAGGAGGGCTGGCCACCACTGACCGAAAATGGTCAGGGGATCCTGGATTATATCCAGGGTGCTGAGCAACAGGAGCACGCCTATTGCCAGCCAGAGCAGGGCGAATGCCAGCGAGGGACGGGTTACCCGGGTTTCCGGATCCGTTTCACCCAGGGTGCGGACGTACCTATAAATACGCTGCAAACCCATAAAAATAAGTAGCAGTATCAGGATATACCATATAACGGTCAGGACATGCATTTCGCCGCCCAGGTTGCGGTACAGAAAGAGGGCACCGATACCAATAAGCAAGCCGGCCGCGGTCAGGGAGCGTGTCATTCGCCTGGTCATTTTTTCTCCTCTGCCTGATTCTCTTCGGTTTCGTTTGTTTCAACGCCCGTGTCTGCCGGGCGGTCGCCGGTGGAACCGGCTGTCGTCCATTCCCCCGGTTCCGGCGTCTCTTCCGCCGCAACCCCATCCGCGGCCGGAGTTGCCGGCGGCGGGGGAATGGTTTCCACGCGGACGCCGCCTCTCGGCTGCTCGTCGCTCGAAATCCGGATGGACCCCTGTCTAACGGTCATCCCCGCCGAAGCCACCGGGGAGGAGGTCTCCGATCCGGACCCACCGTCTGCGTCCCGCTTCTTGTTCAGCCAGAGTAGATAGGCTCCGGCGGCAATGAGAACCACCGGCCACAGGATCCCGATAAGGCGAACGATGCCGATCCCGAAATTGTCGAGCAACAACAGGGCGCCGATGGCGATCAGGATAATGGCCTGAATCTTGAGGGTGTTCTGACCGAATTTCGGCAATGGATATTCTCGAATCTGCTCGCCCATTTTGATGTGCTTGGCCGTGCGATAGGCATCCACGATGGTGTAGATATAGAAGACGATCCCACCGATTACCCCCAGCCATTCGATATCCGCGGCATCACAAAACACCACCAGAATGACGAACATGGTGAATTGGTACAACGCCCGAAGATAGGTACCGTTGTAAATGGCGCCCAGAAAGGGCACCAGGGCAAGGAAGGCGGATGTCCCTGGCGATATGGTCTTGGTACGATCGTTGGTGAATGTATTTTCCTTCATGGGAGTACTCCTTCTAGGCGGATTTAGACAGGTGGCCGGGCATGTTCTGCGTCTGGTTCATTTCCTTGGGCTCCGGTTCCTTCTCTTCCTCTTTCTTTTCCTGACCGCGGAAGGCGCTCTTCACCTGTTCATAATTGCTTTCAATGAATTCTTTCACCCCCGTAAAGAACGTGGCCGCCGTTTCATAGGATTCCTCCACGTTCTGGTATGCTTGAACGGCTTTGGTAACCAGCCGGTTGCTGTTGTAATCCACCAGAGAAACCAGATCGGCGTCACCCTGCTGCAGTTCCGTCATATCGGCCGGGTACTGGGTCAGCAGGTTGAAGCCGAGGGTTAGCATGAACAGCAGCACCAGGGCCGCCGCTGCCAGACGCGGGACCAGGGGGAACTCCAGGCGCAGGAATTCCAGCGGATTGCCCCGTAATCCCTTCTTGCTGACGCGGGTGGCCTCCATGATCTTGACAGCCAGATGAGGCGGCGGCGCAAGATCAGGGATGTCCTGAAAGATGGCGATGTTCTCCTGGATGTTTTCTATCAACATGGCGCACAGGGTGCATTCCTTCATATGCTGCTCGAACCGGGTCAGTTCGCTCCCTCGCAGCTCACCGTCCAGGTAGGCGGTTACCTGTTCTTCAAACGCCTGGCAATTCATAATGCCTCCTCCGTCGGTCGCCCGAAATCGCCCGTCGCTGCGCCGCTTAACCGGCGCATATTCACGATGCGGGCCAACTCGATGCGGGCCCGGTTGATGCGCGACTTGATGGTACCCAGCGGCGCGCTCAACTGAGTGGCGATCTCATCGTAACTCATACCCTCAATCTCCCTCAGAATCAAAGATTCCCGCAGATCAACCGAAAGTTCGCCGAGACAGCGATGCACGAACTGGATCTTCTCGAGCTTTTCCACGTGGCCGTAAGGGCTGATGTCGTCAGTCTTGTAATCCAGTGTGTCCAATTCATCGGTGCCCCCGTAGCGGTTCCAATTTTTTTTTTCCTTGCGAATGTAGTCAATCAGATAATTGCGTGCCATGACCGTGATCCAACCCTTGAATTCGCCGCGTTGTTTGCGGTACTTTTTCAGCGAACGGTATATTTTCAAAAAGATCTCCTGGGACAGCTCCTCCGCCAATTCAAATCGGCCGGTGAACCGGTACGCCAGGTTATAAATCAAGCGCTGATACCGCTGGACGATGTCTTTCCATGCCGTGTCATCTCCTTCCAGACAACTCTCGACGAGCTGGAAGTCCGATATCTCGTCCAACGACTCGCTCCTTTCGCTCATCCCAATAAGAAAAACGATTCCTGATTAAAAAAAGTTCCACGACTGCATGGCTGCAACTTTACTTATTGTACATGAAAGCGGAGGAAATGGGCAGGGACAACTTGCGGAACATGCGTATCCACCATCGCCTGAAATGACTTCGTCCCAGAGCCGGGGAGGCCGGCCGATGATGGAGCATCCAGTCAGATCAAAGTGCCGCCACTTTTGAAAGAAAAAAATCCGCCAGCAGTCGCACGCCCTGCTCGATGGCCGGCACGTCCTCCTTGGCGAAGGTCAGGCGGAAGGTGTTCTGGCCGGTGCCGTCCACGAAGAAGGGCCCGCCGTGAATGAAGGCCACCCTGAGGTGCTGCACGGCCTCCATGGCCAGGGCCTCGGCATCCATGCCCCCGGGTAGCGTACCCCACAGGAACATTCCACCCCGAGGCCGGGTCCAGGTTATGCCGGCGGGCATAGACTGCTCCATGGCCTTCAGCATGGCCTGGCATTTCACATCGTAGAAATCGCGCACCTCCTGCAGGTGGGCCTCATAGAGCCCCCGGCGGCAATATTCGTAGATCAGTCGCTGGTCGAGGCTGCTGGAACAGAGGTCGGCCGCCTGCTTGGCCAGCTCCAGCCGGGCGATGACCCATTCCGGCCCCGCCAGGTAGGCGGTGCGCAGGCCGGGCGTCACCACCTTGGAAAAGGAGCTCAGGTATATGACATCCTCGCCCTCCGGCAATGCTTTCAGCGGCCGGATATCCCCAGGTTTTACCCCGGAAAAATAAAGCTCGCCGTAAGGATCGTCCTCGACGATCAGGAAGCCGTGTCGCCGGGCGATTTCGACGATGCGGGCCCGCCGGGCCGGAGTGATGGTGACACCCGACGGATTCTGAAAATTCGGAATGCAGTACAGGAACTTGACCCGTTTCCCGGCCGCGGCCAGGGTGGCGGCCTGTTCGGCCAAATCCTCGGGCACGATACCATCCTCATCCTGGGCCACGCCCACCAGTTCAGCCTGGTGATTGCGGAAACAGGCCAGTGCGCCCACGTAACTGGGCGATTCCACCAGCACCACGTCCCCGGGATCCAGAAACACCTGGCTGACCAGGTTCAGCCCCTGCTGCGAACCATTGGTCACCATCAGCCCCTGGCCGTCCCCAATGGTGACACCCCGCTTGGTGAGTAGTCCCGCCAGCAACTCACAGAATTCCGGCAGGCCGCGGGTGATGCCGTATTGGAAAATACGCGATCCGTCCCGTTCGACGATTTCGTCCAGAATCCGCCGCAGATCCTTATCGGGAAACGTCGCCGGGTTGGGCATCCCACCGGCGAAGGAAATCACCCCCGGCTGGTTGACCAGGCCGGCCATCCGGCGGATGGGGCTCGGCTGCATCAAGCGGGCGCTTCGGGAAAAGAGTTTGTCCGGTTGCATGTCTCTTCGCTCCGTCGGTCAGAATCGGTGCCGCGCTACTATAGCGCACAATCGGTCCCAAGGCAACCGGCGGCCGCCACCCCCGAATCTTCCGCCCGCCGGCTGTCTCTAAACCAGGGAAGCGGTTCGCCCCTTACACCGGCGAACTCATAAAAGCTGCAGTTACGAGACGGAGTTTCCCCATGACAACCCTTACCCGGGAGCATCTGGCCCAGACCATGAGCTATGAAGAATTTCGCGAGTTGATGCGGCGGCTGGTGGCCCAGTCCCGCACCACCGGGCCCGAACAGACGCCGCAGCAGATCGATTTCACCAAACTGAACGACCGTCGCATGAAGCGTCTGGAGGAAAATACGGAGCTCCTCCCGGTTCTCCGCCAGGCGTTGGCCGGGTTATCCACCCGCGTCATCTGGGTGGCGCTGGTCGAAGCCTGGTGCGGCGATGTCGCCCAGAACCTGCCGGTCATCGCCCGCATCGCCGGTGCCTCTCCGAGGATTGAACTGCGCATTTTGCTCCGTGATGATCATCCGGATATCATGGATGCCTATCGGACCAACGGGGCGCGGGCCATTCCGCGGCTGATCTGCCTGGACGCCGCCACGCTGAAGGAGCGGTGCACCTGGGGCCCCCGGCCGGAGCCGGCCCAGAACCTGGCCCGGGAATGGAAGGCCGCTCCGAACCAGACAAAAGATGAATTCCACAAAAAGCTGCATCTCTGGTATGGCCGCGACAGGGGAGAGACCCTGCAGCGAGAGTTTGTGACCCTTTTGAATCAAATGAGGGTATCCTGAGTTCAAGGCCTGTGGCCACGTCCTGAATGTACCGCTCTTTGGCCGCCTTTAGCAGATTTACCCCTGAATCCGGCGCAGGAACGCGCCGAAGAAACCATCCCCGCTGTCCATAGCCGGAAACGTCCGGTAATACCCCTCTGACGTGATGACACCGGGGCGAAATTCCACCGGAGCCTCCGCCACAAATGAGCCGGGCGTGCGTCGCAGAAAGGAACGCACAACCGCCTCATTCTCCTCCGGTTCGGCGGAACACGTCGCGTAGACCAGCATGCCCCCCGGCCGTACCAGGGCGGCGGCCGACTGCAGCAGATCAGACTGCAGGTGCGACAGACGGAGAATTTTGGGCAGATCGATTTTCCAGCGCAAGTCGGGATTGCGCTGCAGAGTGCCGGTTCCGGAACAGGGCGCGTCGAGCAGAACCAGGTCAAACTGTTCCCGCCGCCAGGGCGGATGCAGGCCATTGGCCGCGACCAGCTGCAGCCCGCCGGCCAGCTCCAGGGGGGCAGCCCGCCGCTGCATGGCCAGCAAGCGACCGTGATTTACGTCCGCGGCCATAATGGACGCATCGGGAAACCGCAGGGCCAGGGAAAAACTTTTCCCGCCGGGCGCCGCGCAGCAATCGAGAATCCGGTCATATCTCCCCGGCGGGATCAGGCGGACCAACAGATGGGACCACAGATCCTGGACAAAGCAGGCACCGTCTTCGATGAGAGGCTGGATCCACGTGAAGGAACCACTGACCTCCACCGTCGCCAGCCCGGCATGAACCGTCACGATTTTCAGACCGGTGTCTGAACAGCGGCTGAGAAATTCATCGAATCCCATCCGTTGCGGATTCAGCACCAGGTGATGGTTCGGCGGATGGTTGGAGCGGGCCAGCCAGGACCGCACCGCGCCGGGCGATTCCCGTTCGAGCCAGCGCTGTACCAAGAAGGTGGGGTGGGAGTACGCCGTGGCCAGTCCGTCCGCCGTAGCCAGGTCAAGAGCGAGATAAGCCTGCACATCTTGTATCCGGGCGACACGCCGCAGAACAGCGTTGACGAAACCGCTCTGCTTACGGAAATAGGAGCGCTTGATCAGGGTGACGGCTTCGTTGACGACGGCGTAGTCCGGGACCCGGTCCAGCAT
Organism: Acidobacteriota bacterium; assembly: GCA_016935015.1. GTDB lineage: Bacteria > Acidobacteriota > JAAYUB01 > JAAYUB01 > JAAYUB01 > JAFGRT01. Next base: position 4,445 of record JAFGRT010000192.1, on the reverse strand, counting down.
GAGGAGCTGATAAGCCGACGTGCGCAGCACATTCTGCACCAAGATGTTCAGGTGGCGCAGGGGGCGCCGGCAAAACCGGTCGAGGACGGCATCGATCAGACGTAATTCGCGGAGGGTGCCCCAAACCAGCTGAAATGCCAGTTGACGATCCGCCGGCGAAAGACCGGCAAACTCGGGAGTCTGCCCGAGAAGTTCGGGCGGTTCTTCCTGTCGCAGTACCTGTCCCAGATAGTGGACCGCCGCCGCTCGGGGAGTCGGCTCAGACAAAGCACTCCTCCTCCCGCGGGCGCCAGCCGTTGATGAAATCTGTGCCGCTGACAGGCGTTCGGTCGGGCAGCTGCAGCCGGTGAACGCGTAACCAGTGGCCGTCGCCGCAGCGGACGTACAGGCGGCCGGTGGTGATGTCCAACTGCCCCGGCCGGGTATCCAGCGGTTCCGGCGGAGCGGATTCCACCGGTTCGGTGTGGTGGATTTTGCAATTCTGACCGCGAAACGTCGTGAACGCCACCGGCCAGGGGTGCATGCCCCGGACGAAATTATGGCAGCGGCATGCCGGCCGGCTCCAGTCCAGCCGGGCGTCTTCGCGGCGTAGCAGGGGAGCATGCGTGACACGGCTCTCATCCTGCGGTGTGTAGGTGGCGGTTCCCCTCCGGATGGCTTCCAGGGCCTGCCGCAAGCACTCGGCGCCCCGAATCTTCAGGCGATCGTGCAGGGAGCCGGCCGTGTCCTCGGGTTGAATGGTCTCCGGACAGCGGCACAGGATGTCGCCGGCATCGAGCCGATACACGATGCGCATGATGGTGATGCCCGTCTCGGTCTCGCCGTTGATGACGGCCCAGTGAATGGGCGCGGCGCCCCGATAACGGGGCAGCAGGGAGGCGTGAACATTGAGGGGGGCGATCTGTGGCATGTCCAGGAGGCGTTGCGGCAGAATCTGACCGTACGCCGCCACCACCAGCAGGTCGAACTCCAGTGCGGCAAGGTGGTCGAGAAGAGATGACTGGCGAATATTCTCCGGTTGCAGGACATGGAGATCGTGCCGCCGGGCGAAGCATTTGACGGGCGACTCGGTCCGTTTTTGTCCACGGCCGGCCGGCCGGTCCGGCTGGGTGACCACCGCCACTACTTCTTCGCCGGCCTCCAGGAGGGCCGACAGAGAGGGGACGGCGAAATCAGGGGTGCCCATAAAAACAATGCGCATCCCGTCCTCGATGCATCAACCGGCATTGGCCGCGACAGGCGGGGAAATCGTTCCGAACAGTTTTTTCAGCTTTCCACGAATCAGCTTTTTTCGGAAAGGGACCAGGCGATCCACGAATAAAATTCCGTTTAAATGATCAATCTCGTGCTGGAAGCAGCGCGCCAGTAATCCTTCCGCCTCGATTTCCACCTCGTTCCCCTGCACATCCTGTGCCCGGATCTTCACCCACGTCGGCCTTACCACCGCCTCATTGACCCCGGGGATACTCAGACAGCCTTCCTCCATCCGGTCATTTTCCTCCGAACGTTCCACCACTTCGGGATTGATCAAGGCATATAACTGATCCTGGTGGTCATTGTGACTGATATCCACCACGATGATCCGCCGGCTGACCCCCACTTGCGGGGCGGCCAGGCCGATCCCCGGTGCGCTGTACATCGTCTCCGCCATATCCTGGACCAGCGTGGCCAGTTGCTCGTCAAAAGAGGTGACCGTCCCGGCGGGTCGGCGCAGGACGTCATCTCCATACACTCGAATCGTCAGTATCATTGCCACTCCTTTCATCTGACGCATTGTGATCAGATGCCGGTACGGATAATAATGATACACAAAATCGGATTGTTTTGCAAAACAAGATTCGGAGAAGCCGGCGGGCACTCTCTATGCGCACTTTTTTCATGAAAAATAAGATAACGTACAAAAATTTGTTGATATTCCCATTTAAATATAATATTGTTATACAAGTCTATCATTAATAATATTCATACTCAAGGAGAGGACAGGATGGGAAAATACGCACCACTGGAAGAATTCCTGGCAACCCGCGAAGAGAATACCACGACCCTCACGTACGAGGAAATGGAAGAATTACTTGGATTTAAGCTTCCAAATTCCGCCTATAAACATCGGGCGTGGTGGTCAAACGGCAAAAAAGGCGGCTCCAAATTCTGGCTGCGAGTCGGCTGGCTTGTGGACTCCGTCGTGCTAAACGAGCGTGTCTCCTTCCGGAAAGCACTGGACATGTACGATGAGGCCACATCAAAGCAGAATGAAGAATTTGAAGAAGAAACCTGCGATTCCATGGTCACCCTGGATATTGCGGATATTCCGGCCATCATCAAAGACCTGCATATCCTGATGCTGGAGGGATTGCTTTCTCACGACGAGTTTGAAGAAAAGAAAGCAAGCCTGCTCTCGCTTCTGTAAGGTCGGTTGACATTTCTCGAAACTACCCAACAGCCAGGGCTTCGCACTGAGGGTGTGGTACGCCGCATCGCCGATCAGCACCGCTTGTCCCTCGTGCCGGTTGACCTTTCCGCCGGGCCATGAAAAGATCCCTGGATTCCCTTATTTTTATGTTTCCACCCTGGTTAACTTTTGGTATCATGCCTATTTATTTTTCGGTAGTGCCGATCACCGGTGACCCTCCCGGTCCGGTGCGGTGAACCGGGATCCGTGCCCTGTAATCATCGGCGCATCACGGCCTGTAAGATGTTTCGGCTCGTCGCCGGAATGACGAGTCTCATGAGGAAACCATGTTCAAGCAGGAGTTAGCCCTCTTCTACACAGCCATCCAGAAGGCTCGCCGCGTCATGATTACGGCCACGGAACGGGAAGACGGCGATTCCATCGCGGCCGAATTGGCCGTCAAATATATCATTGAAAAGGCATTCCCCAGTGAATCCCCGCGGGTGCACATCATCAACCTTAATCCCTGCCCCGAGCGTTTCCGTTTCCTTCACGGCGCGGATGATATCGTGGTGTTCGGCGATCACGAACCCGAACCGTACGATGTCGGCATCGTCGTCGACTGCGGCATCGACCGTTCCGGACGTGTGAAATCCGTTTACCAGCAATGCGGCTACCGCGTCAAGATCGATCATCATTCCTTTGGCAATGCGGGTAGCTACGACCTGGAAATCTGCACTCGCGATGTGGCCTCCACAACGGAAATTCTCTATCATTTCATCGATAACACCACCCGTCCGCTGGAACTGGATCCCGTCCTGGCCGAAATGATCTACGTCGGGATCAGTTGCGACACGGGATCGTTCCGCTATGATCTGACGAAGCCGTCCACCCATCGCATCGCCGCTCGCCTGCTGCAGACCGGTTTCGATTTCACGCGTACAGCCGAACGTGTCCACCTGACGCGGACGTACACCATGAAGAAACTGCTGGGCCGGGCCCTGAATCGGATGGAAACAAGCGCCAACGGCCATTATCTCTATTCCTGCCTCACTCGCGAGATGGTCACACAGACAGGCGCCACCCAGGAGGATTTGGGTGATATCATCGACGAGCTCTGCTTTGTCCAGGGGATCGAGGTCAGCATGCTCTTCGTCGAGGAAAGCGAGGCGGTCATCCGGGTATCCTTCCGTTCCAAGGGCCGCCTGAATGTCGGCCGTTTCGCCCGGCAGATCACGGATAGCGGCGGCGGGCATCCCCGGGCTTCGGGCTGTATTGTCCAAGCGCCGCTGGCTGAAGCCGTCCGCTTTGTGTGCGGTGAGCTGGAAAAGGAGATGGCGCGGCTTCGCCTCTGATGCCCGCCGGGAAAACACATCACACCGTCACTTCTTCACCACTGGCCGCGAATATGTGCCCACATGTGACAGGAGGGAGCCAGCATGACAGTGCAACTGGATGGAAAAACCGCCCTCGTCACCGGCGGCAGCAGCGGGATCGGGCGCGAAATCGCTCGTCACTTTGTCACGCACGGGGCCCGGGTGCACATCATCGGCCGGGACGCCCGGCGGCTGGAGGAAGCACGGGTGTCCGCCATGACGCCATCAATGATGGAGCCCCACCAGGTTGACCTGGCCGATGGCCCGTCCCTGGAATCGTTCATTACCGCGTTCCGCAGCTCACATGAACACCTTGACATTCTGGTGAACAATGCCGGCATATTCGATTTCGCCCCCCTGGCGGAAGTTACGCCCGAAGCCTACGATCGCATGATGGACGTCAACCTGCGCTCCGTCCTGCGCCTGACTCAGGGAATGCTGCCCCTGCTTCGCGCGGCGGGTCATGCTGCCATCGTCAATATCGCCTCCACACTGGCCTACATGCCCGTTCCCCGATGCGGAGTCTACTCCATTTCCAAGGCCGGCCTTATCATGCTCACCCGCTCCCTGGCCATGGAACACGCGGCCGAGGGAATCCGCTGCAACGTCATTTCGCCCGGCGTGGTGGATACGCCCGTCTTCCAGACCCTGATGTCGCCTGACCAGGCGGCCGCTCACCT
>JAFGRT010000191.1 GCA_016935015.1 Acidobacteriota bacterium | reverse complement strand
GACTCTTGCGGACCATGACGGTTCGGCGATAGCGGTCCGCCACCTCGCGAAAGGTGTGACGGGCGGCCTCGGCCTTGGGAAAAAAGCGCCCTTCGAGGATTTCAGTCTCCGTTTTGGCGGCCCAGCGTTCGGCGTCGGTCTTGCGGGTGAAGGTTTCCGATACCGGGGCTTTCCCCTTCAAGCGGATCTGGACCTGGTAACGATTGTTTCGCTTGCGGATGGTGGCCATGGTTCCTCCATTTCGTGTGGACCAGCGAAGCATAGACGGGTGCCGGCTTCGGGTCAAGGCTGAACTTCGGTTTAACGCAACTTTTTTGGATTTTTAAACCATGCATAATTAACGTGTTATGCTTATTGCCATTGAGAATTGTCACAATTCGGGGATGATCGGCGACGTTTGCCGATGATTGTACCTGCCGGCAAAAACTGTCGCAGAGAATCGGCGGCACTTTTTTCTCAGTGTGACTGTAGTGTGACAGGGGTATTAATGAAAACGGACTTCCGGGCGGAAGTCCTTTAAAATCTGGCACGCTCGGCAGGACTCGAACCTGCAACCCTCGGCTTAGAAGGCCGATGCTCTATCCGATTGAGCTACGAGCGCATACGATGCCATTGGCAAACTGGTCGGGACAGCAGGATTTGAACCTGCGACCTCCTGCTCCCAAGGCAGGCGCGCTAACCAGGCTGCGCTATGTCCCGTGGTGTAAAAGACCCGGAGACGGCAAAGTGTACCGATTCCGTCGAACATTGTCAAGGGAAATCTGGCCGGCGCAACCGGTCATTAGCGGCAACGAAATCACGTCCCGTCATAGGGTTGAAGGTTGGCGACAGCATCTTAGGGGGGCCGGCATACCCCGCTCATTCACCCAGCAGCTTCACCAGCCGCGCTTCATCGAAATTCACAACCACCGCCCCCCCGATGTCGAACGTCGGCGTGATCAGCTTGCCGGCAGCCCACTCTCGCACCCGCCCGGCGGCGGCGGTGTTGGCGTGGATGTCCACCTCCACATACTCCAGCTGCCGTTCCCGCAGCCATTCCCGGGCCCGGCGGCAATCGCTGCACCACGGTGTGCAGTACATGACGATGCGCGCCCCAGGGATCTCCACCACTTCGGGTGGCGGCGGCTCCAGGGCGGCGGCTTGCGGATCAATGCGCCGCAACTCGTCCAGGATCCGTCCGGTCTCGGGGGCGTGGTCAATGTCAAAGACATGGCCATAGCGGATGACCCCGGCCTGGTCGATGACGAAGACGGCCCGCTCGGCGAATCCGTCGGCGCGTAGCACGCCGTAGGACTCCGCCACGGCGCCGTGGGGCCAGAAATCGCTCAGCAGGGGGAAACTGACGCCACCCAGGCTTTCCGCCCACTTCGCCAGACAGGGGACATGATCCACGCTGCAGCCCAGGACCTGGGCGCCCAATCCCGCGAACCGGGCCTGATCGGCCTCGAACGACGGGATCTGGCTGCTTCAGACGGGGGTCCAGGCCAGGGGAAAGAACATCAGGATCACATGACGACCCCGCAGGTCCCGCAGTTGGAGCTTTGTCCCCAGGTGACTGGGCAATATGAAATCGGGTGCGATCTGACCGGTCGGCAATGTCATCGTACCTCCATCCAGACACCAGTTGTTTCAGACTCACCCCTTAGAACCAAAAACGTCCCGGGCGGATTCAGATCGTCCCGAATCGGCCCCGGCAATTCTCACCTCCACCCAGCAGCGGCGGCGAAACAACCGGCAGCCCCCTCATCCTGTTATTGACAAGCACCCCGTGATTATATATCGTTGTTTTAAAAATATCTCACGACTTTGCAATCAAATACGATCATACATATTCCCAGAAAGATGATGATTGTACGTGTCGGGCGTTGGTTTAACCAAACCGGCGGCCGTATGTTCAACCGGCAGGGTCCGGCCGCTATCGAGGCGGAGCCGGCCACCACCGCCGCGCGGAAACGCGCCCCTGACATCTGATCCGGCTGAAACCGCCCTTGTCGCGACACACGGCCGTAACGCCTCACTCCTGTTTTCGCCACGAAATATGTGCAACATAGATCCCGCTTTTGCGGTATGATCTTTTTTTGAGCGAGAGGAATACGAGGAGGTTCCGTTGAAAACTTTTCGAATGGCATGGTTTTGGAGTGTGATCCTGTTGGTCGTGGCGGGCTGCGGACCGCAGGAAACCGCCACCCCGCCGCCGACGCCGCAGCAGATCCATGAGGATGTGCTGACGGTGGATACCCACGTCGATACGACGTTCGAGGTCATGGATCCCCATTTCGATCTGGGTGAGCGTCACCACGTAGAGGAGGACGGCAGCAACGTGGATTTCATCCGCATGAAAGAGGGTGGTCTGGACGCCATCTTCTTCGCCGTGTTCGTGGGCCAGGGGCCGCGCACACCTGAAGGTCATGCCACGGCCCGGGAAAGGGCCATGGCCCAGTTCGAGGGCATCCGCCGCGCGGTGGACGAGAACCGGGAGCTGGTGGGACTGGCCTTGACGCCCGACGACGCCTATCGCCTGGAAAAGGAAGGGAAACGGGCCCTGTATATCGGCATGGAAAACGGCTACCCCATCGGCACCGATCTGTCGTTGGTGCAGATGTACTATGATCTGGGGGCGCGCTACATCACCCTGTGCCACGGCGCCAACAACGAAATCTGTGACTCGTCCACCGACGATAACGGAGCGGAGCACGGCGGGCTGGGCGACTTCGGCCGCGACGTGGTGCGGGAGATGAACCGGCTGGGCATGATGGTGGACGTCTCCCACATCTCCGACGACGCCTTCTATGACGTGGTGGAGGTTTCGAAGGCGCCCGTCATCGCCACCCATTCCTGCACCCGGGCACTGTGCGACCATCCCCGGAACATGACCGACGACATGATCCGCCGCCTGGCCGGGCAGGGGGGCGTCATCCAGATCACCCTGGTCAAGGATTTCGTGCGCACGCCGCCACCCAATCCCGAGCGGGAAGCGGAGCTGGCCGCCTTGCGGGAGAAATACGGCGATTACGGCCAGATGTCTGCCGAAGAGCAGGAAAAAGCCCGGGAGGAATGGCGGGCCATCCGTCGCCGCTATCCGCCTGCCCCGTCCTCGGTGGCGCAGGTGGTGGACCACATCGACCACGTGGTGCAGCTGGTGGGCATCGACCACGTGGGCATCGGCACCGACTTCGACGGCGGCGGCTGGGTGGACGACTGTCGCGACGTGAGCCAGCTGCCTAACATCACCGCCGAGCTGGTCAAGCGCGGGTATACCGCGGACCAGATCCGCCAGATCTGGGGCGGCAACGCCATGCGGGTCTTCCGCGCGGCGGAGGCCACGGCCCGGGGGATGAAGAACGGCACCTGATACGGCCGGCCGCTTTCCGGTTGATGCACGCAGTCAAAGCGGGGATTGCCCGCGGCCGATTCCTGTGATACACATCGGGTGAATGCAGTCACCGGGGATACGCCGGGACAATTCCCGGGAAAGGATAAGGCCATGAACAAGGGCGAACGATGGATCCCGGCACTCGGGCTGTGCCTGGCGATCCTGCTGGGCTGCCAGCCGGCGGCGCCGCCAGCACCCGGCGGACAGGAGGAGGATCGCGCCATGAATCTGGAAACCAGCGATTTCGGCACCGCCCCCGGCGGGCAGGCCGTTATGCTCTACAGCCTGACCAATGCCCACGGCCTGCGGGCACGCATCATGACCTACGGCGCCATCGTCGTCTCCCTGGAGGTCCCCGACCGGGACGGGGATATGGCCGACATCGTCCTCGGCTATGACGACCTGGCCGGTTACGTGGCCGACAACCCCTATTTCGGCGCCATCGTCGGCCGCTACGGCAACCGTATCGCCGGCGCCCGCTTCACCCTGGACGGCCGCGAATACCGGCTGGCCGCCAACAACGGCCCCAACCACCTGCACGGCGGTCTCCGCGGTTTCGACAAGGTGGTCTGGTCGGCCGAGCCCGTCCGCCGGAGCGACGCCGTGGGCGTGAAAATGGCCTACACCAGCCCCGACGGCGAAGAGGGCTATCCGGGAACCTTAACGGCGCATGTCACGTACCTGCTCACCAATCACGACGAACTGAAGATCCTCTATGAAGCCACCACGGACAAGCCCACCGTCGTCAACCTGACCCACCACAGCTACTTCAACCTGCTCGGCCAGGGCCGGGGCGACATCCTCGGCCACGAGCTGCAGATCCTGGCCGATCGGTTCACCCCCGTGGACGACACCCTGATCCCCACCGGCGAGCGGCGCGCCGTGGCCGGGACGCCCTTCGACTTCCGCACCCACGTGGCCATCGGTGCCCGCATCGGCGCAGAGAACCGGCAGCTGGCCTTCGGCGGCGGCTACGACCATAATTGGATCCTCGACAACCAGGACGGCGACCTGGCCCTGGCGGCACGGTTGTTCGAGCCCACCACCGGCCGGATGATGGAGGTGTTGACCACCGAACCGGGTCTGCAGTTTTACTCGGGCAATTTTCTCGACGGCTCCATCACCGGCAAGGACGGCGCCGTCTATATCCACCGCAGCGGTTTCTGCCTGGAAACCCAGCACTACCCCGACTCCCCCAACCAGCCGGAATTCCCATCGGTGGTGCTGCGACCGGGCGAAACATACACCCAGACGACGGTCTACCGTTTCTCGGCCAGGTAGCCGAAACCCTGATCGGCAGACCGCCATCGGCCGCCGTGGCGCATCGCCGTCCACCTTCCCCCGTTCACCCCCCCCCGGGGGGGGGGCCGGAACCGGCGTTTTCCTTGACCGATGACTCTCCGGCCGCGTATGATGACTCGTCTGCCGCCACTCGGCAATGACGGGAAGGAAACGAATGAAAGCCGATCTGGAATGTCTGCCCTGCCTGATGAAACAGGCCTTCACTACCGGCCGGCACGCCACCACCGACCCGCAGCAGCGGCTGGAGATCCTGCGGCGCGCCGCCGCCTGGATCCAGCAGGCGGACATGGCGCTGACACCGGCCGGCATCTCCAAACGGGTGTACGAGATCGTCACCGACGTGACGGGCAACGACGATCCGTACCACGAGGTCAAGGCCGCCACCAACCGGGAGGCGCTGCAACTAGTCCCGGACCTGAGGGCTTTACTCGATCAGGCGCCGGACCCGCTGGCGACGGCGCTGCACGTGGCGGTCGCCGGCAACATCATCGACCTGGGCGCCGGGCATGCCTTCGACATTCGCACAGACATCCACCGCGTCATGGCCTCGCCGTTCGCCATCGACGACACACCTGCCCTGCGCCGGGAGTTGCGGCCCGGCCGCAAACTGCTGTTCCTGGGAGACAATTCGGGAGAAATCATTTTCGACGCCCTCCTGGTGGAACACCTGCTCCGCTACGGGCTCGACATCACGTTCGTGGTGAAATCGGGCCCCATCATCAACGACGCCACCATGGAGGACGCGCGCGCCGCCGGCCTGCCCAACCTGGTGCAGGTGATGGAGAGCGGCTCCGACGACATCGGCATCAATTTCGCCACCATCTCCACCGACATGCGGCGCGAATTCGACCGGTCCGACGTTGTTCTGGCCAAGGGCCACGGCAATTTCGAGTCCTGTGACAGCGCGCCCTACAACTTCTATTTTCTGCTGAAAGCCAAATGCCCTGTTGTCGCCCGCGCCCTAAACGTGGCCGAGGGTTCGGTCGTCCTGTGTCATCAGCCAAACCGGTAGAGCGCGGTCACTGCTTCCGCGGTGCGGCCGACCGGTATCGAAAGATCCCATCACCCATCGCCACATAGTCCGACGACGATGGGGGCAACACTTCTCTTCGCCCTGTCATCAGGATGCCGCCCGCCACCAGGGTCGTCGTCAGCCGCCGGAGCACGTCCCGCTGAAGGTCCTCGTCGAAATAGGTGAAGGCCAGGTTACGGCACAGGATAAGGTGGAACGGGCCAGCCGGCGCCACGCGGCGGATGTCTTGCTCCATGAAGGTGACGCCCGCCCGGTATTCGTCGCGCAGGCGGCACATGTCGCCTTCGTCCGTGAAAGCGAGCCGTCGCCATTCGTCCGGCAGCTCGCCCAGGCTGCCCGACGGGTAACGAGCCGCCCGCCCCCGGCCCAGCAGGTGCGGATCGCGGTCAGTAGCCACAATGCGCAGCGTCAGTTCCGGATACACGGCCGCCAGCCCATACTCCCAGCCGAGGCGCAGGGTAAACGCCTCCTCGCCCGAGGCGCAGCCGGCGCACCACGCGGTCACCGCCGTATTTCCCGCCAGGACCGCGGCCGACGCCAGCGGCGGCAGCACCGCCGAGAACAGCCGGTCAAAGACCCAGCGATCGCGGTAAAAACGGGAGATAGTCACGCGGCAGCCGTCATTCAGCACCGCCCATTCGGCCGGGTGCGTTTCCAGGTAGTACCTGTATTCGGAAAAGGAGGCCAGGCCAAGGTCGGCGAAACGCTGCCGGACACGCCGGCAGACCTGGCGCCGCACCCGGCGGAAACCCGCCCAGCGCAGGCGCAGGCGCGGCAGGGCCCATTGCAGAAAGGTGACGCACGCCTGGTCCTGGGTCATGCTGGCTCCCTCACGGGTGCCGGAGTTCCAGGGGACAGAGCGACGGGCCGCCCGTCAGTGATGTTCTTCCGGTTCACCCGGCAGTTTGCGGACGTTGAGGCGCTCCCCTTCCTCGGCGGCGATCCGCTTGTACCACTCCGGGGGATAGCCGGGATGTTTCACCTTGCCGTGTTCGTCGCGAATGTTGCCGTCCAGGTATTTCATCAGCAGCTCGATACCCAGCTTGCGCCAGCGTTCCACCGTCCGGTTCCCCTCCTTGACGGAGTATTCCGTCAGGAACCGGCGGGCCAGCTCCGGCGATTGCTTGTAAAGCTCCTGGGCGGCGGCGTCGATTTCCGGCTGCATGGCCAGGAACTGCCCCTCGAGATCGCGCTGGACCTTCCGCACGTCCTGGATCATGTCGGAGTAGCGCAGATAGGTGAAATTGGACACCCAGTTGAAGACCCAGAAGGCCGAATCCCAGGAGAACTCATAGAAGTTGCCGGTGCCCACGGCATAGCTCCCGGGTACCTCGCGAATGCCGCAGTACATGGGGACGTAGACGGTGCTGTACGTGTCGTCCACGCTGAACCAGAGAATGCCACCGATGGGATCGGGCAGCCAATGGCGGGCCTGGGCCACGAAGGAAAAGCCGGTCTGCTGGGTGGAGGTGGCCCGCTCGTTGACGTATTTCTGGCCGTCCACCTCCCAGGTGAGGGGCCGCCAACGATAGGGGAGGCAATAGGGGCCGGCGCCAATGCCGGTGGTCATGTCGAATTCAGTCCCTTCAAAATGATCGCGCATGAACTCCATGATGTCGTGGACGGTCAGCTTGCGGTCCGGCTTGATCCACAGGGGCATGGGCTCGGCGTTCGGCTCGCCGCGCACGAAATCGGCCGGCAGGTCCAGCGACGGGGCGGCCCGGCGGAACATGGCCCACACCCGCGCCTCACAGAAGCGGACGCCGCCGAAGGTCAGGGGCGCATATGTGTCGGCAAAGCTGAACTCCTCATCCGGCTTCTCGTACCAGCCCTTTTCCCGGGCGAAAGAGATCACGTCCTCGGAATACAGGCAATTCTCCGGGTCGTCGAGCGGGAACTGGCGAATGCGGGCCTGGTTGGCGTGGGCACAGATGTAGCCGTCGGGCACTCGGCGGGCCACCCAGACGGCGCCCTTGTTCCCCTCGCCCTTGCCGATCATCTCCATGATCCAGACATCGTCGGGATCGGCGATGGAGAACGACTCGCCCGAGCTGTAGTAGCCGTATTCCTTCACCAGGTCGCCCATGATCCGCACTGCTTCCCGCGCGGTGCGGGCGCGCTGCAGGGTGACGTACATCAGGCTGCCGTAGTCCATGATGCCCTTTTTGTCAACCAGTCCGTCGCGACCGCCGTAGGTGGTCTCGCCGATGGACACCTGGTGCTCGTTCATGTTGCCCACCACCGTGAAGGTTTCGGGCACCTGGTCGATTTGACCGAGGTACGTGCCGGTATCCCACTCGTAGATATCCAGCTTGGAACCGGAGGCGTGTATCGCCGCTGGGGTATAGTAGAGCTCACCGTAAAGGACATGGGAATCGGCGGCGTAGGTGATCATGGTGGAACCGTCGGCGGAGGCGCCTTTGGTGATGAGGAAGTTGGTGCAAGCCAGCCCCCATGGGCCGACCATCAGCAGGACCAGCGCCAGGGCGCTGCCACGCAAAGCGAAACTGAATTTCTTCATAGGGTCATCGTCTCCTTCAGGATGTTGCCGGTGTGACGCCCAACCGGGGTCGGCACGCCGGCCAAAAGAAAAAATTATTGTAAAAGGTCAGCAGCCATAAACCAACCCTTTTGTGAAAAATCCGTCGGGCCGTGCGACCGGGGTCGTCCGCCCGTCTGAATCTGTGGGCGATGGAATTTGTCCAATCTTCAGGCATGCATTTCCGCGGCGACTCGTTTACTATGGAGAAACACTCGCCGCGCATGCGAGTCACGGCCAGATGCGAGAGGAGGTATCATGACGGAACAACAGGGCACCCACGTGGTGCTGGGCGGCGGCGGCGGCCTGGGACAGGCAGTGGTGCGCGCCCTGGCGGCCCAGGGACGGCCGGTGCGGGCGGTGAACCGCAGCGGCCGCATGGCGGTCCCGGCCGGAGTGGAAGTCCGGACCGGCGACGCCCTCGACCCGGCGGTCATGCGGGATGTTTGCCGGGACGCGGCGGTGGTCTATCATTGTGTCAACGCGCCCTATACCAAATGGCCGGAAATGTGCCCGCCCATCATGGAAGCGGTGCTGGAGGCCACCGCCGCGGCCGCCGCCGTGCTGGTCTACGGCGACAACCTGTACATGTACGGGCCGGTGGACGGCCCCATCCACGAAAAACGGCCGGCCATGGCCGACGGGCGCAAGGGGAAGATCCGCGGTCGGGTGGCCGAGACTGTGCTGAATGCCCACCGGGCCGGCCAGGTGCGGGCCGTCATCGGCCGGGCCTCGGATTTCTACGGCCCCGGCGTCACCAACTCAGCCATGGGACAGCGGGTCTTTGAGCCGGCCATTACCGGCCGCGGCACTATCAACGTCCTGGGGAACCTGGACGTCCCCCATACCCTGACGTACATCGACGATGTCGCCGCCGCCCTCATCACCCTCGGCCAGACGGAAGAAGCCTGGGGCGAGGTCTGGCACGCGCCCAACGCCGAGGCCCTGACCATCCGCCAGTTCCTGGATCTCGTCTTCGAGGAGACGGAGCGGACCGCCAAGGTCCGGGCGGCGCCCCGCTTCCTCATCACCCTGATGGGACTTTTCAATCCCATGATGCGCGAGCTGAAAGAAATGCTCTACACGTGGGAGGAGCCGTACATCGTCGATCACAGCAAGTACGCGGCCGCTTTCGGCGCCGAGCCCACCCCTCATCGGGAGGCCGTCCGCCGCACCGTGGAGTGGTTCCGCCACTACCTGGCGAAATGAGCGAAGGTCGTCGCGGTCCACCGGCCACATGATGCAACCCGCCCCGCCGGCCACACGTAAGAGTGGTTTTACCGGCAATCATTTTTCGCGTAACGAAGGAGGTTACCATGAAGAGACCGTGGATACCGGGAGCCATGCTGCTCCTGCTGCTGATCCTGACCGCGGCCTGCGGCGAGGACACCGGCCCGCAGCTGACCTATCCGGAGACCAGGAAAGTCGACCAGGTGGACGACTATTTCGGCACGAAGGTTGCCGATCCCTACCGCTGGATGGAGAACGAGGGCGACCCCGATCTGCGCGCCTGGATCGACGCCCAGAACAAGGTCACGTTCGACTACCTGGCGCAGATCCCTTACCGCGACAAGATCCGGCAACGGCTGGAGCAGGTATACGACTATCCCAAGTACGGCCTGCCCGAACGGGTGGGCGAGTACTATTTTTTCACCAAGAACGACGGCCTGCAGAACCAGTCCGTCATTTACATCCGCAAGGGGCTTGACGGCGAACCCGAGGTGTTCCTCGATCCCAACAAGATGTCGCCCGACGGCACCACCCGGGTCCGGCTGCTGGACGCGTCCACTGACGACCGCTACATCGCCTACTCCGTATCCGAAGGCGGCTCCGACTGGCTGGAGCTGCGCGTCATCGAGATCGACACCCGGCAGGAGCTGTCCGACCGGATCCGCTGGGCCAAGTTCACCGGCGTCGCCTGGCACGACGCTGGATTCTTCTACAGCGGCTTCGATCAGCCCGAGCCGGGCAAGGAGCTGGTGGCCAAGAACGAGTACCAGAAGATCTTCTATCACAGCCTGGGCCAGCCCCAGGCCGATGACCGCCTGGTTTACGAAGACCGTGCGCACCCCCTGCGGTACAAGAACGTGGACGTCACCGAAGACGGCCGCTGGCTGGTCCTGAGCGTGTCCGAGGGGACGCATGGCAACGAGCTGTATTGCCGCGACCTGACGCAGGCCGATAGCGATTTTCGGCCCCTCATCACCGGTTTTGAGCATGACAGCAACGTGCTGGACAGCGTGGGTGACGGGCTGCTTATTTTGACCAATATGGACGCCCCCAACCAGCGCATCGTCCGGGTGGATCCGCGCCGGCCGGCCCCGGAAAACTGGACGGTCGTGGTCCCGGAAAAACCCGAAACCATCACCTACGCCGGCACCGCCGCCGGCCAGCTGTTCGTCCACTACCTGAAGGACGCCACCAGCCGGGTGTTCCAGTTCGGGCCGGACGGCACACCCGTGCGCGAGGTCACCTTTCCGGCGCCAGGCTCCGTTTACGGCTTCGGCGGCCACCAGGACGACGACGTCCTGTTCTACCAGTTCGCCTCGTTCACCATCCCGCCCACCATCTACCGCTACGACCCGCGGACCGGCGAGGCCGTCGTCTACCAGACCACCGAGGTCAACTTCGATCCCGATCTCTTTGAGACGCGGCAAGTCTTCTATACCAG